>JBJTOM010000563.1:0-4909 GCA_046074585.1 Planctomycetota bacterium | reverse complement strand
CTTGCGGGACAGCGGAAACGACAGCGTGGCCGGCATCCCGGGGGCGCCGGCCAAGCACAGAGTGTACGTCGAGCAGAAATCAGAGGGAAAGTCAGCAGTTGCTGCATACCATTAAAATTCACGGGGGACTTCGCCGCCCGAGATGGTGGCCAGTCCACCGTAGATGCCTTCGTCAATGCTTGAAGAGATGAAGCGTACGGAACCGTCGCCAAGGACAAACTGTGCCCCGCCGGTATGCGGACTGCTGAAGTCGTCAAAGTGCAGGTGCGGATCATTCGGTGGGTGGTCAGCCACTCCCAGAATCCGCTGAAACGCTTCTTCGCCTTCGGCAATCATACCCGGCCAGGTGGAGTACCAGCTGAGCAGCCGGTCCGTGCGACGTTCACCAGCCATGAGCGTGTTGCTGGTGCCGTCCGTGATATCAGCGATCCGCACGCGGCTGTTGTGGAAGAAGATGCCGTCGCCCATGCATTGACCACTCGGGCTGACAGGCGCGATTCCAGGATCGTACTCGCAGCCGTGAAGATCTTCCGTGCCGAAGACACCAATGTAATTGGCCACCGGGAGCCTGGCCAGGACCGCTGTACCGCCTTCTTCACTGAGGTCGAAGTAGGGAGGCTGGGGATCGGACGGGCAGCGATACATGGGCAGCTGCGTGGAGAGAAAGGCGGCATTGGCAGGATCGGTGAGATACAGACTGGAACGGAACTGCTGCCACAGATTCTGCTGTTCCAGCATTGGCAGGATCATGGCAGCCCAGCCAGCACCACTGCCACCGTCATGGGCACTGGGCAGACCGAAGGTGTTCACACCGATCCAGCCCGATGGGAAGGCCTTGTGAATTTCATGGTAGCTGTGGAGTGCGATCCCAATCTGTTTGAGGTTGTTTTTGCACTGCGTGCGCCGGGCCGCTTCACGGGCCTGCTGGACAGCAGGAAGGAGCAGAGCGACAAGCACAGCGATGATGGCAATCACAACAAGCAGTTCAATAAGCGTGAAGCCGCGAATGCGGCGAGAATGCCGAATGGACATGGAATTTTCCAAATGTGTGAAGCGAGACGTGGTGACCTGAAGGATCCGCACGCTGCAGGCTTGCAGCGGGGGGAACGGGCAGGACGACAGAAAAGGGCCAGCGCGCAAAGGGGCCGGGAGTCGCTTCAGTGACCGGGAGGGCCACGGGCCGTGGCGGCAATCCAGAACGGACCGCCCAGCAATCTGTCATTCGGCAGGATTCGCCGAACCTCGATGGGCACAACCTGCTCGGCAGGTGGCGGTGAGTCTGGAAGGCTCTGCAGTAAAAAGGTCAGACAGATGTCGCAGTGGTCAGGGTCGTGATCACCGTTCCGGGGCGGTGAGGATTTGTGGTCGGCAGTTTGCTGCGGGACGCAGTGGTTCGTCGCGCGGGCATGATGAACGCAGCCACAGGCACCGACCGCTGAGCCTTGTGGCGGGCAACTGTGTTCAAGCAGGTGCAGGGGCCGACCGCCGAGCGCAATCACAGCCAGAATGACGGCAAGCATCATTGGCAGGAGTTGTTTGGATTGACTGCGGGTACAGTGCATGTTCCTATTCTTCCCGCGGCGAGGGTTGGTTCTCAAGCCCTGATCGAGCGAATTTCGGCGATTTCGGCGTTTTTGGGAAAGAATTTCCTTGTTCAGGTCGTGGGGAGGGGAAGATTCAAGCGGTTACATTCCCGCCCTCAACGACAAAGCCAGGAACTCCCGATGATCAGGCGTTTTCTGCAGAATTATCTGCCCCGTCACCGCAATCGCTGGAATCAGGGGCTGCATGCAGTGGGAGTCCCACTGACATTCGTTGTGCCCGTAATCCTGCTGGTGCGCGGACTTGAGTGGTATTGGGCGGTCTCCTGTTTTTTTGCCGGATACGCCCTGCAGTTTGCCGGTCACGCAATTGAGGGGAACGACGCAGGCGAGGTTGTGTTTATCAGAAAAATGCTTGGAAAGCCTTATACCGAATACGGCCCCCTCTCCGAATATTCAAGGCATTCCGAAGGAATCGACGATAACAGATCCAGGCGTTGAAACGATTGCAGAGCCTGTGGATTGCAAGCTGACAGGGACGTTCCATGATTCGTCTGGCAAATGGAATTCGGGGACTGGCCGCACTGTCGCTGGCACTGCCACTGACGCTGCCGGTCACCCAAACCGGGTGTTCAGCCACCGCGAAACCGGGTCTTTCGGATCTGCAGTATATTGATGGTGAAAAGCCGCTGTACTACTTTAAGGCTCACAACACGGCCATTGAACATCCGCTGGTGGATGGCCCAACCACCGAAGCCGTGCGCAGCACAGATGCTCCGCGCAGTCTTGATCGGCGGATCGATGACGATGTGCGGGAATTCACACTGGAAGAGGCTGTTCTCACGGCGCTGTCCCGCAATCAGATTGTGGAAACGAGTGCTCTTGGAGGCGCCGGTGCCGCTCGTGTTCTGGCAGGTCCGGAAGGCGTTTCCACCGTTTACGACTCCGCCATCCAGGAGACCGGGGTCCTCTTCGGACGTCGTGGTCTGGAAGCAGCCCTGTCCGACTTCGATGCCCGCTGGTCAACCTCGATGGGCTGGGGCCGCGATCGCCGGATGACGCATCAGTCGGCGCCGTTCTCCATTGGGAGCGAAACGGCGGCGTTTCGGACCGGAATCGATAAGGCCCTCGCCAGCGGTGGCTCGGTGGGAGTCTTTCATTCCTGGGATTATCTTGGCAGCGCCTTCGGCTCGCCGCAATTTCCGTCGTCCTACTCCGGTTCACTGGGAGCGCAGGTGCGCCAACCACTGCTGGCAGGAGCCGGCACCGAGTTCACTCGCGTCGCCGGTCCGGTCCGCCCTGGCTTCGGTGCCATCGCCGGTGTGAGTCAGGGTGTGGTGATTGCCCGAATCAACCAGGATATCACGCTGGCTGACTTCGAGATCGCTGTTCGCAACGGGTTGCGGGACATCGAGAATGCCTATTGGGATCTGTATCTCGCCTACAGAATCTATGACACCACCGTGGCCACGCACCAAAGCGCATTCCAGACCTGGCGCGAAGCACGTACCAAGGTTGAAGTGGGCACGCTCAAACTGGCCGATGAACTTCAGGCCCGCGATCGCTTTTACGAAACCCGGGCCCAGCTGGAACTGGCGCTGAACGCCGTCTACAACACCGAAAGCTCCCTGAGACGGCTCATCGCCCTGCCCATGAATGACGGTACAGTGCTCCGACCTGTCACCGAACCTGTGAAGGCTGAGTTCCATGCGGACTGGGAAGCCTGCCTCACCGACGGCCTTGTCAAAAGGACGGAACTGCGGCGGCAGAAGTGGCAGATCCGCAGTCTGCAGCTGCAGCTGGACGCCGCTCGCAGTCTGGTTCGACCCCAGCTTGACGCTGTCGGCTCCTACGCCGTCAATGGGTTTGGTGACCAGTTGATTTCCGGGAATGGCAGCAGTGGCTATGGGTCGATGACAGGGCAGGATCTGGATACGTGGTCGATGGGACTTGAAATGTCAATCCCCATCGGTCTGCGTCAGCCGCGCAGTCAGGCCCGCAACTACGAACTGCAGCTGGCGCGCGGAAATGCCATCCTTGCGGCTCAGGAACGCAGCATCGCCCACGACATTGCCACCGCCATCCAGGATGTGGCCGCAGCATGGTCCGCGGCAGAATCCAATTTCAATCGCGTGCTGGCCGCCGAGAAACGCGTGGAACTTCTGGAAGCCGAACGTGAAGTCGGCACCACAACACTCGACCTCGTACTCCGTGCTCAGGCCAGCCTCGCTGAAGCTGAAGCCGCCTACTACCGCCAGGTCATCAACTACAACAAAGCCATCACTGCTCTGAATCTGTCCACCGGAAATCTGCTGGATGTCAATGGAGTTCAGCTGGCCGAAGGCAGCTGGAATGCCGATGCCATGCAGGATGCCCGACTGCGATCGCTCGCACGAACACACGCCCGACCCAACAACCACGTGCATGCTGAACCACGAGAATTTGCCTCGCCAGCGCCCGTCGGTACTGTCGAACGGGATCCTCAGAAAGCCACTTCAAACACCGAAACCGCCCCGGAACCCGTCCCTGCCCCTCCTGAGTCCTCAGCACCCCAGCCTGCCCCGGGGGCACAGAAGGACGACGTCCCCCGCGATGTCATCCCTTAGGCAGCAGGGACACTGCCCGACCCCCGGCACCGTGAAGGATTCAAACTGCGAAGCCGGTCAGACTCTCGCAGTTGGCCAGTGGAACACAGGACCTCAAGTCTTTGTGTCCACCAGCAACCAGAACTTCTCAATCCTGGTGACGATCCTTCCCGGTGCCGGTGGCCGGCTCGGCAATTTTTTGACGGCACACGCCGTCAAAAAAGAGAACTGGAGAATAGAGAAAGGAGACTCTCGACTTTCTGCATTCTCCTGCGGTCTCCTCTCCACTGTCTACGCTCTTACCATCCTGCCCTCGCTACTTCTCACTTCTCACTTCTCACTTCTCGCTTCTCACTTCGGAGCGCAGCCCGGTCGTGGGGGGGGCCCGCTTCCTCACGGGCGCGGCTCGGTGATTGCCTTTGCGTCATGGGACAGACGGGACAGACGGGACAAATGGGACCGATGAGACTCCTGAGACGGATGGCCAGCGCTACGGAGCGGGGCTGAGCTTCTGGTCCTCGTTGGCGACTCTTCCTTTCGGCTCAGTGACACATGCCTGCCGCGGCAGGGGCGTTGCCCGCGGACTGCCGTCCGGCGGCTCAGCAGCGCGTTACCGGGGGATGACATCCACTGCACGCCCTGTGACGAGGGGCGGGGTGCGAACGACGACTTCCGATGTTCTTCACACCGTTTCGTCATCCCAGGGCGAGGCTGGGGCGTGCGAGTGAGAGAGTAGAAAGTGGAGAGGAGACCGCTGGAGCATGAAGAAAGTCGAGAGTCTCC
>JBJTOM010000562.1:0-10523 GCA_046074585.1 Planctomycetota bacterium | reverse complement strand
CTGATGATCCAGAAAGCGTGTGTCAGAAAAAATCAGCGTCATCTCGCAGTTTCCACGGAAACAGGGGTGCAGTCCTCCAGAAATCTCGTATTCTTCCATTCTGCTGCCTGTTTGCAAAGCCACCCACGCCTTCTGCCCGGGACGCCCCCATGCTGCGGTGCTCCATCTTCTCTGCCGTCTGCCTCTCGCTGCTCTGCTGCACCCCCGTCCTGGCGACTGTCGGCGACGAAAACCGCGATCAGCGACTCCGGGACGAAGCGTCCGCACTGATCGCCTCACAGCCCGATGCCGCCGCCTGTGTTCGACTGATCATGATCGATCTGGAACTCAGTACCGATCTCGCCGAAGCCAGCCGCAGCACCTGCCGCAACATTCTCCGCACACTGGCACTCGCAAAGGACGACAACGCCCTGCAGCATGTCCGCTCCGTGTTCGAGAACGAACCCGAGCGACGCAGTCAGGCCGCCTTTGCCATCAGTCAGGCAGCGATGCAGCAGCCCGCCGAACTGCATGACTGGAGACTCATGGTCCGCTCCCTCACTGTCGTCCGTGGTGAAGATGCCGTCTCCGTCCTCCGCGCACTCAAACGCTATCGCATCCGTGCCAACAAATCTCAGTGGGTCCGTCAGGTCATACTCAACGGCCTTCGTCTGCCGCCCGAACAGCACCAGCACGCCACTGCACTCCTCCAGCACTGGACCACCCATCCCGTCGCCGGCTCAGACCCCTGGACGCTCAGCCAGTATCAGACCTGGTTTCAGCAGGAATACCCCGATGCGGCTCCCCCAACCCTCCCCGTGGACCCCCCGGGACGAAAATGGTCCCTCACCAGCCTGCTCCCGGATGTGCTTAACCAGCACCCCTCCGCACAACTCGTTCGCGACGGTGCTGCCGTCTACGACAAGGCCGGCTGCCGCAAATGCCATCAGCGAAGTTCCTCGGGCCCCGCGCCCGGTCCCGACCTCACCTCGCTCGGCTGGCGCCGCCAGAAGGAAGAAATCCTCCAGTCACTGCTCTACCCCTCCCAGGAACTCCATGAGGAATACCCGGTCGTAACCGTCCAGCTCACGGACGGTACGCAGGTCTCCGGACTCCTTCAGGCCGCCCCAAACGAACTCTTTGCCATCGTCAGCAGTACCGGGGAACGCCGCGAATTTCCTCGAAAAAACGTGGAACTCATCCGCAATCAGCCGCTGTCAAACATGCCCGAGGCCACGCTTGAACCACTCACCAAAGACGAAATCCTCGCATTAATGGCCTACCTGACCTCCGTGGATGGCATTCCCCGACCGCATTCCGATGAAGAGTAGTGGAAAATACACGCATTTTTGGCACCGCAGAATTCAGCAACCCCCAAAAAACGAACGATTTGTCGCACCGGAGTTTGGACAGACTGGCCGATGTGCCTAAAACGCATAATCCAGCGACAGTTTTTTCAGAGGCACGATTTCGCTGGGAAATTCGGTCCGGTTTTTGTGGGTGACGATTGTGAGCCAGTTCTTTTCGCCAAGAGAAGTCGCGGTTGCGATCGGAGTCAGCGAATCCTCCCTGAAGCGCTGGGTCGACAAAGGTCTGATCCAGGCCTCGAAGACGGGCGGTGGTCATCGTCGCCTGGCTCTCGATTCCGTGCTGCGATACATTCGGGAAGAACGGATGGCGATGGCCCATCCCGAAGTTCTCGGACTCCCGCCCGGTACCGGAGTGCAAACTCCATCCGAAGCGGCGGCACGGCCCGATTTTCTCCGCGCAATGAGCAGCGGAGACGAATCGGCCTCACGACGAATCATCCTCGACCTGTTTCTCGCCGGCGTCAGCGTCTCGAAAATCTTCGATCAGGTGATCGCTCCTGTCTTCCACGAAATCGGCGATCTGTGGCGCTGTGGTGACATCGAGATTTATCAGGAACGTCGAGCGTGTGAGACCTGCAATCGGGTGCTGCACGAACTTCGCCGGGCCGTCGGCGCCGGCCCCGAAACAGGTCCTCTGGCACTGGGAGCTACCCTTGACGGCGACCCTTACACCCTCGCTGTGAACATGGCTGAACTGGTGCTCAGGGACTGTGGCTGGCGAGCAGTTTCGCTGGGGCATATGCTCCCCATGGACACTCTCCGCCGCGCCATCGAAGTCGATCGCCCATCACTCATGTGGGTCAGCGTTTCTTCAATTCGTGATCCTGACAAGTTCATTGCCGGCTTCAATATGCTGTTCGATACGGCTTCAGTGGCAGACTGTGCACTGGTTGCCGGCGGTCAGGCTCTGACCGCCGACATTCGTCAAATGATCCGCTACACTACGTTCTGCGATACGTTCCAGCATCTGGAAGCATTTTCAAACACAGTGTTTCGCCGTCCGTCCCGCCCCGATGTAAAATACTGACTCAGGATTTACTCTGAGACCGAGATCGTCTCTTCGCCAATCAATGGTTCAGAAATCGAGGGACTGGCGACTCGCAGCCGCAGGCGATGATTGCCAGGACGCAGACACTTCAGCCTTAACTCGTACACTTCTGTGCTGCCAGCAGCAATTTCCGGAAGTGATCGGAACACCAGCACCCCGTTCTCGGCAATGTACTCGCTGGGACCGCTGACGTCCGCCAGCTCCAGGCTCGAAGGAAGTTCACAGGAGACGCCCACGGCGCGGGCGACTTCACTGCCCGAGTTACTGATGCGGATGCGTCGCACGCAGTCCTTCCCGGCACTCAGACGTTCCTCAGCACCGACCACCTGCAGTTCCAGCACCGCGATACCACGTACGGACGTACTGTGCTCGCACATGGTCACCTTCCCATGCTCGGACACTACTCCCGCCTGATGCGTTACGTTCCCGGTGCGAATAGCCTTAAGCGACACCTGGAATGCACTGGTCTCCTCCGGACGCAGCGTCCCCACGAACCACTCCACGGACGCGTCCTTCTGCGAGAAGCGACCACCGCGGTTGGCCGAAACAAACTCAAATCCCTCCGGTACCCTGTAGCGGGCTCGGACATTCACCGACGGGACTTTGCCTGAATTGGAGATCTGCAGGCGGTAGTCGCTGCTGTGACCTGTCATTTCCTGCGCAGGCCCTTCAATGGCAACCAGCAGATTTGGTTCGGAAACGCTGAATTCGGCCGTTGCCGTCTGCATCAATCCGCCTTCGGCCTCCGCCCGGACTTCAATCTCAAACGTTCCCCCACGCTGGGCGGACAGGTTCAGCTGGGCCTGACGTGATTCACCGGGATTGAGTGTTCCGACGTCGATCTGCAGTGTGTCTCCTGACTTATGTTCAAGACCACCAGGAATCTTTGCCCGGATCACGACGTTCTCCGCCGTTCCGGTTCCCGGATTGCTGACGCGCATCAGAAAACCGGCGGACTGCCCCACTTCAGCAGTCTCCGGGCCATCGATCGCAAGTTCCAGCTTCGGTTCGAGGACACTAAAGGAAAACCCTGCGGTTCCCGTCAGCTGCACGGCCGCCGTCATGCGGACGTCGCCGGGTTGCTGAGGTGTGAAATGAAAAACGATGCTCCGCGTTTCAGCGGGCTTGAGTTCGCCAAGTGACCATGTCATCCGCTCACTGCGTGAGTCAGGCTCGGGAGCGATTTCGGAGAAATCGCAGGTGACCGGAGCGACCACTTCGGCAGTTACCCCTGCCACGGTGGAGCGACCGCAGTTGCGAATCCTCAGTTCCAGTACTGTTTCCCGCCCCGCCTGAAACTCGCCGCGACTGACCCATTCCATGCTGACGGTCGGGGTCTGACTGCCCTCAGGTGCCTCAGCTGGCAGCACGGGAACCGCTGCCCCCGCTGTCTTTGGCCTGACCGCAATCGGTAACTCGCTGCCCCCCATAGAGGATTGTCCGTCAACCGCTGGCACCAACGTGCGCAGTGGACGACTCATCGTGCGCCCGGCCGTCACGCGGGGACGCTCTGCAGGTCGCTCCTGCGGCACTGAGTCTTCAAGATAGGCTTCAAAGTCCTCTTCCTCGCGATCGGCAAACGCCGCCGGAGCGATGACGTTCGTCTTCCGCCCGGGTGTCTCTGTATGCACAGCTCGGGAGGCCGAGCCGGCAGGTTTCGTCGGCGAAACGGAAGCCACCGGAAGCTTCGCGGCTGCTGATGGCTTCGATGGCTTCAGCCTGCTGGCGGGCGTCACCCGAGTCTCAGGCGTCGCCTCCGCCTGAGGCTGCAGATCGTCCGTTGCCGCTCCCTTCGCTGCATCCTTTCCCTTTGCGGGGAAATACGCTTTCGTTGACTTCGTTCGCACCGCGGCGGAAGGCATCGCCTTTGGGGAAACCGTGCTGCCGGATGGTCTCTGGAAGGAGGAATCCTGAGTACCGAACGCTGTGCCCGCCAGAGCCAGAATTGTCGCCAGAGTCAATGATTGTCTGAACATGATGCCACTCCAGGTGCCCGACCGACTGGTCCCCCCAGTTGTCCTCCGCTCCCTGTCCACCGCCTGGAAGACGGGAGCCGGCCACGAGCGTCTTTCGACACGCCACCTGATCGAAAACATCGACACTGCGGGTAAGCCCGCTTGAATCGATCCGATAAATTGGAGCGACCCTGACGATTATGCCTGAGCTGCGGGCTGGCTGAATGTCAATCCACAAGTTCCACGTCAGCTTCGTCAATCAACATGGAGGCGCCCTGCTGCATAAAGTTGACGATCACCGTCAGCCGGTGGCCGGACTGCACTTTCGTCACAGTACCCCTCAACCCGGTCATCGCTCCCCGACGAATCACCGCCGTTCGCCCCACAACGGGGCGCGGTTCAGGGTTAATGTCCTGGCCCTTTTCCAAAAGCAGGCGAATACGCTGCAGGTCAACCACAAGCAGTTCAGGCTCGGTCACACGCAGACAGCGGGAGATGCAGCCGGTTGACACCGCATCATGCCGCTGAACTTCATCACCCCTGACAAACACGTAGCCGGAAAAGAGCGGCATCCAGCTGGTGCGGATTCGGCCAGACGGGGAGCGGGACCGATTGGCCACGAGTGGCCCGTAGTGCGCGATCTTCTGCTGCCGCAATTGCCGCATCAGCTCTTTTTCACGTCGGGCCATGGTGTACATGGCAAACCACGATTCGTCCTCGGGCGTGACAATCGATGCCGACAAAAGGTCGTTCGGGTATAAATCAGGTTCGCGGGCCAGAATAGGCATTGGCGTAGCAGGCGAGAATCGAAGTGAATTTCGGCAACTGGCGGAGAATCATAAATTCCGGTCGGCTTGCGACGATCTCTATTTCGGGGTTCCGCATCGAAAAACACGAAAGCGATCGACATTCCTGAATTTGGCCGGAACACAACGGAGGCAGAATTCAATCTAAATTGCCTGTTTTTCTTATTTTCACGCACGGAACTCATACGCATGGCCGGAAACCGCCAGCTGCAGTCCGGGGCGCTGGAGTGCTTCCAGTTCCCTTGCAATCTGCTCCTGGAAGGCCGGCTTGAGATGATACACCAGCAGCGGCACGCTGCTGTCAAATTTCTGCAGTTCCGCGGCGAACAGTCGTGGACAGAGGTGACCGGACTTCCCCGCCAGCCACTCGAGTTTGTTTGGGAAGCTGCACTCCAGAAACACGGCTGCCAGTCGTGGCCGAAGTCGCAGCAGTTTCCAGATTTGTTCGGTGGGCCCCGTATCTGAAACAAACGCCACCGTGACAGTGGAATCTTCGACGATAAAGCCAAATGTGGGGATGGTGTGGTGCAGCAGCACAGGAGTGACGGTGATTCCGCAGGGCAGGCCAACCGGGGTTTCTGAGGTCAGTTCGCAGAGCGTCAGAAACGGATTCTCTTCAGCGGACAGACGAATGAAATCGGGCCAGTAGGTGTCGTTGAAGATGTACTTTCGCAGACAGTCCAGCGTCTCAGGACCGGCATAGATCTGCGGGCACGACTCGATCGGCTCGTAGACGTTGTCCAGAAACATCGGCAGTGAAGCAATATGATCGGCGTGACTGTGCGACAGAAACACATGCTGCACTTGTCGCTGGCGGTCCACCGGCCAAAGAAAGCCCAGTGTCCCGGCATCCAGCGCCACCTTGTCATTGATGAGCAGCGACATGCAGAACTGCATGACTGAAGGTCCGCCAAAGGTGGACGGCAGCAACTCTACTTTCATGTCAACCGCCCCATCTTTTATCTGCGTCGCTGAGTCGGCTGGCGGAACATTCCACCGCTGCCAAAGGCATGGTTCAAGCCTACATGAAATTCTGAATCAAACACCCGATCCCCGGTTGTCACCGGGAGCACCACAGCCATAGTCAGGTTTGTCTGCCGGTTGAATTCGGCAGTGACACCGGACGTGATATTGGCCATCCCATAGTTGCTTCCCGCGGTTCCGAATGCCAGAGGGACTCCGTTGAGGTCTGCCTGGACGGCATCGGTGCCCTGAAGCGTCTGATTCAGGTGCAGTTCAAGGAGCGCTGCGAGGCCGGTCAGGGATGACGGCGCGGAGTCTGCATCGGCTCGGTAAAGCCAGTATCCGCTTTGCAGGTCGGTGTAGAGCATCGCTGCTTCCTGCAGCCGGCCACTGACGGATTCCTGACGAAATCGGTCCCGAATCTCCACGGACTCCCCATTGGTATCGAACTGCACCTGACAAAAACCCTGGAAAAACAGTCGATCTGTTGGCGCAGACACGAAGCCGACATAGGGGGCGACGGTGACACTTTGGGCACTTCGAGTGATCGTGAAGGCGGATGTGCTGATTTCAGTGTCGTCCGCTGTCGGCAGTTCCAGGGACGTTCCGGCGGACAGTCCCAGCGATTCACCGCTGTACAGCAGCTGCTTGAACACAAACGCCAGATTGCCGAGTTCTGTGGCCGTACCCCCGGTGAGCGATGCTGACT
Source organism: Planctomycetota bacterium (assembly GCA_046074585.1). Taxonomy (GTDB): domain Bacteria; phylum Planctomycetota; class Planctomycetia; order Planctomycetales; family Planctomycetaceae; genus SXXK01. The sequence goes on along the minus strand of JBJTOM010000562.1, from coordinate 3,693 downwards.
CGGTCAGTGTTTGCGTGCTGTCAAACGTACCGGCAAACGGCATCCGCATCTCAACCGATGTCCACGAATCATTCAGCGTGCGTTCGAAGCCCGGCACAAAACGACTGACATTGCCCCGCCCGATTGTACCCGGTACCGATTGAAACTGGTTGTAGTTGAAGAACACGCGGTCCCGAGGCATCGGGCTGTTGCCCTCAGCGATCTTGTGCTGGGAAACCATGGAGCCACCACGCGGCAGCGAAATCAGTTGCTCTGGGGCGATCCCGCCTTTGAAGAACCGGGCGTCGTCGATGTAGATGTCCGCTACAGCCAAATCACCGGTCTGCTGATCACTGCGCCTGGCCCGCAGTCGAGACAGTTCCGCTTCCGAAATAGTCCCCGTGAACCCTGTGAGAGCTGAACCCTGGCGACTGAGAAAATCTGTCAGTCGCTGCCGGTCCTCTGCGGACAGAGCGTCCAGGCCAGTGATGGGTGCGTTGAAGAACGAGTTTTGCGGATCAAAAGTCAGCGTCAGAGGTTTGCCAAAACCCTGCCCAAGCGCCTGACGATCCCCCGGAATTGTCACCAGCAGCAGCAACTCACTGTTGGGGTCCACCGGAAGCTGATTGAGTGGATCACCCTGGATCGTGATGAATCGGTCGCCAAATTCCTGAGGATCCGCGAAGAACTGAGTGGTGTTGCCAAGCCCGGGCAGGTCGCCAATTACGTTTGGTGTCCGCTGCAGCCTGCGACCCGATGTGCCGATCGACTGATCCACGTTGCGACGGGGTCTGCGCTGGGGGTTCGTCTGATTCTGCTGCTGTTGCGTCGCCGGGGCCTGACCCGGCTGACCCGCCTGGGGTGGCTGAGCAGCCTGGGCCTGCTGTCGTGCGGCGGTGACCACCTGTTCCTGGATGGTCGTCGAATCGACGGCTGTTTCTGCCGCAACCCTGCGGACGTTCTGTGCGGATGCAGCCCCGGACGTCAGGAGCAGTGCGAGCACCGCTGATGTGACGAACGGTCGCTGACCCGACTTGCTGTGATTCCATCCCGCCATAAATTCGACCCCCGAAGCTTCCTGCTTCTCCTTACGCGTTTTCACCTTCCATGGTGAACGGAGTGCCCATCGTCTGAGGACTTTGGTGTCTGCGAGGTTTTTCCTGTTCTTCACCTGGCTGTGCTGCGATTTCACACCGCTCTCGCTGTACAAAAACCCCAGTTTCTCCAGACAGCGAAACTTACATCCGCGCAGTTTCTGCTGCTTTTTGGACTTCGTCCTGGATCGCCCGCAGCGACAGTCCCAAAGAAGATTCTCGGGCGCGGCGCGCCACATTCCAGCCCACGATGCGCCCTGCTGAAGAGATCAGCAGTCCGCCACAGTGTTTTGGATCCAGAACAATGTCGTGCTGGACTACCCCTTGAAAGCCTGTCCTGCGGAGACTTATTGCGCCCGCTCGACCATCAAGATACTCCAGTCGATCAAAGATGACAGCCGGGTCATGCCCCACCTGCAGGAAAGCCCGTGATTTTTCTGCCGACCTGAGGTATTCGAGGGTGATCCAGTCGCCTGGCTGGCAGGGCTGGAGGTGGCGAATGAGCATTTGAAGACTGGGAATGGGGTTCTGGTTGAGGCTCAGCAGGAGGTCGCCGGGCTGCAGACCCGCCATCGCGGCCGGACTGCCAGGGGCCGCTTCCAGCACCGCAGGACCGGGCTGCCCAGATTGCTGCTGGAGCTGGATTCCCAGACGCGACATGGCTGCAGGTTCGGTGTGGTCCACGCGAGCGATCACGCCGGGGCCGATCATTCGACACTGACCGTCCGTTGTGTTCAGCCCGGTGACGGCAAAAACCACGTCGCCGAGTTGCGGAGTGGCTGCGGGCAGAAGGTTTAAGGGGGGAAGCGACTGCCAGTCGGAACATTCGAGGATCGCAAGGTCCAGAGATGGATTGGACCGCACGATCTGCAGCAGTCGTACGGTGCCACTGGAAAATCGTCCGTGGAGCGGAAGGCCCGGCGGGAGCAGACTGAGCTTTGCGGAAGCGAAACGCGGGTCCAGCCGCGTGGCAAGTCCCAGCACTTCAGTGGAGGAGGGATGGGCGATGAGTTCCAGTGTTGACGAGGCGACCTGACTGAGCATTGCAGGGGATAGCTGCCACTGCGACGGTGTGTCCCAGAGAGGTGGCAGTGGCGTTGGCTGCGGAGGCTGTTCGATCTTTGCCTGTCGCAGGAGCTTTTTGAGTGACTGTGGTGCGACGTGCAGATTGGATTCCGGTCCGGCCCCGATTCTGCAGTGGAGCCCTGCGAGCTGTCCGAGGCGGTTGATCAGCGGACCGCCGGAGTCGCCGACGGTGAGCATGCAGCTGGTGCGGAGGGATGTGGGGTCCGCCGTGCGGACCGTGCCCAGGCGAATGGCCGGGGGGTGGGCAGAGGATTCGCGGGCTGGATAGCCAAGTGCCACGAGGATTTCGCCAGGGGCGGGGGACGAGAGTGCCAGTGGGAGCCAGGCAGGTGCAGGCAAGGGGGGGCCGGCCTGGTCGGCGGGGGCAGCAGGCTGCAGTCTGAGCAGCGCGATGTCGGCCTGGACGTCGCGTTCAAGGAGCACCGCAGGGTGGCTGGTGCCATCGGTCAGACGGATGCGAATCTCACGCGTTCCCTGGGGGATGCCATGGCTGGCAGTGAGGATTTCGGAGGTGGGAGTGACGAAGACACCTGAACTGATGCCACCGCCCGCGGCAGAGATCCGGACTGTGGCCGCCTGCAGCTGTGTGATTGCGGAAGGGCGGATCTGTCCCGAGGCGGGCAGACAGGCCGCACACAGACCGGCGGCACACAGACAGACGGCAGCAATCAGGCGACAGACGGGGCGCGTCATGGAGTCGGTTCCTGCCTGAGCGTCAGTGTGAGTCTTCTGAGGTCCATGACAGACTGGCCTGGAATGCGGACGGCTTTGAGAATGAGGTCCCCGTGGCCCGCCGTCAGATGAATGTCTCCCAGCACTAAAGTGCGGAATTCCTTCATCTGTGATTCACCGTGTGGACGTGGCAGGGTGTCCTGGTTGGTGTAGAGCGGCGGGTCCCAGCCAGGCTGGACAGGAGCCTGTAGCCGGGCGTCAGCAAACTGGAGTTCCACAACAGAGCCGGCGTCGGTTTCGGGACAGGTGTAGTCCACAGAGACTTCGTAGGTGCCGGACGTATGCACGTCAACATGCCAGACGATGCGGTCGTCGAGCGATTTCCAGTTGACGAAGTATGAACAGTTGGGAGCGGGACTGCTGCGGCGAACGGCCCCCTGAGGCTCTGCGTCGCGGGCAGGCAGAAAGGTGGTGGGGAATTCGGGGTAACCGAGCGGAAACGGGCGAGGATCCACGGCGTTGGCAGCACGTTTGGCGAGCGATGTGAGCGAATCGTTGCGGGGCATTTGCTGACGCCACATGGAGACCGCCTGCTGCAGTGCCGCCGCTTGTTCGGGATAGCGGTCGTTGACGGGTGTGGTCTGGCCTGGATCCGCCTGCAGGTCGTAGAGTCGACCTTCTGCATCGAAGCGAAACTGTTGAGTTCTTGCGGAGACGCGCCCGGCCCAGTGGGTCCACCCTGCGCCACCTGGCGGACAAGCTGCCGGTGTCGCGCTGGCAGCGGGACCTGTCGGATTCGACGGTGCTGCGCAACCTGGGGGTCGCGCTGGGCCACAGCCTGCTGGCGTGGAAGTCCTGCCTG
>JBJTOM010000561.1:0-6222 GCA_046074585.1 Planctomycetota bacterium | reverse complement strand
ATGACCGTCGGGGATTTTTTCTTCGAGGCTGGCAGGGATCAGCACGATCTGGTTTCTGGTGCCGGGCGGCTTCTGCCAGTAGCTTCCGTTGACCGCTTTCTGTGACATTTGGCTGCGTCCGTGACTTACAAGGGCTTCGGCTGGCGCCGTTTTCCTCAGTGTAACGCACTACGAGTGATATGTGTAGTGGTACTTAGGGTAAATGTTGACTCAGTCGACAGCCTGCCAGGCGAGAAGGGGAGATTTGAGCCGCCGGACGGCAGTCCGCGGGCACCAACGCTGCCACTGCATTCTCGGGAGGCTGGGGCGGAGTCCGAAAGACGACTTCAGGTGTTCTGAACACCGTTTCACCATCCCAGCCTCGCCCTCCCAAACCAACCGGCTCTTACACGGTCGAGGCTCGATTTCTGCCAGGTTCTGCCAGCCCTCGCCGGCAGATTCCGCCGATCTGTTTCACTCAATCACGTGTCACTGCGACACCCAGTGACGTTTGCCGCAACACTGCCCTTGCTCATGGCTCAGCAGCCGACTACTTTCAGGGGCGGGGCGCACATCGTCCACGCCCCCTGCCGTTCAGTTCTGCCTTGCCAAAGGGTTGCCCATGTTTCGCCGCCTTCGTACACGTCGGTCCACGGCCACCCCAGCGAGGACGATCGCAGTGCAGACACTCGAATCCCGGCAGCTCCTGGCCGCCGCCGTCACAGCACCACAGCAGTCCATCACCGAGGCCCGGCTGACAATCGCGGAAACTCAACCGCCAGTCACCATCCTTCCCCAGCCGATCTCGCTGCCGATCACGGGGGGGCTTGTGAATGTCGCAGTGTCTCGTTTGGGCGAAATCACCGTCAGCGGCGACGCCTCCGACAATTTCGTCGTGGTGGACATCAGTGCCGGACAACTTGATGTCACCAGCTGGGGGACTGGTACGCAGTTCCAGACGGCCGGAAAAAGAATGCCCACTGAGTCCCTCAGCCTGCCGCTGCCGAAGCAGGTTCGCAGCCTGGCAATCAATCTTCGGGGGGGCAATGATACGCTTCGCGTGCGTTTCCAGGGCGACATCACCTTTTCACGGGACTTCAGTGTGGTGCTCGGGGATGGCGACGACTTCCTCGACATTTCCGCTATGAACGCTGACGTGAAGTTCGGCAACGATGCCAGCCTGGATTTCGGCAACGGCAATGATCGCAGCGTGATCACTCTGGCAGGTGGCGCCAGCCTGATCGTCACCCGCGATCTCAACGTCCGCACCGGCAGCGGCTCAGACAGCCTGCTGGTGATCGATTCGGACACTGTGCCTGCCGATGCGCTCGAATTCCCCGAAAGGCTCCGCTCAATTCCCAACACCACCTTCGTGCCGCAGTCTCAGCCGATCCGGGCAGGACGCGACATTCTGGTGGATCTGGGAGGGGGCGATGATCAGCTGACACTTCTGAACACGGAAGCCGGTCGCGACATCACCCTCAAAGCGTTCCTCGGAACCGACGCAGCAGCCCTCGGCAACGTCCGCGCCGGTCGCGGACTGCTCATGAACGACCTCGAATCACAGCTGCTGCAGAATGTCACGGTGGTCGGTACCTGCACCATGCGAACCGGGAGCGTTTCCAGCCGTACTGTGGCTGACCAGCTGCAGCTGGGACGACTGGATGCCGTGCTGGGCGGTGGCAATGACAAGTTCGCTCTTGGTGAGAACGTGAACGTGCGTCTGTCCAGCGTGGTGAATGGTGGCGGTGGGAGCAACGTGCTGTACACGGGTAAACTCCAGCCGCGGATCAATTTCCGCAGTCTGATGCCAGGCCTGAAGCCCGAAGAAACCCTGCAGATGGTGGCTGGGATTCTCAGTGCCGTTCCCCGCCCGGCATGGTCGATTCAGGTCATTTCAGAGCCGGTGTGGCCCATGCCTGGGATCATCATTCCATTCGCATAAACCGTGGCTGCCAGCGACCGTCCACCTGCACCTGTTCGGTGAACATCTGCAGGGGCCGCACCCACAGCGATCGATCGCCGTAGTCGGTCCGGTACACCACCAGCAGTTCCTCGGTCTCTGAATGCCGGGCCACTCCCAGTACTACATAGTCCCGGCCTTTGTAGTGACGGTAACGTCCGGGGGGCAGTTCGGGGAGTTCGAACGGCATTCAGGACCCGCTCCGGGCTTCGGCTTCAAGGAACGGATCAAAGGACAGTCCGGGCTCTTCTTCGTCTGCCGCAGGATCAGGCGTGGCTGGGGGCACTGAGGGAGGTAGTGCGCCCGCAGTTGCTGGCATCTGACCAGCCGTTGCCGGTGTTCGCACCCATGGAGCATCCGCGTCAGTCAGCTTCCCGCCTGTGGTCGCGCTCCCGGGCCTGCCGGCCATTGGCTGGCCTGTTGTGGCATTCCGCACCTGTTCAAGGAGCTGTCGAGCGGATTGTTCGAGTTCAGCGGCAGCTTGATTGCCGGAGGCTGCGAAGGGCTGCAGCGGGGAATTGGGCTTGCCGGAGACGTCCCCGAAGATCCGCCGCTCCACTTCCTCGGCTTCCCGCAGCAGTCTGGAAGCAGCGGAGGCGGCGCCGGCGGCAAGTCCGTCGCGAACGTCGGTGTCGGAAAACCGCGACGGCCGAGGCACCGCGGTGGCTGGGAGGCTGGGGGAAGGGGTGGGGGCGGAACCGGAGGTTGGAGCGGGGCTGCTGCGGAAGGGGTCTGCCGGTGCCGTGCTTCGCCTGTCTGTGCGCGCGTCAGCAAGTGCGGAGCTGGTGCCCTGGAGTTCAGGCGGCATCGGAATCATCCCTTCGCGCGGCATCACGGGATCCTCGTGATCCAGATCCAGGCTGTCTTCGTCGAGCCCATCGGAACGGGTGTTGGGGGATTCGGGACGGCTGGCGATGGTCACCGGAGCGGGGCTGAGTCGGTTGCCGAAGAGGCGACGGTCGTCCGGGGTCTGGCTGCGTTCGTCCCGGGAGCGATTGAGGAAGCCGCGGAGTTCATTCAGCGTGGCTGCGGAGTCGGAGACTTCTTCCTCAAGCGGAACGCGAACGGAATCGGCAATCAGGTCGGTGGCACCAGCAGCCATGGCAGCGCGGGCCAGGTCCAGACGGTCCGTCCACTGCGAAGGAGTCCACGTGCGAACATCGGAAAATGCCAGTGCGAGCGAGTGCTGGGGAGTTCGTGGGAGCACGCGGACGCCGGACTGTGAACGGACAACGTGGTACTGCAGCGCAAAGAACATCGACGCCGCTCCTGCAGCAGCTCCGATAAGAAATGGACGAGTTTTGCTCACGGAAACAGATCCTCGAGCGAAGACGCACGGATCAACACCACGTCTTCCAACCTACCACGGCAACCGGCAGGCAACTTTGATGCGTTTCAGAAACAGGGCGAATTTTTTTTGAATGCGGCCCCGCGGGGCGGAACAGTTTCCGTGGGCCTCAAACCCGTTACATTCCGCGCCGACTGTCCAATTTCCCCCGGATTTTGATTGACGACGCCCCCCGATCGTGGGATAGTTGGGAATCGCGGTACTTCCGGGGCGGGCCCAGGTCTTTGGCTAGTGCGCGTTCATGAACCCATCCTTCCAGATCACAACTGTCACAGCGTGTCTCGCAGGGGTCCTCGTCGCCTGTCTGGGCGGTTCGTGCGTCGCCCTCGCCGACGAACCGCCGTCGCGTCCGTTTCTGCCGCCCGCCGGTGGCGATCTCAACGCAATGGCTGTGCACCCCCACAACCCTGTCGTGATCCGCTCACGCCCGGTCATCGAACGACTGCCCGTACAGGTGATCGAACCGGTCGATCTGCGAGTGGCAAAAAGCGGCCACATCTACGTCGCCGATTCCAAAGCCCAGTGCATCTTCCGCCTTGACCGCTTCTCCAGCGTCAGCCTGCACGCCCAACAACTGCCCGGAATCTGCCGAATTTGCCTCGATGCCGACGAATCCGTCTACGCCCTCACGGCCACCTCCGGCGAATCGACCATCCACCAGATCACTCCCGAAGGCCGTCACCTCGCCCTGCACACGCTCCCATTCCCTGCCCACAGCTTCGCTCGCGTCGGCATCACCGACTGGCTGGTGGCCGAAGGACGCAATCTCTGGTCCGTCAATGCCGATTCCGACCGCACCCTGATCCTCAAAACAGTTGCTCCAGTACTGGATCTGTGCACGGATGCCGGTGGCGGCACTGCCGCGCTCCTCGCCGACGGTCACGTTCTGCGACCGGATCCGCAGGGAACTTTCCGCATTGTCGGCTTCGCTCCGGCCTCCTCAAAACGACTCCTCGTTCAGGCCAGCGGCCAACTGGCGGTTCTCGCAGACGCCTCCCTCGGTCGGACGCCCGGGCCCGCTCAACTCCCCCTCGGCATCTACCCTCTCTCCCCATCCGCCCTCGACTCCCCCGCCGCGGCCCTCGCCCGTCTCCCCGAAGGCACACTCGCCGCCGGCTTCGATGCCCTCGGCAACCTGTGCCTCGCAAACCCGCAACTCCGCGCCGTCACAAAAGTCACCAGCCGGTTCCGCATTCCCTGCCCGCACTGCCAGGAATCCGTGCTCATGATCTTCGACGCAAATGCTCAACCCGAAAACATCGGCTCATTCTAGCAAACCCGCCTTTTCTCGACTTCCTCCCAGGAAATCGGCAACAATCGGGCACCCGAACTTGCTCCTCTCCCATTCCCCGCCTATCATCCCGACCGCTCTCCGGGCAGATAGCTCAGTTGGTAGAGCACAGGACTGAAAATCCTGGTGTCGGGGGTTCGATTCCCCCTCTGCCCATTTTCCCAATTCATCCGCAAACCCCTCAGAACCATCGTTCTGCGGGGTTTCTTTATTTCGGCTCGGAATTGTCGTCCATGCGTCCCTGGATCCTTGCTGAAACCAATTATCACCACGTCCAGTCCTGCGATTACCAGGTCGCCGTGCTGCCCATGGGTGCCACTGAACCGCACAACCTGCACCTGCCTTACGGCACAGATACCTTCCAGGCCGAAGCCATCGCCAGTCGCGCCTGTGAAGCTGCCTGGAACCACGGGGCCCGCGTGGTGATGCTGCCTCCGATTCCTTATGGCACCGAAACCAACCAGCATCGCTGCCGACTGTCGCTCAACGTCAATCCCTCCACCCTCGGACTGCTCATCCGCGACCTCGTGGATTCGCTGGCCGGTCACGGGATTCAGCGACTGCTCATCGTCAACAGCCACGGTGGCAACGAATTCAAGCCTCTGCTCCGTGAGCTCTTCGGAAAAACCAGCGTCCAATTGTTTCTCTGCGACTGGTTTCGCGGACTGACATCCGATGTCCGTTCCCGCATCTTCTCTGAAACTGATGACCATGCCGGCGAAGTCGAAACATCACTGGGCCTGGCATTCTTCCCGCAGTTCGTCCGCACCAACTCCGACGGAACACTCGCTGCTGACGACGGCGCCGTCCGATTGACCCGCTTTGATGCCGTCAACCACGGCTGGGTCTCGATCACCCGTCCCTGGCACCTGCTCACCACAAACACCGGTTCCGGCAATCCACACAAAGCCACCGCCGATAAAGGACGGCAACTCATGGACGTCATGGTGGAACGGCTGGCGGGATTCCTCCTGCAGTTGTCAGCTTCCACCAGCGATGCCAGCTTCCCGTTCTGAAGACCCATTCAAGGACAGGCCATGAAATGGATTGCTGCGGACAACAGTCCGCTCACACCAGCATCCCACGAAGATCCCCACGCCCCAAAAGTATTCAAACGCGTCATCGCCACTCGCGAAGACTTCCAGGCCGGTCACGTCCAGATGCTCAATTGGGCCGTACTTCCCCCGCGTCAGTCCTTTCGGCTGCACCTGCATCAGGATATGCAGGAAGTATTTGTGCTTGTTCGGGGGCACGTCGAAATGCGGATTGCTGCAGACCGCCGCAATCTGCAGCCCGGCGACACCGTCATCGTCGATGCCGGTGAAGTTCATCAGATGACCAACCTCACCGATGAGCCCGCCGAATATCTCGTGTTCGGAATTTCGGCAGGACGTGGTGGCCGAACCATCGTTGTCCCCGACCAGCAGGACCCCGCCTGATGATCATTAAACTTGGCAACTGCCGCATGGAACTGGTTCAGGGCGATATCACACGGCAACAGGTGGATGCCATCGTCAACGCAGCCAACAGTCAGCTGGCCGGTGGAGCAGGCGTGGATGGTGCCATTCACCTGGCAGGCGGTCCCGAAATTCTCCGGGAAACGGCCGAAAAATATCCCAACGGCTGCCCCACCGGAGATGC
>JBJTOM010000560.1:0-7520 GCA_046074585.1 Planctomycetota bacterium | reverse complement strand
CGAAAAAAGCAATCAACGAGCCGCGCCCGTGAGGAAGCGGACAGCCCCCGCACACCCATGTTTTGACGGCACCCGCCGTCAAAAAATAGAGCAGGAGCATGGAGAGAGGAGACTCTCGACTTTCTGCATTCTCCCGCGGTCTCCTCTCTTCTCCCTCCGCGGGCAGCAGTTGGCCACGCCCTGTCGCGTGGCTAAGGTCCTGTGTGGAGTCCGACACACGAAGACGGGCGCCCACGTGCCCACGAATTGGACGTTCACATGCCTCAACCAACCGTGAAGCGATCGATTGCCGCATCCAGGTGTGCGCATCGCACTTCGAGACGAAAGCGACACCCTCATCAGGGAGCGGAAGTGGGAGCTGAATCGGCACCTGGATCCTCACGGTGCGCCCCTCCAGACCGCTGGCCACAGGCCACCGCAGCCGCCTCCCACATCGCAGCCAGCTGCGGGCGATTCATCCGGCGACAGATCTCCGCCAGCTGTCGCCGAACATCGGCGTTGTCCGGCTGCTCGGAAGCCGTCTTATTCAGCTCCACAAGGCGTTTTTTGAGCTCATTGCGGCGGTTCCATTCCGCCATCGCAGATTCTGATCCGGAAGTATCACCGGCAGCCTTCAGAGCGATCGCAAAACGATACTGGAGATCTTCGTCAAAGGGGAATCGAGCAGCTCCGGAAGCGTATTTCTCGACCGCCTGCTGCAGATCGCCACGGGCTTCCAGAATCTCACCGTACAGCAGGAAATAGTCGATTCCCGCCTGCTCCTCATCCGGGATTGAAGTTTTCTTCAGTAGTTCTTCGGCGACCTCAACACGGGTCAGACTGAATTCAGCACGCGCCGTTTCCACCTGCACGGCCGGACCGGGCTGACATTTCTTCAGAAACTCCAGAGCCACTTCGTACTGGTGATCGGCCTGCAGACTGCGCGACAGATATACGCCGACAAGATCGCGCACCTCAGTGGGCGGATTACGGTCCCACGCGGCCCGCAGATGCCTGATAGCCTCCGGAAAGTTCTCAAAGTCGCGATACATCACTCCCATAAGCCAGTGCGGGCGATAGTCGTCGGGGGCCAGTCGCGTGACTTCGGTGAGGTGATGTATGGCCGGAATGTTGGCACCGAGGTCATACCAGGTGCTTGCCAGCCAGCGGTGCGCATCAACACAGTCAGGAGCTTCAGCGAGCAGCGTGGAGAGGGCCTGGCGAGCATCCGCAAGCTGCCCGGCCCGGTAGAAGGCTTCGCCGGAAAGCAGCAGAATGTCCTGGCGCAGCGGACCGGTCAGGTTGAGCGCCAGCAGTGTTTGCAGGGCGCTCTGATGTGAATTGCTGCGGAGCTGGAAGGTGGCCTGAAGCAGATCGGCGAATTCAGTCGGTGGCCGCCGTGACTCCAGCGCGCCGATGATGCCACGCACCTGTGCATAGTCCCGGCGTTCCAGTGCGCTGAGTCCCTGCTGGTAAAGTTCGCGGTCAGTCCCTGGCGACCGCAGTTGTGGAAGCATCAGGACCCCGACAACCAGCATCGCAAGGCAAGCTGCCACAAGGATCACAACGCGCGACCGCACAGCCGTTCGAAACCACAGGCCGACATGAAATCGTGGCAGAGCGACAACTGGATCTTCAGGCTGATTCTGGCCGGTGGACATGCATTTGCCCCGGGAAAGATGCAGGGCTGATACGGAAAAACCTGGCATGCTGCGGCATGCCAGGTTGATGGTGCGGTTGGCAGACTGCGGCCGCAATCAATCCGTCAGCTGGAGTGTGAACTGGTTTTTGGAAGCGGAGACTTCTTCCTTCAGCGGTGAGGTCGTCTGGCTGGCGTATTTGGCGGGAAGCGAACCGGTGTTCTTCTTCGCCTTGGGATCCCCCATTTTCATCTCTGCCATCTTTTTGGCCAGATCTTCAGGGCTGGGGGGCCCGTTGCTGGCCGGCGGTGCTGCAGCAGCGTCCGACTTGGTAACCGTGATGACGTTGGTTCCGGCGACAGCGCCGTCGTTCGCGTCAATCATCGTGAGCGAAAACTTGCCGTCCTTGTCAGTGGTTCCCGAGGCGTTGCGGGGAGCCTTGTCGTTGTAAAACGTCACGACGGCGCCCTCCACAGGCGCGTTCTTATACATCACGGTTCCCGTCACGGGGATGCGATCTGGTGGCGGACCACCGCTATCACCGCCACAGCCGGCAAGACCAGCCAGTGACAGCAGCAGAAGTGCGGGCAGGAACGGACTTCTCATAGGACCTCCTGGGAATTGCAGAAGAGGAAAGGAACGAAACAAGAAATGCCGTCCGTTGTTTCCAGCGGACGGCATTCAAGCGTGGAAGTATGCGACCTGGAGTTTTTAGTAGTCCCCAATAACCTGGCCATCGCGACGGTCGCCCAGACGCTGGTAGGTCCGGTAGTCGATGTTCTGGGAAATGAAACGCACGGAACCGTCACACAGCACGAACTGGGCACCGCCGGTGTGCAGGGACTTGAAGCCCTGACTGGTCGACCAGTTATCCGGAGCATTACAGCCTGCTGGATTGGCAGGCGTCGGAACCGGGGGTTCGTTGTAACAGCTGATCGGAAAGTTGATGGGAGCGGTGGTGGCCACCCAAGTGGCATTGAAGTGGAACCAACCATTGACCGTATGATCACCGCAGTTCGGGCGGATTTCGCCGGCCGCAATCACATTTGAAGTGCCGTCTGTGATCTGCTGCAGACTTGCGGCCCAGTTGAACCGAGAAATAATGCCGGAAATCCACGCAGGATTCTCGGTGTTGCCGTGTCCCCAGAAAGAATTCGTATTCATAATGTGAGACTGATACGGCGTGCAACCCTGCCATGGAGAGGTATCCATCTGCTGATTGCCCATGCTCATGACGTAGTTTGTTCGGGCACTCCAGCCGATCTGCTTGGCGCTGGGATCAGAAGGGCACTGATAAACCGGAAGCGAAAGATCCTTGATGCGACGACCATTGGGATAGGATTCTCGCTGCCATTCGAAATTGAAATTCTGTGGAGGGGCGCCATCAGTTCCCCACGGGGCAAGCAGGCTGAAATTCAACGCCTGGTAAATTGTCGCCTGCTCGACGTAAGGCAACAGCCGCACGAGATGCGTTCCCTTCGGCCCATCCGACCACTGCAGGGGGCCCGTTGTCATGAAAATCGTCGGCGGGAACTGGCCGAAGACGTCGTGGTAATTGTGCAGCGCAATCCCAATCTGCTTCAGGTTGTTCTTGCACTGGGTGCGACGGGCGGCTTCGCGGGCCTGCTGAACGGCAGGCAGCAGCAACGCGACGAGAATGGCGATGATTGCAATCACCACCAGCAGCTCGATCAGAGTGAAGCCACGTAAAGACTTCGAACGGGTCATGTGGGACACTCCTGAAAAAGAGAACCAAAAACTGCAGCCGAGCCAGGTCAGATCACAGGAGACTGCGATTTCAGACCTGACAACGGAGAAAGGCAAAGCAGGGAACATCAGCCCCGGGCAGACACCCACTCAAGGGAGCCGAGGAGCCGAACCACCAACTTGACCGACTACAGGGGACGGAAAAACCACCGGAGTGGGGCCGGTGCGTAGCAGTCAGCGGGGCCGCAGAGAGACAGAGCAGTGACAGGCTATTGAGGGGATTCAGAGTGAAAGATCTGAGACGGATCTTTCTCGAATCTGATGATGATTCGTCATCGGCAGGTTGTCAATCGCGGAAATCGGAAAATTTTCCGTGAAATCGGGGAATCCGGAGACAAAAGTTCAAACGAACGTTCATGGGGTGAAGGTTGGTGGGAAAGTGTATGTGGGTTGAAGGCCGCTGGGTGACTCTTTTGCGTTTTGTGAAATTCCTCCCAAAATCCCGTGGGTTTGCGCTTGACCGGGGCCCTGAAATTCCGATTTTCACCAGATCGGCACAAATCGCAGCCTGTCAGCAGCGGCAAGGTACCCAGCATGACCAGTCAGGAACACCAGGATACGGAACAGACTCAGGACGCACATCAGGCATCGGTCGAGAACATCACTGCCGGCGGGCAGCGCGAAGCCGTGCACGATCAGAATTTCATGCTGTTAAAGCAGACGCTCCAGAGCCTGTTTACTCAGCTCCCCCTCACCCGGCTTCAACCGCTGCTGGACCTCGCCGTCATCCGCTCGCCGGGCTCCGGTCAGATTCTGATGTCAGAAGGAGAATCCGCCACAGAGCTCTTCGTGCTGCTCAGTGGTCGCTGCGGCATTTACACGCAGGATGCGGAGCGGCGGCTGTGCCTCATCGAAACCGTCAGCACCCCCGGCACGCTGCTGGGTGAGCAGTCATTTCTTCAGGGGCGACAGTTCCGCAGTGCGTCAGTACTGATGCTGGAGCCTTCCGAGGTCGCCATTCTTCCGGGAAAGGAATTCCGGGAACTTCTCGCTGCCGATCCCCAGGTATCCCAGCAGTTGTCATCACGGGCCATTCGCTATGCACTGAACAAGCTTGGCGTCCTGGCTGCTGAACTTTCGCAGCTCGCCGACCCGAGTACTGTTCCTCAGGGCGCCGTCCGGCAAGTCGCCGCCGGCGCCGCAATTTATCAAGCCGGTGCTCCGGCAGAATGTGCATGGTTTCTGCTTGCCGGGGAGGTCTCGCTGACGCAGCAGGGAAGTTCGCAGCCATCTGAGTCCCTCCGCGCCGGATTGCTCTTTGGCCAGTCTGAAGTGCTCACTCAGGAGCCGCGGCGCGAAACGGCGACGGCTCTGACGTCCGTCGAGGTGCTCAGCATTGACGCGGCGGTGCTGCGATCCTGTCAGCAGCAGGGTGGCCAGCTGGGAACCATTCTCACAGCACTCGCGTCGGCCCACCGTCTGCCACAGCTTGGCACGGTCTACCGCTACCTCGCACACGTTGACCGCGAACCCTGTATCGTCAGTGACTATTCGCTGTCGTCCGGGATGCGGGTTCGAGTGCACTATTTTCCCCAGCTGCCGCGGCTGGATGCGGCTCGGCAGGAATCTGCTGCCGGAACAGTGACGCTCTCGTCCCCAGACCACAGCCGGCTGCTGCTGCTGACGGCCCGCGGAGTGCTCACCGGTCTGACCGTCACTGGCGACTGGGAGCAGCTGCCTGCTGCGATGTCGCTCGTGCTCCGTAGCGGATCACTCGCCGACTGGCAGCAGCGAGCGTTCCAGTCAACGGGTGAATTGCTGCTGGAAAATGCAGCCTCGCGAACACCGGCAGGGGCCGAAGTGATCTGTGCCTGCACAAACGCCACCGCAGCAATGCTCCGCGCCGCAGCTCGGACGGCCACAACCGTCGAAGATCTCACCCGAATGACCGGGGCGGGCGGAATCTGTGGCGGCTGCAAAGCCCGGCTGCCACTGTTCCTCGGCGAAATGGAACTCCACCTCTGCCGACTGCACCGTGAATCCCTCGCAGCCGGGGCCATCCGCGTGCGGCTCGAATCGATTGTCGCCGGTACGCTGCCGGCAGCCCGAGCAGGCCAGTTCATCCGCATCGAAGCACTCATCGATGGCACCTGGATCGGTCGCCCCTATACGCTGATCGGCTGGAACCCCAATGAATACGAACTCGGAGTCAAGCTGGAACACAAGGGGTTCTTCTCCAACTGGCTGAGTAGTGCACCGTCCGGAACGCTGCTGCGAGTCTTTCCGCCGGCCGGGGATGTCTGCCCGCTGCCCACCGACCCCCGGCCACTCGTCTACATCGTGGCTGGCATCGGTGTGACACCCGCCATCGCCGGTCTGCGGACGCTCGCATCCTCCCGAAACACCCATGTCCTCTACAGCTTCCGCACGGCTCAGACAGCAGCCTGCCTCGAAGAACTGAGGACTGCGGCGACGGCCGGTCGTATTCTGCTCCGGGAACATTGTACGGCGACCGAAGGCCGACTGACTCCCACTGCTCTGCTCGCACTCGTGCAACCTCTCGGACCGGCAGAAGTCATCGTCTGTGGCCCAGGCGAATTCAACCGCATGGCCATGGAATCGCTCGCAGAATTGCCGGGAGTTACCATTCGGGCAGATAGTTTTGATCATCCCCAGCGAGGCGAAGGACTCCGCACAGGTCCAGGAGCATGGCGGAAAAAAGGGTTTGTACCGACCTGTCCGGCAGGGCCCCCGATTCCACTCAAAACCAGCCTCCCCGCAGACGCTCAGGCCGAACAATTCCTCCGGGAATTTCACGCCGAATGCCCAGGGCGGTGTGATCCGGAACAACGCATCAGCGCCGCACGCGAAGAACTTGCTGAAACCGGCGTCTGGCACAAGACAACCGAAGAACTGGGCTTTGCTGCTCAGGTCGCATGGCGAAATGCAGAACGCTGCGTCGGTCGACTCTACTGGAAAGGCCTCCACCTGCGCGACTGCCGAAATCTCACTCACCCCGACCATATTGCTGATGCCCTCTTTGAACACCTCCGCTTCGCGTGGAATCAGGGCGATCTGCGTCCCGCCATCACGGTGTTCTCGCCCGGCACACGCCACGTACCCGGCCCGCGAATCTGGAACCCACAACTGCTGCGATATGCCGGCTTCCGGCTGCGTTCCGGTCGACAGGTCGGCGACCCCGCTCAGAACGCCGTGACAGAACGCATCAGACAACTCGGCTGGGAGCCCGCCGGGACTGACTTTGACCTGCTGCCCCTCGTGGTGGAAACCGCCGAATATGGTCCCCGACTCTACGAACTCCCGGCAGACTGTCGCTATGAAGTTCCTCTGTCTCACCCACAGCACGCATGGCTGGCCACCCGATCGCTCAAGTGGTACGCCGTCCCGGCTGTCGCTGACATGGCACTGGATGCCGGGGGTGTCATGTACCGCTTCGCACCCTTCAATGGCTGGTATCTGAACACGGAAATCGCAGCCAGAAACCTGACCGACATCAATCGCTATAACCTCCTCCCCGAACTCGCCGAACGCCTGGGACTCGATATCTCCAGCGAACGCACGCTCTGGCGCGACCGCACGATGCTCATGCTGCATGAAGCCGTCCTGCATTCCTTCGACCGTGCCGGGGTCAAAATGGCCGATCACCACACAGTCTGTCACGAATTCCTCGAATTCTGCCGCAACGAACAGTCCGCCGGTCGTGAGCCGGCCGGTAGGTGGATGTGGCTGGTTCCGCCCTTCTCCTCCTCCGCTACTGTGCTCTATCAGGAACCGTTCCGGGACCTCGCCTTCAAACCCGCTTATCGACTCCAGAAGCCGGTTTGGGAAAAAGGCCCCCTCTCCGAAACACGGAAGCAGGTGGGGAACAATTCTGACCGCAGAGAACAGTAGCCCGGGAGGGCGAAGCTGGGATGACGAAACGCCGCAAACACGGGCACACCAGGATATTTCAGCTCCGCCTGCCAGTTGACATCCCGCGGCCGGATCGAACCAAAAAACGCTGTGCGGTAAGCGGCCGATGTCAATCGGTCGGTGCGGCCCCGGTGCCTTCCTGATGCGGTATTGGCCGCGCGGGCACGCACCGTTACCGGGGGACTGACGCCCATTTTTTGACGGCACCTGCCGTCAAAAAATAGAGCAGGAAAATGGAGAAAGGAGAGATGAGACTCTCTC
>JBJTOM010000559.1:0-5007 GCA_046074585.1 Planctomycetota bacterium | reverse complement strand
GCATGAATGAGGGTTTGGTCGAGGCAGCTGACGCGGAGTTCGGGTTGGGAGGTTGTGCGGCCGATTTCGAGGAGCGGCAGATCGCCAAAGAGTTCTCGGAGCCGTCCTGCGGATTCGGCGGCCACTTCAATGAGGAACCGCGAATTGGATTCTGAGAAGAGTACGACGCCGGGGCGGGCGGACTGCGGAACCAATTCAAGGGCGGCGCCGTGGACGGCTTCATCGAGCAGGAGTTCGGCACCGATGTCTCCGGCAAAGGCCATTTCTGCGGCCGACACGGCCAGTCCGCCTTCGCTGAGATCATGACAGCTGAGGAGAAGCTGTTCGCGGATGGCCTGATGCACGGCGCGGAAGATCTGCAGGGCCTGGTGAGGTTCGACTGTGGGCACGAGTCCTTCGCGTTGTCCGCGGACAAGATTCCAGTGACTGCCGCCGAATTCGTCGCGGGTAACGCCGGCGAGGAAGAGCAGGCTGCCTGGGCGCTTGAGGTCCATGGTGACGCAGAGTTCGACGTCCGGCGTCTGTCCGAGTGCGGTGATCAGGAGCGTGGAGGGGATGGCAGTGGTTCGGCGAACTCCTGCGGCGTCTTCGAAGCTGAATTCATTATTCAGGCTGTCCTTGCCGCTGACGAACGGGGTGCCATAGGCGACAGCTGCGGAGCGGCAGCCGAGAGCTGCGCGGACGAGCGAACCGAGCGTTTCCGGACGTTCTGTATTGCCCCAGCAGAAGTTATCGAGGATGGCGATGCGGGCGGGATCGGCCCCGACGGCCACACAGTTGCGAATGGCTTCATCGATGGCGGACGCGGCCATCCAGAACGGATCAAAATCTCCCAGATGCGGATTGATGCCGCAGGCGACGACGAGGCCACGGGCAGATTTCAGATCGGGCCGCACGACGGCAGCGTCCGAAGGTCCGTCGCTGTGAACTCCGACGAGCGGCTTGACCACGCTGCCGGCCTGCACTTCGTGATCGTACTGCCGGATGATCCATTCCTTGCTGGCGACGTTGAGGCTGCTGAGGATGGAACGCAGGTCGGTTGTGAAGTCGGTGGTGGCTGCCAGTAATGCCAGTCTTTCAGCACCGGCTTTTTCTTCGGGCAGCACATACACCGCCTCGCGAATCACCGGCGGCCGACCGTCGTGCAGAAAATGCATGCTCAGGCTGCCGACCTGCGTCCCCGCATAGGTCAGATCCAGCCGCTGTGTGTCGGTGAAGCGACCGATTGCCGTAGCTTCCACGCCCTCCGCGGCACACAGAGCCTGAAATGCATCCCAGCTGGCAGGAGGAACGGCGAGCACCATGCGTTCCTGAGCTTCTGAGATCCAGATTTCGGTGTAGGACAGACCGGAATACTTGAGCGGTGCGCGGTCGAGCCAGACTTCGGCACCGGTGTCGGCTCCCATTTCTCCCACAGCACTGCTGAAACCGCCGGCACCGCAGTCTGTGATGGCGGAATACAGTCCGCGGTCGCGCGCGGCCAGAAGCACATCGAGGACCATCTTCTCGGTCACCGGATTGCCGATCTGCACTGCACCGCCACTGATGGATTCGCTCTCTTCAGTCAGTTCGACTGACGAAAACGTCGCCCCGTGAATTCCGTCCCGCCCGGTCCGACCACCGACCGCCACAATCAAATCTCCCGGACTCACCTGCTTATCGCATTTGTCCACCGGAATCATGGCCACGTTGCCACAGTACACGAGTGGATTGCCGAGGTAGCGATCGTCGAAACAGACGGCGCCATTGACCGTTGGAATGCCCATGCGGTTGCCATAGTCGCGAACTCCGGCCACCACACCATGCATCACGGCCTGCGGGTGAAGCACGCCGGGCGGGAGCGATTGGGAGGGGTAATCCGGGCGGGCAAAACAGAACACATCCGTGCTGCAGACCGGGCGGGCGCCAAGGCCGGTGCCCAGCGGGTCGCGGATCACGCCACCCAGTCCTGTGTTGGCGCCACCATAGGGTTCGATGGCGGACGGGTGATTATGAGTTTCCACCTTGATGCAGACATTCTGACGATCGTCGAACTTCACAATGCCGGCGTTGTCCCGAAAGACACTCACGCACCAGTCGGCGTCTCCCAGGGATTTGCGGATCTGTACGGTGGCGGCGAAGATCGTTTCTTTCAGCATATTGCGGAACTGGATGTCGCGGAGGACCTGACCGCCCTGGGTTTCCACATAATGAATGCGACCGGCGAGTGTTTTGTGCGAACAGTGTTCGCTCCATGTCTGCGCCACCGTTTCCAGTTCGATGTCTGTGGGATCGCGGTCCAGACCGGCAAAGTGATCGCGGACAGCCTGCATTTCGGGGAGACTGAGATACAGCTGGCCGGACTTACTGAGCTGTTGCAGGCTGGAATCGTCCATGCCGCGAATGGGAACGGTTGTGAGCTTCAGACGATATTCGCTGCCCAGTGCCAGATCGCGAATCGTCAGCGGGCCGCGCATCACATATTCGATGGCGTCGTTGGACAGCACGCGACGGCAGAGCACTGAGTGGGCGGCGCTGGTGAGTTCGCCTGTGAGTCGGTAGCGGCGGCAGGTGGCCGCATGGGTGATCGTGAGACCCATGCGTTTGAGCGCCATCACGGCGTTTTCGGCCACGGAGTCCGTGACGCCGGGATGGAACAGTACACTGATGACAGTCTGATCAGCCGGCACTGCGGATGTGGCGGGCGCCTGGAGCAGATCGACGAGGCGATACTGTTCGGTGACGGGATCTGCCAGCAGTTGTCGGGCGGCGCGGTCGGCATCCTCCCGGGACAAATCTCCCTGCAGCAGAAAGATTCGCGAAGCCTGCACGCCAGCAAGTCCCGTGATGCCCTGGCTGGAAGCGCTGGAGACGATTCGCTGACCTTCGTAATCCGGTTCGCCGGCTGCCGGCAGAATCTCGACTTCCCAAAGCATGTGTACGGGCATCCGCTGGGTGTGCTGGTCCTGAAAGCCGCCCGGAGTGTGGAACACGGGCGGAAAGTGGCACAGTATTTCAGGGAGCACCCGGGGATACAAGAAAACAGGCCGCGCGGAGTCGAAAAGTGAGCGGGGATTCGCAGGAAGCGGAATGCTCGTCAGCTGCCGTTCCGACGTCCCCGCTTCCGCACACCGACCTTTCCCTACATTCTGCCCTCGGCGCGTCGGCCTGCCATGCGTTCGGATGCGCGGCGATACACGTCGACGTAATGTTCCGCACTGCCCTCCCACGACCAGTCCCGGCTCATGCCGTTCCGCACCAGCTGATCCCAGACGGTGCGGTTTTCCCAGACATCCAGCGCCCGCTCGACCGTTTCACCGAAGGCATCGACCGAGTAGTCTGCGAAGACGAAGCCGTCCGCTGACTGCAGCGAATCCGCCTGGCCGCTGTAGTGCCGCACAGAATCCGCCAGCCCCCCCACCCGGCGGACAACGGGCACAGTGCCGTAGCGCAGACTGTACATCTGATTCAAGCCACACGGCTCAAACCGGCTGGGCATCAGAAACAGATCCGCCCCGGCCTCGATCTGATGGGCGAGCGATTCATCGAAGCCGATCTGCACGGCCACCTGCTGCGGATAACGCGTCGCCATCTCACGCAGCTGATGTTCGTAATGCGGATCGCCGGTGCCCAGAAACACCAGTTGCAGCCTGCGACGCAGCAGTCGATCTGCGGCACCCATTACGAGGTCGAAGCCCTTCTGGTCCACCATTCGCGAAACCATTCCGATGACCGGCCCGCTGTCGGCAAGGGGCAGTTTCATTCGCTGCTGCAGATACCGCCGGCAAACCGCTTTGCCCTCCCGATGTGTGGTGGCCGAATAACCCCGGGGCAAACACACATCCGTTTCCGGATTCCAAACCGCCGCGTCGATGCCGTTGAGTATTCCGGTGAGATCCGCATGGCGATATCGCAGGAGCCCGTCGAGTCCATAGCCGCCTTCAGCTGTGCAGATTTCTTCGGCGTATGTGGGGCTCACCGTTGTCACCTGATCTGCAAACGCAATGCCGGCCTTCAACAGATTGAGTTCACCCCAGGCTTCCAGCTGATGATGATTGAAGTACCGCCAGTCCAGCCCGGTAAGCGGCATATCGAAATGCCAGAAACGGCCCTGATAAGCCATATTGTGAATCGTCATCACCGTTGAAGTGTGCTCGAAGCCCGGCGTCCCGGCGTACTGCGAATGCACAAGGGCCGGGATCAGGCCTGTCTGCCAGTCATTGCAGTGGATCACGTCGGGACGCAGCACCAGACGCCGACAGATTTCCGGCACAGCACGACTGAAAAAACAAAACCTCTCGCAGTTGTCCGCGTAACCACCGTTGCCGTTCCCATAAGGCTGCCGGCGGTCAAAGTAGTCCGGCTGCCGCACCAGGAGCACTCGCACCCCCGTGCCCGGAAGCAGTGCCCAGTTCACCTCTGCTCGCACCGGACGACCATGCATTTCGATCGTCAGATCCACACCCGTCGGATGCACCGCGGGCAATCCCCGCTGTGACTCCCGCAGCGGCAGGTAGTCAGGAACGATGAGCACCACATCGTGGCCGAGGGCATCGAGCGCCCGGGCGAGGGCACCGGACACGTCGGCCAGTCCACCCGTCTTGGAAAACGGCACTGCCTCTGACGCCACCAGCACCACTCGCCGCCGCCTGCTCACTCGATCCGTCCGCTTCACTAAGAATTCTCCTGACACTCATCCCGAACCACGACACGACCCAGACATGCCTGCCCTCTTCGACCAAGAAGAACACCCAGTCAACCCATTGTCAACAAAAAAAGATCGCGCATTGCGAATTCGGGGAATATGAAGCGACTCTGATGATTCCGCAGACCACTCAGCCGCAGCCAATCGCCACACACAGCTGCTGCAACTGGTCAATCGCATTCTGCAGGCTCTGAACATACAGCGTGATCTGTCGCGAGGCCGGTTGCGGGAGCGCATACGAGCACGGCGGGTGCTCTGCCGTGGCTGCCAATATACGGACGTCGGCAAAGACTTCACCAGGCTCGTCTTCCCGCAGCCATTCC
>JBJTOM010000558.1:0-22648 GCA_046074585.1 Planctomycetota bacterium | reverse complement strand
ATCACAAGGCTCAGCGTGTTCTCTTCCTGGCCGATCGTACCCTGCCCTCCATCGACGTCCCAGGAGCCCGGTTCGACGGTGGTTGTGATGAGGTTGATCAGACCTGAGAAATCCGCAGCTGAGTTCACTTTGCTGCCCGTGGAACCACCAGAGCCGGTTCTGCCATTGCCACTGATGGACACAGCGAGATCGTCGTTGACCTGATAGAGACCGTTGCCGTTAGGCTGAGCGTTGCTGGCCTGTGGAGCGAGCCCACCAAGCTGCGACATCGAGGCTGCGTTGCCATTCCCGACCGGAATCACCAGGTCCGCCACATTGTATGCAACGTTGACGAACTTGGTTTCCTGCTCCAGCCGATTCGTAATCATCAGCGTTTCGTTTTCGATGGAATACACCAGACCACCGGCCTGCTCCAGGAGCAGATTCAGGGCACTGCGAAGAGTGATGCCATCGACATCAATACTGACGGGCTGAGTCACAGACAGGCCTTCGGTTTCGATGGCCCGGGTTTTCATGGTGATATTGATTCCATGATCCACGGCAATCTGGCGGATCACATCGGTCAGGGGCATGTCCTGGAAGTGCAGCGAGACTTTCTGACCGAGGCTGTTTTCGATCTGAAGTTCACTTTCAGACCGATCGCGGCTGTCAACGCGGCCAAAACGTTCACGGCGTTTCTTGAGTTCTTCCCAGGAGCGGGCATCGGGCATGGCATAGTCACGGCCCGGTGCAATGATCGCCTCTTCAACATCATTCAGCTGCTCAAGGAAGCTGTCAGCCTTACGATCCTTGATGTCCTCGTTGAAGGCAATCTGCTTCTGCAGCTTGGCCTTCTCCAGCATAATTGTGGCTTCGGGCAGATCCGGATTGAGGTCCTTAGCCTTGCGGGCGATCAGCTGAGCTTCTGCGTAGCGGCGTTCCTTCATCAGCTGGTTGTACTGATCAACCAGTTCTGCGAACTCCTGTTCAATACGGATTTTGGTTTCTGTTTCCCGACGGATCTCCTCCATCACGTTTCGATTGCGTTCAGCCCGCTCCAGATTCGGTGCCTGCTGATCGCGATACTCGCTGATGGTTGTCTGGCTGCGACGAACGTAGCCCGCAAGAGTTTCAAGGGATTCTTTTTCAAGAGGAGCCGCTTCGACGGTGGCCAGTGTGTTGTCGAGCAGCTGCAGAGCTTCATCCGGGCTGGAAGTCTTCATCTTCTCAGCTCGAAAGACGCTGTTCATGACTTCCGTCCGCAGACGGTCATACTGCACATCAGATCGCTGAGCCGCATCGGCCAGCGCATCGCGGTCCTCAGACACCTGAGGTTCCTGCATCTCAGCCTCCTCCTCATCGGAAGAGCTGCTGGCCAGACGAACGGCCCGGGGAGCGGCGAGCTCCTGCAGGAAGTCATGCAGCTGCTGCCGCTCAATGGCACTCAGTTCGCCGGCGTTTTTCCAGGCAGCCTGGAAGGCCGCTTTGGCACCGTTCCGATCACCGCGCCGCATCAGGGCGATGCCATGGCGGTAGGATTCCGAGGCGGACGAGCCATCAGGCGAGATGGCGGCGAAATCCGGCTCCTCCACAGCAGCCCGAGCGACACGCGAACCACGCCGACCACGGGGACCGGCATCGTTCTGAGCCATCATCTGAGCATCTTCGAGGACCAGTTCCGGACGATCGTCAAGCAGATCCCAGGCCGCATCTTCGGCCTGAGCTTCCTCAGCAAGACCGGACGCAGTCTGGTGATCTCCGGCAGCGAGTGCTTCGCGGGCCTGAACAAGCAGATTCCGGGCAGCTTCTGACGGCTCACGACGGGCAACCGCCGAATTTCCGCTGCCAGCCTCCAGCTCTTCCATCACCAGCTCGGGACGATCATCGGTGACGTTCCATGCGACATTCAGGTCCGCGGCAGCCTGAGCCTTGCCGCGGGCTTCATCAATCAGCCCCTGAGCCATGGCATCGCGGGCCTCACGCAGCAGCACACGGGCCTGATCAGCCTCGGATTCAACCGAATCTTCGAGGGCGGCAAACGTTTCTTCCGCAGCCGCTCCAGCCTGCTGCAGGCGCTGAATGTCGCGCTGCACGAGCGAAGGGCTGTCTTCGAACATGGCCCATGCGGAATTGAGCTTTTCAGCCTGACCGGCGAGGGCGGCCGCATCTTCAAGATTACCGGCGTCCATGGCCGCTCGGGCCTGCTTCAGCTTCTCAGATGCCTGAGCGGCCTTCTGATCCACCTGACGAACCTTGCCAGCGGCCTGCTTCACCGGCTTGCCGGCATCAGCAAGAAACGTCTCTGTTTTCTGTCGCGCATCGAGGTCTGCGAGCACATGTTCGGGGCGGTCGTCCCACAACTGCCAGGATGGCTTCAGCTGGCGAGCCTGCAGAGCGCGGGAGCGGGCTGTCGCGAAATCACCTGCCTTCATGGCGGCGCGAGCTTCACGGACCAGCCGCTGAGCCTCGCGTCGTTTCACCAGATCACCGCCGGCAGGTGGCTCCGCTCCCGCTGACTCCGCTGGCTCTTCAGCGAGGTCCGTCATGAAGTCAGCGTCCTCCGCGGGAGCAGCCTTCGCCGGCTCCTTCGCAGCGGCCGGGGCTTGCGACCCCGCTGTCGGTTTGCCGGACTTGCTGCTCCACATGTCGGAGAAGTTCAGTTCCGTGGGCTGTCCCTTCTTCGGGCTGTCGAGCGCGGCAAGGAACTGGTCCGGAGATTCTTCAGCTGCTCCCCAGTCGGAGGACATGGAGGCGGCCGTTTCGGCAAGTCGCCGGGCTTCCTTCGCATTTCCCTGCCGGGCCTGTTCCCGGGCATCCTGGAGGAACTGTCGGGCCACAGAGCCGTACCCGTCACCGGGTTCAGTCTGGGCTGATAGCGTTCGTGACGGATCGCCGCCGCTGAACAGATACAGCGACACGGCCATCACCGAAGCGCACGTGATGAGTCCGATGGCCTTGTGCAATTGAGGATCCTCCTTCAGGAATGCCGCTTGAGGTCGAATGACCCGAGCGGCGTTCATCCATGATTTGAACGATGTGATCGAAGCCGTCTGCCGCCGCGTGTTGAGCCACGCTGACGGCGCGGTTCGACGGCGATTACCCGACTTGATAACCGGGGCTGGTGAGTTCGGTCAAGACAGTCACATCTCACTGAAAACCCAAAATTTCTGCCTTTTTTTCGATGCCGGATCACTTCGGCACACGCTGCCGATGACAACCTGCAGACGGCATCAATCGGCCGCTGCCGTCGATCACAAGGGGCAGAAAACGCCTGTTTCAATACCCCGCGAAGTGCCACAGAACCCATCGCAGAAGCCACGCTGAGGCAGTCGTGCACAGAGCGAATGAAAACAGGCCGCCGATGAGTTTCCACCGAGGACTGGACAGACACTGGGGGTGCCGGCAGCACTCTGCGAGTGCAACACAGGGATTCGTGTGAAAAATCACCCGCCAAAATCCCCGAAGACAACCACCCCGACAGTCCACCGGCGGTGAATTTCGCCTGTTCCCTCCGAACTGCTCTTGTCCTGTTTCCGAATTTCCGACTAGAACATCAGATTGGTTCAAGTACCGGAAAGGATTCCGAACAGCATGTGGTGTCGGCATTGTCTCAGGGAAGTTTCTCCGGGCCACGGTGGCTCAGCAACGGTGACGTGTCCGTTCTGCGGACGCGGCCTCGAAGCTGTCACTGCGCAGTCTCAGGCTGTCCGACAGGCACGCGAAATCCTTGAACGCTGGCAGGCCAGCGACCTGTTCGACCGCATCACCAGCTCCGATGTTGTTCCCGAACACAAATCTCAGCCCAGAGCCGTCCCGGCTGCTCTCCCACAGCCAGAAAAGCTCCAGCCTGCGACGGTCATCACACCAGCGCACAAGGCCACAACTGCTGTGCTCCCGGCACCAGCAGCTCTGCCGCGACTCCCACAGCCTGCCACGACGCCCGAACGCGCAGCGAAGAGTGTCATCCGCGAACTGCCTCCGCTGCCACTCGACGTCCTCGCTCCCGCCCCCGTAATGGCTGCTGCCATCGCCGCTGCGCCCCGACGGCAGAAGTCCGCTGTCCACCCGGAGTCAGACAACTCCTCAGACACCGCCGACTGGGAACCACCTCCCCGGCATACCGAAGCCCGTGACTCCGCCGAATCGCGGAGCCCCGCCCATTTCAGCGAAGATCCACCCCAGGTCTCCGCGCCTCCGACAACTCCGGTCACAGACTCAGAAGCCGCTATCGCAGCCTTCTTCGAGGCTTCATCAGCGGATCTGTTTTCCACGGCTCAGGAACAGGCCTCGACACCTGCAGTGCCAGTTGCGATCGCAACTGCCACGACCCCACGAATTGCCACAGAAACCATCACAGAAACCATCACAGAAACCAGAACGACACTCGCCACTGTGCAGACCCCCGAACAGACTCCTGCAGGTCCGCATCCGACACAGAACCACACACCAGACCACAAAGCAGTACCGCAGATCGCGGCAGCGGCTGGTCTTCCAGTCAGCGGCGAAGCCACTGTCGATCAGCCTGCTGGCAGCAATCCGATTGTCAGCAAAGAGCCAGTCTCTGCAGCGGCAGATGACGCCCCGGTGATTCTTCATGCCTCACCGGCAAAGTCCCGTCCCGCATTGCGACGACCTCCGCTCACCCGACGTACCTCGGCTCCCATGGAACCCGTGCAGCCCATTCCAGGAACCATCCCCATGAATCGCAACACCACCACGGAAGCCTCCGGACAACAGCCCGTCGTACCCTCGCCAGTGACTCCGCCAGCGATCGCCCCGGCCCCCCCGGTGATGATCTCAAATTCCCCGGAATCCGGAGTGCGGGAACGCAGAGATGCTGCAGAACCGTCGGGGGGCGAACGACCGCATCTGACTGGCTGGATCCGACCGCCACAGCGATACATAGACGAACGACATGATCCACCGGTGCGGGGGCCCCACTTTGAGGTCTCGCCACCACCACGGTCCAATTTCACAACGGTGATCGGCCAGGGGCTGGCTTACATTGGAGTGATCGCGCTGCTCATTGGCACGTCCCTGGTCATCCTCGGACACTTCGGAGGGGAAAGCGATTACACGCCAACCGGCTGGCTGATCACCACCGTTGCCCAGATGCTCCTGTTCCTCGGCATCATCAACCTCGTTTCCGGTGGCATGGAACAGCACAATGACGAAGTCGCCAGACGAATTCACTCGCTCAGCGAACACCTGATTCGGATTGAACAGGCCACTTCCGAAGCCGTCATGGCCGCACGACAGGCCGGTGAGAGTCAGGTTCAGAGGGAAAGCCGCAAACAGGCTGTTACAGAGGTGTGACCACGCTGAGATGCAGAGTTTGTGGCACCGTAACTTCGATCGCATGTCGGCAGAGTCGCGGAACGCTGGCAGTTTGTTGCGGTCTGGACAATTTAAGGAAAAGGTCTGTTTTTTCAGGCTGATCCGGACTAAAATGCCGTGAATCTTTGACAGATCTTTGGATTGGCTTTACCGCTGTCCGCAAAGCCAGCGAAAGACTCCCAGCGGCCTCTCACCAACGAAAAACTTCCGCTGAAAAGCAGGCACGGCCCATTTCCTCTGGTGTTTACTGACCAGCAACGAAACAGGCTGATTGCGGCCAAGGAGAACATCTATGAATAATCTCTCTAGCTTTCTGGGTTTCATGTCGTCAATAGTCTCAGCGGTTACGCTCGTGGTCCTCGTGAACCAACTCCGCTTACTGCGCAGGCAGATCTCCGATGATCACGAACGCTCCAGACGGGAAAAGGCGCTCCAACTACTCGCCAAGTGGACCGACTTTGTCAGTGAGCCTGGTGGCACAGCCCCAGCCAACTTCACCCAGATGCTCAGTAGTGACCAAACCGAATCACTTGTTCACAGCAAAGAATTCACCATCTCAGAGAAGCTGAAGGATTACATCGAAATCTGGCTGGAAAACGTCGGAACGACGGACAAACTGAAGCGTCAGGAGGGTACCGACCTTTACGTTGTGCCACGCCGCATCAGTGCCCTCATACGTCGCCGCGTCGCCGCCTACCTGAATAATCTCGAAGTGATTATGGAGGCGAAACGGCACATGATCGCAGACCCTCGCATCCTCCATGAACAGTTTTGTGGCTATGTCAATCCGGCAAAAAACAAAGACATGCTGCAAAAGTTTCGCAAAGCGACCGCAGGGGATGGCGGATTCCCGGGGATCGAAGCCTTCATGCAGTCTGTCAGTGACGGAACCCATCATCAGGCAAGCTCGCCACTCGGCAAGACCGCCTGACGTGTCCGGCTGGGCCATGCACCCTACGGAGCCTGCTTCCCTGGCTCCTGGTCAGGCTTCACTGCCGTCCGCACCACAAAATCAAACCACTGCCCGTATCGGCGACCATCCAGAGTAATGTCAAACGGCACCAGCTCAAGCGGCAGCAGATCGCTGCGTTCCCTGTCGATGCTGATGGTCACCGGAAAACGCATCCGTCCCTGAGCCGGTATTTTGCCCTCAAGCACCGCAGGCGTGGCCGTCAAACCCGGCGCAGGCTGCAGCAACACGCGATGCTTCACCGGTCTGCTGCGGAAGTTTCTGACCGTCACCTCGATCTCCACAGCATTCGCACTGCTCAGGTCTGCACGATACGGGGCCGCAGACACCCAGTAGGGATCAAACAGAAATTCATAGTCGCTCTCCGGCAGCAACTCCTCATACAGCCGAATAATCCTCTGCGCCCACTGACGATAACGCTCGATAAACGCAGCCGGTTCGTGCATCACATAGGAATGACTGCCCATGATGATGTCCGGCTGAAGCTTGCTGAGGTATTCAGCGGCGTACAGATAGCCTTCCTCTGGAATCGCACTGTTGCGGGCCACCACGGCTTCGTGGCCGTCCTGTCCGGGATCCTGCGCATTGCCGAACAGATTGTCACCAGTGAAGGCAATCCGTCGCCCATCAAGCTCCAGCCACAAACAACAGCCAAATTCCGTCTGCCCCGGCATCCAGTCGACCTGCAGCGTGTACCCCTCCCACTCAATCCGCTCCCCAGCCCGGATCCGACGGTCGATCTGCATGCCGTCAAAGCCGTCCGAATAGGCCGACACCAGAGCAGCATAGTCGTAGTTCCGAGGATGCTCACAGCGATCCGCAATCATGTCCAGCGTCCACGCCTTCGCACCATACTTCTCCTTCAGCATCGGCCCCAGCAGAAAATGGTCGCCGTGCATGTGCGAGATCCAGAATGCATCAATTTCCTTCAGCCCCAGATGAGCCCGCATGCCGACAATGATCTCCTCCGGCTGCGCCGCCGGCAACAACCCACAATCCAGCACCAGCCCCTTGCCATTGTCTGACACAATGATCGCAAAATTCCGCCCCTGCGTCTGATGGCTGAGCTTGTACAGGTGCGGAGTCACTCGACTGATCAATGGCACCGGAGTCGGCGTCGATATCGCATCCCGCTCCTCAGGTTTGGAATCAAACACGGGATACCCCCGCACATACGCTGCTCGGAATTCCGCAAGCCGCCGGGAATACGCCTGCAACTGCTCCGCAGCCCCACGGATCACCGGCCCCTGCGACGGATACAGCACCCCAGGCTGCTCACCACGCAGCCGCTCAACCGACTGCATCAGCACATCCAGCCCCTTCGCAAATCCATAATCCCACTCCGAATCAAACCACGTTGTCATCCGCGATCCGTCATGCATCACACCACCCGAAAATACCGCTACCCGATCACGTCCCGACAGCAGATAACTCAATTCCCCCGGGGAATGCCCGGGAACTGCCAGACAGCGAATTTCATAACCCCTCCAGCTGATCTTTTGTCCATCCTCCAGAAACTGTCCAATTGGAATCGATCGCTGCGGTGGCCGTGCGTAGCTGGCACCGTAAACTGAGTATTTGTCGCCCAGTGCCGGATACCAGCGACGAAAGGCGAGTGGCGTCTGCAGGAGCTCGCGTTCCGCAGCTGGCGCCGCAATGGTCGCACCCGGAGGCTGTGACCAGACAAGCCCCTGCAGCTGTTCCCGATGATGGTGAGTCAGCAGGATGCGTTCGATGGTTTTGACGCCGATATCGGGCAGGGCCGGCAGCAGGCTGCCGTCGCCAAAGTCCACCAGCAGGCACGCCTCACCGTCGCGGACAAGCCAGACATTGCACGTGTCAGTCCACTGGAAAAGCTCTGGGAATCCGGAGGGATCCGGCTGCTGCCATTCTCCGGCAGCAGCCCGTGACGATGACCAGCAGACGGCAAGCAGCAGGGCGAGGAAAGCTTTCATGGAGACACCAAAAGCGGGGCCGGAGGCGGGCGTGAGTTGCCGTCATTACACTGTGAACGCGACGAATTCTCAATCCGCCAGCCGATCCATTGCACAAACTTTTCCCCCGGGGCTGATTTGCGGCGGATTTTTTTCTCAATTTCCCCGGGTTCCTGCGTAAGCTGTCATCGCAGCCTGCCGAAACACTGGAACGTCGCCTGCAGTTTCCAGCTCCCTCTCACCTCACACTCAATCACCAACCCATCATGCTTGGACAACTGATACCCTGTGGTGGTGGCGACTCCATTCCACTGCTCGCCCCCAAACTGCTCATCGGGCGCCGCTCTTCCTGCGATATCAAACTGGACTTCCCGAACGTCTCTTCGCATCACTGCGAACTGGAATTCCGCGCCGGGTACTGGCATATCCGTGACCTGAACAGCAGCAACGGCATCAAGGTCAACGGCGAGCGAACGCCTGAAGCGACGCTCAACCCCGGCGATGAAATCAGCATCGCAAAGCATTCCTTCAAAGTCGAATATGACATCGACGCCAGCGCTGCCGAACAGGAGCCTCGTGCCGAAAACCGCTTCGGCCGATCGCTTATGGAAAAGGCCGGTCTGGAGGGGTATCGTCCCCCCCGCGGTGGCGGCAGCAGTGGCAGTGGTGGCAAACCCGGTGCCAAACCGGCCCCGCAACAGCAGTCCCGCAAAGTTGCCAGCGAAGACGACTTTATCATGGACTGGCTGGCAGAAGGTGGTACCGAGGGAGAGTGATTGACGGGCCTGTGAAAGGCAAGGCAGACGAGGGCAGGGGGCAGAACGACTGCTCTGCACTCCCGGCACCCCATCTGTTCATAACGACTTCAGCACCTCAGCCACTCGCGCCTCAAACAGCCCCTGCCACTCCGGAGCCACCAGCACGTCACAGTCTTCCTGAGCGTACCCCGTATTCAGACGCTGCTCAGATGTCGGCGTGTAATAGATATAGCCGTTCGTATAACCGGCAACGAACGTAAATCGGTGCGGAGATGCCTGTTTGATATTCAGTCCGATCTGCACAGTGAGCTCTCCCGGGAAGGTGGTCAGCACAAACTCGCCGACCCGCAGACCGCCCACCTCCACGTCAAGATTCGGCGAACCAGTCTCCTGAGTCTGCTTCTGATGCATCCGCAGCAGATTCAGGTTGGTTTGCAGTCGTGTGAGTTTTTCCATGGTACGGATGTTTTCCAGATAGGCATCAACGGCAGCCTTGTTGTCGGCATCCAGCTGCTGCATGTCCTTTCGGCCATTGGCTGCGTCCAGCATGTAGCGATGCGAATAGAAGCCCGGAAAATCCGGATGCAGCTTCTGCTGAATATACAGTGGCACAAACGTCTTGAAGTTCAGGCTGCTGCCACGAAAGGAACTGAGCAGTCGCTGCTGTTCCGCCTCAATCGCTCGAATCCGTCGCTCGAAATCCCTGGCCCGTGGAAGCGACAGCGGTGAATTGAGCACTCGCAGAGGTGCGTCGTCCGCGGTTCGCTCAATCGTTCGCAAACCCCGCAGCACATTCAGCCCCAGCATCGTCCCGAACGGCTCGCAGTCCCGCGGCGCTGCCGTGTCCTTGTAAATCACCGGATTGATGTCGCCGGCACACCCCTGCACGAAGAACGCCATCGCACCACGTCCCAGCTGCTCTTCAATCACGCCGGTGGCAAATCCTGGAAAATCTGCACTGCTCAGACCCGTCGGCACCCCCATGATCGGATGGCAGGCAAAGTTGTAGACCACCGCCAGAACGCTCCCGTCCGCACGATCCAGTCGCAGCAGACCAATCTCCGGATCCACAGGACCAATCCCCGAGACTTCGTCATCCCACGGCAACGCATACGCCCGACGAACGTCCGCCTCACTGCCATCCGTCAGCCGCAACCGCCGATTCTCCATGATCCGCACTTCCTGACCCACTCCCACACCCACACCAACAGGCTCCAGCTTCCCCCACGCTTCACGCACCGCCTCAATCGTCAGCTTCGCCACGTCCGCACACACAACGCCATGGCAGTGACTGGCATTCACAAAGATATTGAGCGGTGCGATCCCCGGCGCTTCCGCCAGCGCTGCCCGCACCTCAGAAAGATAACTGTCCCTGATATGGCCGATCCCCCCTATGGAAACAGCGTCCACCGTGATCAGTACCGCTGTCGTCTCACCCTGCTTCAATACCAGAGCACGCGCGAACAGCGGATCGTTCGATGGAGTGTTCGGGTCGGTGATGTCTCGTCTGGCCGTGCCCGCCAGCAATTCTGCAAAAGCACGGTCCGACACTCCCGAAAAGAGAAATCCGAGTGTACAAAAGATAATCCAGCATCGTCCCCCCATGACATCCTCCGCTCTGGTCTCGGCTGCTGCGGCTGAAAATCTGCAAACACACACGGGAGCATACATCGCCGCCGTGCCGCATGGCAGTCAACCACAATTTTCCACGCAATTTCCACACCCCGACTCTGGTCCACTGCAGCGAGTCCTTTGTAAACTTCCTCTGAGCAAATCAACTTCTTTCCGCTCACGATCGGCGATCCCCGGATGACAGCATCCTCTCCTTCAGCCACCCGTTCAGGCACCGACCCAATCGCCCACCGACTGCATTCTCTCGATGCGCTGCGCGGTTTCGATATGTTCTGGATTATGGGCGGCGATAACCTTGCGTCGGTACTTCTGGACCGCGTTCAGTCACCCACCGCCACCACACTCAGGGAACAGCTGGAACACGTCGAGTGGGAAGGCTTTCGCTTTTATGACCTGATCTTCCCGTTGTTCCTTTTCCTGGTCGGCTGTGTCATCCCCTTCTCACTCCACCGGTATTCCGGTCAGCCAGTGGCGGCCACTGGTCGCATTCTGCGACGCACGACTCTGCTGATACTGCTGGGACTCGTCTGCAATGGGCTCCTGAATTTCAACTTCGCCCAGTTTCGCTGGTGTGGAGTGCTGCAGCGAATCGGAATCTGCTACGGCTGTGCCGCCCTGCTGTGCCTGACTCTTACGCCACGAAAACTCGTCGCCACCGTGATTGCCATCCTGCTCGGCTACTGGGCACTGCTCGCGCTTGTTCCCGTACCCGGAGGCACCGCCGGCGATTATTCCAAAGCTGGAAACCTCGCCGGCTGGGTCGACCGCACGCTGCTCCCCGGAGTGATCCTCAAACCCTGGTATGGCGACGGTGACAACGAAGGACTCCTCTCCACTCTCCCTGCCATCGCCACACCGCTGATTGGCTGTCTTGCCGGAATCTGGCTTCGTTCACACCGCACCGGGTTCAGCAAAACCTGCGGTCTCTTTGCTGCCGGCCTCGCGCTGCTGGCGGTCGGCACCGCCTGGGGAGACGTCTTTCCAATCATCAAGAACCTCTGGACCAGCTCCTTTGTGCTGGTCGCGGCTGGCTGGAGCCTGCTGCTCATAGCCGTCTTCCATCTGGTCATTGATGTGCTCGGTTTCCGTCGCTGGGCCTTCCCGTTTACCGTGATTGGGGTCAACGCAATCACCATCTACGTCGCTCCGCGATTTATGGATTTCGACCATCTCACCGCGTTTTTTCTCTCCGGCACTGCCCGTCTCAGCGGCAGCTGGAATCAGACGGTCATGGCTGCCGGAGTGCTCGCCGCTGAATGGCTGTTCCTGCTCTGGCTCTATCGCTCACGCACCTTCCTCAGACTCTGATAACGGAAGCCCCGAACATGCTCGTTTTTCAGATCTTCCGCTTCGTCATGACCATGTTCGGGTCACTGTTCGTGATCGCCGGACTTGTCGCCTTCGCCTTTCTCTGGATCGTCCCGGATGATTTCGCCGGTCCGTTTGGCGATGTTCCAGTCCTCTACAAACTGCTGGCCTCCCTGTTCGTGCTCGTCTTCATGGCCGCTGCCTGCTTCTGGATCTACACCATGCGGCGAATCACCGGAGGTTTTCTCGAATCGCGGGCGAAGCAGCTGGAAACACTTCAGAACATCTCTGAACCTGTGCGCAAACTCAGCGCCCCGGCCAGCTGCCCTCGATGCGGTGCAAAGTTCCTTCTGGATCACCCCGCAGCCAGCGCTCCAGCCAACTGCTCTTTCTGCGGCAGTCACATTCCCGTCTGAGCACGGCCGATGCGGGGCCACCCGCGGGCCCCACGTGACTCAGCACGCCCCCGGAAACATCAGCCGCACAGCCCACGCCGCTCGCAGATCAACACTTCATTCCAGCGGAATCTCCACAGGCCGCTCATTCAACGCCCGCGTCGATGTTCCCTCGCCCGCGTCTGCGCGAATCTGAGCTGGCTTCGGTGCCGACACAGCCGTATCGCCCGCCTCAGTACCGCTGCGGGGCTTGCGCCACAGCGGTGGTGCCGACGATGGTCCGAACCGCAGAATACCAGGCTCACCAGGCTCACTCAACTCACCCGTCACAGAGCTCGCATCAGCCTGGCTGACCTTCTGCCGCTTTTTCGGCAACAGCGGTTCCGCGGTGTCAGACTCCGCCTGATCCCGACGCAGCCCGGCTCTTCTCACCGGCTGACCAGTCCCCGTTCGCTGGACGGCTTCAGATTGTCCTGCAGCAGGCTCGGGTGTCAGCGATGGTGTTCTGCGCAGAGGTGGTTCTGCGGGAGTCAGATCAAGTCCTGCCCGTGAAGATGACGCCTTCCGTGCAGAAAATGGCTGTCCCGAAAGAGTCAGATTTCCGCGTCGTGGCGGCGAGACATGCTGACCCACTGCACGCACCACGCCACCGGACGTTCCGGCCTCGTCTTCACTCAGGCCGGAAGCCGAATGCCGGCTGTCCTCTGCGGCGTCACCACCAGCTGCCGTGTAACCTGCTGTCTGGACCGAACCTGTGGGTTTCGCCAGAAACGATGCCGCCAGATCATCTCGCAGCGATCTGCGCAGCTGTACCGCCGGACTGTTTTCGGGGGTCAGCGTGATTTCATCAATTCTCCACACATCCTGCTCACGAACCATTCGCACCAATGCCGCAGGACGCGTCCGCCCAAGTTCCATCTGAATTTCTTCCGGCGTCTCCTGCACCCTGCGAATCGGGCTTCTGAGTGTCCGTGGCAGCTGTGCAAATCTCGCCGGAACCTGGTTCAGATTACCCCATACCAGACGGTTAAAGGCGGCAGACGACTGAACCTTCAGTGTCTTCACATCACCCCTTTCCCACGCACTGGCAAATTCAATCAGGGGGCGCGACATCAGCAGCTGCGTTTTGAGGGAGGCGACTTCGAGCGAGGGGCCCGGGTATTGCACGTCCACCACGGCAAGATTGCCGTTTTCTTCCTGCAGTGTGACTGAGAGCAGTCGACCGTCCTCCGCCTCAAACTGCAGCTCTGTCGTGTCGCCAAGAACCTTGTTGTCGACCAGTGTGAGCTCTCCCTGTGGAATGTCATCGAGAGACAACTGCTCCATGACGCCCGGCTCCATACGACTCCAGACCTCGACAGACAGCTGCCGGCTGGAAATCTGACGCAGCACGGGCAGTTCCCGGTCAGCGAGTGCTTTCATAAAGAGCATTGCGCGGGCGGGAGCCGTGAAGGCAGCCCGCAAATTGGTCTGGCGACTTGTCTGCCGATCGTACAGAGTCACGTCAGACACGCGGAATGACGCCTCCACAATGGTCATACCGCTTTTGTCGTCCAGCGGTTCTTCCGGGTCTCCCGCCTTCACCTCCGGCGAAACCAGATCCATCCGCACATAACTTGTGGTCCCGGGAATCATCACGGTCAGTCGCCCCGCGAACGACTGAATCTCGAAGTCCTTCGGGGCATGGTCGGGGGCAGGCAGTGGAATGCTCGACAGGTCCCCGATTTTCAGTGAACCGTTGAAGAACTTTTCTTCTGTGTACTTCTCCAGCGTTGTCAGGTTCTCGCGTTTCCATGCATCAAGGAACCCGCAGATGGTTCCCATGGCGCGCGCCTGTCGCAGGAGCGATCCTGGGTGGTGTTCCACTCGTCGATTGCGCACTTCGATATCCGCCACGGCCCAGCGATCGTCTTCGTTACGCAGCTTCACCAGCAGAAAACCGTTCTTTGACGGGATCCGCCCGACAGCGTCAGACTCGCTCATCTGGATTTCCGGACGCCTCGCCGTGCCTGTTTCATATTCATTCGTGATGCGGCTGCTGAGCTGCTGCAGCCATGGTTCCGGAAGACTCTCCAATGCCTCCCGCAGTTCACCGGAAACCGCAGCAAGCACTTCTTCCCGACCACCCGCCTGCCACGCGCTGAGGAATTCGCGCAGTGTGAGCAGCAGATCCATCAGCTCAACCGAAGACTTTGTGGAACGAGTCCCCTTTTTCTGCTGACGCAGCATCACGTCATCGACAACCCAGCGTTTCTTCTCCGGGTCTCGTACAAGGACAAACTGGTAACGCGTTGTTCCCTCTTTCTCCTTCGCCACCGTCTCATAGCTGCCACTGTCTGTTTTTTTGCTTTCCACAATCTCCAGGGGGCCCTTCGGCAGTTTCAGGATCTCAAGGTCCTTGAAGGCTTCCGGAGACCGAAGTGCATGCGATTCAAACCGGGTCGACACGGCGCGGCGGAAGGACCGCTCGTTATTCTCGTCCAGAGACTCAGTGAACAGCGACAGCACCCGCTGCTCAGTTCCATGCTCCAGCACGGAAGGAGTCAGGTCCATGGACTTGAACCCGTCACCGGTGAACAGCGACGAAATACATCCTGCTCCGCTGAAGCTTAAGCCAGCTGCCAGCAACAGCCAGCTCATGGAGATATGCGGCCTGAACATCGGGAACGCTCCTGCAGCCCGCGTCTGCCACAACCGCTTCACTTCGCGGTCACGGAACCTGGCTGCCAGAGAAAGGGGAAGGAAAAAGCGACAGGAATCTCTGAGGGGGGACGGGGCGACTTGAGGACAATAGAAGATCCCCGCCCCACCGTTTTCTCAGGTCCGCCCAAACCGGTCAACAGCCGGATTGCGACCACGCTCCCAAAAACCGTCTACGACCCTGCCTCCGCCCCCGCATTTCCGGCGAAATTCGCTGCCGACAACACTCTTTTCGCTGCTTTCTTCCATGCTTCCCCTCTGCAATTCAGCAGATTCTGCAGCTCCGGAATGCACCGCTCATCGCTGCCGACCCCCATACCACCCCACAATTTCGCCCGGAAAATCCCCAAAATCTCCGACAGAACTGGATTTCCCTTCAAACTCCATTCATAGTGCGACAGGATGTGCCGGATGTTTCAGGGAATCGAACCATCTTCATGGGCGCCCTACAGCATGATTCAGCATGAACAAAAAACTTTTCACCTGCTGATTACCGACGATAACGCGGCCTTTCGACGTGTCCTCCGCGAAGTCCTCGAAGATCGCCCCTTCCTGCGCCTGCACGAAGCCGAATCCGGCGAACAGGCCATCAGGGTTGTCGCGGATCGACGCATCGATATCGTCCTGCTCGATATGCACATGCATGTCCTCTCCGGCGTCGAAACCATCAGGCTCCTCAAACAACTCGATCGCATCCGCCCCTGCATTCTGATTACCTCCGATACCAGCGAAGACATCCGTCGCGACGCACACGAAGCCGACGCATTTTCCGTCCTCCGCAAGCCCGTGCCTCCGCGACAGCTCGTGCAGACCGTCTCTTCTGCCCTTGAAACTGCTTACTCTGCCTGATGGTCCCACTCCCCATGCGACGCCTCTCGCTGTTTCTTCTGCTCTGTCTGGGCTGCACCGATAATCTCAGCCCGCCAGCCCAACCGGTCAGCACTCCAGTGGCCGACACTCCAGTGGCCGAATCGCCAGTCGCCATCCCCGAGTCCGCTCCCCCGACAGAACCTGTCGAATTCATTGCACCTCCCCTCTCTGCCGCCGAAATCTCCGCTGGCTGGGTCAGTCTCTTCGACGGCGCGTCACTCTACGGCTGGCAGGCTTCACCAGACACCAACTGGAAAGTCTCCGATGGACACATCACCGCTGACTCCGGTGATCCCAGCCTTCTGCTCACTCCCTACACGCTGGATGACTTCGAGTTTCGCTGCGACTTTCTGCTGGCGCCCGGAGGCAACAGCGGTATCTTTCTCCGCACTGCCGACAACCCCGGCGATCCCGCGGTTGATACCTACGAACTCAATATCTGCGACAGCCACCCCTCCCACCGCACGGGAAGTCTCGTCGGACGTTACTTCGCCCCCAACGTTCCCGCAGTCGAAGGTGCCTGGCACAAATATGTCGTCCGCTGCGAAGGCCCCCGCATTCAGGTCTGGCTCGATGGAAAATCCATCGTTGACTACACCGATCAATCCGCCGGCCTGCGTCTCACCGGGCGAATCGGACTGCAATACAGGGAAGGGCAGATCGCTTTCAGGGATGTCTGCATCCGACCTCTCGGACTGCGACCACTCTTCAATGGATCCGACTCTTCCGGCTGGCGCACCGTGCCCGGCTCAAAAGCCACCTTCGAAGTTCGCGATGGACTGCTGCATATTTCCGGGGGTCCTGGGTTTCTCGAAACCGAACAGACCTTCCAGGACTTTGCTCTGAAAGCCTCTGCCCGCATCAACGGTGAAGGACTGAACGGCGGCATCTTCTTTCGTGCCGAACCCGGCACTGCCGAAGCACCATCAAACGGCTACGAACTGCAGCTCAGCAACCAGACCAAAAACGGCGATCAGGCCCAGCCGGCCGATTTCGGCAC
Source organism: Planctomycetota bacterium (assembly GCA_046074585.1). Classification (GTDB taxonomy): domain Bacteria; phylum Planctomycetota; class Planctomycetia; order Planctomycetales; family Planctomycetaceae; genus SXXK01. The sequence goes on along the minus strand of JBJTOM010000558.1, from coordinate 5,765 downwards.
AGGTGCCATTTTTCGCCGCGCCCCAGCTCGACGCATCGTCGCCACCGACAACGACTTCTTCACAGTCGTACTGATTGCACAGGCAGATCAGTTCGCATCGTGGGTCAATGGCTGGCAGGTGATGGCGTGGAAGGATCAGCGGCCTGATGATTCCAACCCCCGCAAAGGCCGAAGACTCCGCGCCGGACACATCAGCCTGCAGGGACACGATCCCGGTACCAGCATCGATTTTCAGTCCATTCATCTGGATCCGCTGAAACGCTGAACTGCAAGCTGCAGCCACAACACTACTGACCAGCCCCCAGAGACACCGGCCCGGCCGGCAGTGCCTCCTGATCGATCACCTGCAACGCCGCCTCACGGCCCCGATCCAGCTCCTCACTCCGCGTTCCGTAAAAGTCCGAAATCTGCACAATCGCAGGACCCATCAGAAACAGAAACACCGAAGGCATCAGACACAGGGAAACAGGGAACAGCAGCTGGAAGGAAGCCGCGTTCGCCCTGGAATCCGCCCGCTCCTTCAGCGATGCCCGCATACTGTCACTGTAATCCGTCAACGCCCGCGAGACAGATGTTCCCGTGGTATCCGCCTGAATCAGCAGCGATGTAAACGCACTCACTTCCGGCGAATCAATCCGCTGACCAAAATTTCGCATGGCAATCGGCAGACTGCTTACCTCCGTCTGCTGACTCACCAACAGCAGCTCCGACGCCAGCGCCGGGTGAACAGCCGAAATCTCACTCACCACCCGCCTGAGTGCCACCGGCAGCGTCAACCCCTGACTCACACCCATGTTCAGCATGTCCATCACATCCGGCAGGCCCCGCTCGATGTCCTCCGTTCGCTCCGCTGCCCGGAAGGTCACCAGCAGCGGCGGAAACGCCCAAAGCAGAGTCGGTATCAGCACAATCGCACCAATCACATATGGCTCGAATACCAGCGGAGCAGCAATCAGCAACCCCCCAAGCATCGTCAGTGCGAAGAATGCGAGCATAAAGCGAATGGCTGCCAGATTCACCCACGCCGCACGCGAACGATAGCCGGCCGCCATGAGCGATTTGCGCTGCACTTCACGACGGCGAGCGGTCTCCGGCAACAGCTGAGCGATCGCCGCTGTCGCCGGCCCAAACGTAAAATCATCCGGATGAATCGGCAACTCCTCCGGCAGCGGTCGAGGCAGTCCCGAGACGTCACCCCCCAGAATGCCCCGGAAGTCCTGAAACAATCGCCGCTCATCCCACGTCGTCTGCCGATCAATCTTTCCATCCGTGCTCATTCGCCGTCGCCCCTCTCGCAAAATCAATGCTCAGAATTTCGCCGTGCGACCCAGAATGCGGTACACCAGCAGCCCGCCAACAATCTGCAGCACCACCCCGGCCCAGAACGACAATCGACCCCAGTAGGAAGAAAACAGTGAGTCGAGATAGTTCGGATCACGAACTGTGTAAAAAATCACCACGCCCACACTCACAAACACCATCATGAACGCCCCAAGACGGCTGGCAATCGTCGCCGCCCGCTGACGGGAACTGAAGTGCAGCCTGTCCCGCACCGAAGTCGCCAGTCGCTCCAGAACCACAATCAGGTCACCGCCAGTCTCCTCATTCACCGCAATCGCCGATGACAGCATCGTCAACGCCGTCACCCCCGTGCGATCCACAAGGTCCCGCGTCGCCTCCGAAGGCTCCAGACCCATCTCCATCCGCCGCGCACTCAGCCGCAGCTCTTCGCCCAGAGGTGCCGGCGTATCCGCAGCCACCAGCACAAAGGACTGCTGCAGATTACGCCCCGAACGCGCCAGCCGCGCCAGCTCTTCAGCGGCCGGCGGCAACTGCTTCAGAATCGCCGACTGTCGCCGCGAACGCAGACCCATCGCCAGCAGAAGCGGCATCGCCAGACCAGACAATCCACCAACCGCCGATACCAGCGGACGCTCCAGAAACACCTGCAGCGGACCCGAAAATGCCAGCCCCGTAACCGCACAAAGGCCCAGCCAGACACCCGGAGTCGTGCGAATTCCCGACTGCCGCATCAGCCGGTCAAACCAGCCGTTCACCGCCTCCGATGCGCCCGTCCCGCTCCCACCCGCAAAATTCTCGGTCTCCTTCAGCAACCCGGCAAACTCCGGTCGCCGCTCAATGTTCCTGACTGCTGTTCCCGGTGCTGCCATCGGTTCACCTGCTCACGGATCGTCAACGCTGAAATTCAGTCAAAGACACACATTCACATCCACATCCACACACAAACTCAGACTCTCCACGACTGCCCGATCATCAGCCGTCCATCCGCAGCTCACGCGCCTCAAACAACGGCAGATAGCGGTCAATATTCGCCCCGGTGAGGGCCATGCGACGCAACGCGATCGGCTGATATCCAGTCGCAAAGAAACTCCCCTGCGGACGGCCGTCCCGGTCCTCACCGGACATCCGAAACACAAAAATATCCTCCATCCGAAACTCGCCGTCACGCAAACCGGAGACTTCAGAAATTCGAGTGATCCGGCGCTCCCCGGTGAACAACCGCGTCACGTGAATCACTATGTCCACCGCATTGCTGATGTACTGACGCGCAATTCGCGGCGGCAGGTCAATCCCGGACAACGCCACCAGCAGCTCCAGACGATCCAGGGTCTCACGGGCATCGTTCGCGTGCATCGTACTCATCGACCCGTCGTGACCCGTATTCATCGCCTGCAGCATATCCAGCACCTCCGAACCGCGAGCCTCGCCCACGATGATTCGGTCAGGCCGCATTCGCAGTGCGTTTCTCAGCAGATCACGCTGTGTCACCGCGCCACGCCCCTCCATGTTGGGCAGACGCGTCTCCAGTGCCACCACGTCCTGCTGCTGCAGATTCAGCTCCGCCGTCTCCTCAATCGTCACCACACGCTGCGTCTCCGGAATAAATCGACTCATGCAATTCAGCAGCGTCGTCTTGCCCGCACCCGTACCACCACTCACAATCACATTCATCCGCCCCTGCACCGCCAGAACCAGAAAGTCAGCAATTGCCGGCGCCAGTGTCCCCAGTCGCACCAGGTCCTCCAGCTGCAGACGACGGTTACCAAATCGACGAATAGAGACCGTCGGGCCTCCCAGCGCAAGTGGCGGAATCACCGCGTTGAAACGCGAACCGTCCGGAAGCCGCGCGTCCACCATCGGACTCGCCTCGTCAATACGACGCCCCGCCCGACCCACCAGACGGTGAATAAACTGCATCAGATGACCATTGTCCGCAAATCGCAGCGGCGTCGTCTCCAGACGGCCGCCACGCTCCACCAGCACTCGATTCGGACCGTTGATCAGAATGTCCGTCACCGCCGGATCCACCATGAGCGATTCAATCGGACCAAATCCGTAAATCTCATCCATCAACTCACGAACTAAAACCTCGCGGTCCGCGGCACTCAGAGTGTCCGCCTGACGACTGCACAGATAATCCGCCAACGCTCGCAGCTGACTCCGCAGCTCCTCCTCCTGCATCGCCTCCGCACGACTGAAATCCACCAGATCAATAATCTGCCGGTGAAGTGAGGTCTTCAAACGCAGAAGGTCATCCGCACTGCTGATCGCCTGAATCGCGCCCGACATTGTTGTCCACTCCCAGCTCGTACCGCCCTGACTCGACTGCTGCGCGCAGCAACGCCCGCAGGGTCTCCCACTGCCTTATCGAGACCACTCCGGCAGAAACTGCATGTCGTCCCCGTCGGAATCCCCTGAATCAATGGAATCGCATTCCATCCTGCCATGCCCTGCACACCCTGACGGTCACACCACATGAATCGCCTGTACCAGTCGCAGGAATCAAAGCAGATACGACAGCTCCGAACCGCCTTTACACGTCACCACAGCAAGGGAATACCCCGACTTCTCCCGGCCGCGCTTGAGAACTCGAACGGTTTCGATTGAAATGCAGTCCCGCCCGGCGGCTCCACGCGAATCGCCTCACCCCTCCTTCCCAAAAGATCCCCCGTCGTGCACCGTGCCACACTGCTCGTCATTAACGGCGCCAACCGAGGCAGCCGGTTCGATGTCACCTCCGCGCAGGACGTCATCATCGGCCGCAGCGTCGGCAGCAACGTCCGCCTTGATGACTCCGAAGTCTCTCGACATCACGCCCGCATCAATCACGACGGAAACAACTTCATCCTCCGTGACCTCGGCAGCGCCAATGGCAGTCGCCTCAATGGTCAGATCTGCACCGAACACGAACTTCGCAACGGCGATACTCTCCAGTTCGGCGCCAGCATCCTCGCTTTCCAGCTCACCGAATCCAGCCATCTGACAACTCCCGCCACCAGCCAGGTACGCTTCGTCGAAGACTCCCGCGCCCTCGATCAGTCTGCCATCCGCCAGTCACTCACGACCGCCGCCGCTCTCCCACCCGCCTCCACCCCCCCCCGCTCCGGCCTCGAACTTCTCTACAGCGTCGCCGAGGGACTCGTCGACCCCCTGCAAACACCCGAATCACTCCTCCAGAACATCCTCGAAATGACCCTCGCCGCCATCGGCGCCGATCGAGGCTGCGTGCTCCTCCGAGATCCCGTCGGTGCTGACCTCACCGCCATCGCCATCGCGCCTCGCTCCACCAATACCCGCATCACTCCCCAAATGCCCGTTTCCCGGTCCATCACTGATTATGTCCTCCAGTCCGGCACCGCCGTACGCACCACCAATGCCGGCAGAGATGAGCGATTCTCCGCCGGAGAAAGCATCGTCACCGAAGGCATCCGCGAAGCCATCTGCGCACCCATGCGCGGACGCTCTGATCTGCTCGGTGTCTTCTACCTCGATACCACCACACAACTCGAACTCACGTCGCCACACAGCACCACATCCGCCGGACGACTCACCGACGAACACCTGCGAATGGTCGTCACCGTCGCCCGACAATCCGCTCTCGCTCTCGAATCCCGCCAGTTCCAGGATGCTCTGCTCCGCGCTGAACGCTTTGCCGCCATGGGACAAACCATCGCTGTACTCAGCCACCATATCAAAAATATCCTCCAGGGAGTCCGCGGCGGAAGCCACCTCATCTCCATGGGACTCAACCAAAAACAGGAATCACTCATCCGCCAGGGCTGGGGTATCGTCGAACGCAACCAAACCCGAATCTATGACCTCGTCATGGATATGCTCAGCTTCAGCAAAGACCGCGTCCCCGCTCTCAAACCCGCTGAACTCAATCAGGTCGTTGCCGAAATCGCTGAACTCGCTGCCGCTCGCGCCGCAGAATCCGGCGTCACCATCGAATTTCGCCCCGGAACCGACGTCCCCACCGCACTCTTCGACGCCGAAGGAATCCACCGCGCCGTCCTCAATATCGTCTCCAACGCCATCGATGCCGTCGAAGGCATCGAACGCGGTGCCGTCGTCATCCAAACCGGCTACGATCGCGCCGCAGACCTCATGCTCGTTGCCGTCAGCGATAACGGACCGGGCATCCCCGAAGATCAGCGAGCCGCTATCTTCAACGTCTTCGAATCCTCAAAAGGCGCCCGCGGCACCGGCATCGGACTCCCCGTCAGCCGAAAAATCCTCCGCGAACACGGCGGCCGTGTTCGCGTCGAAGGCGGACCAGGACAAGGCACTCGCTTCGTCCTCAGCTGGCCCCGAGGCACCAGCCCCGTCGCCGATCACACCATCACATCGCCGCTCCCAACCTGAAACCCGAAACCCGAAACCCGAACACTGAACACTGAACACTGAAAACTGAACACTGAAAACTGAAAACGGAAAACCCATGCCCACTCCCCCTCCTTTCG
>JBJTOM010000557.1:0-5039 GCA_046074585.1 Planctomycetota bacterium | reverse complement strand
AGGGCCAAACATCGGAAACTTTGAAGGAGTCGGCTGGGGCTACAGCTCGCGGCCAGCCACCTGCACCCCCGGTCGCGCCATGCGACTGACAGGTGACGCCGTGGCTCAGTCCTCAAACGGTACCTGGTACCGCGTCCGCAGCTGGCGCTAACCAGCAAAACCCCGCCTCACCCAAAAAACCGGACGAAATCGAACGAAATCTCCGAGTCCCCCCCCCATCTACACAACGCACAGCCTGCGACACCCGTCGCTCGTCTCCCCGGTTCACCCGAACCTGTGCCGCAAAACGAACACGGCTTTCCCCCCCCGGGAAAGCCGTTTTTTTACGCCCCAGGCTCCACCACCCCGGCCAGCAACTCACACTCGAATACCGCAGACAACGCCACCACCCGCAGAACGCTGCACAGAACTCAACTTACAGCACGAGCACAACTCAAATCTCCCCCCCCCGTTTCATTCGCGTCTGTCAGCGTCCATCTGCGTCCATCAGCGGTTCAAAAAAACAGTCCCTAGTGCCCTTCCTCCCTTCGCGGCTTCGCGGCTTCGCGTGAGACCAGCGGCCTTCAGAGCACCCCTGCCCCACCCCTCCTCGTATCCCCGCAGTTGACCAGCGACCAACCGACACCGCGCCGCCCCCCCCTCCCCCGAGCCTTCACGCACCCCCGGCGAAGAAATTCCCCCGCGGTTCGAGTCAAATTCGAGTACAAGTACGAGTACCGTCCGCCACGGCGGACTGAGTACGAGTGCGAGTGCGAGTCCGAGTTCGCGGCCGAGTTCTGGGGGATTGGTGCCATGCCCCCTTGCCTCTATGCCCCCTTGCCTCTGGTTTGCTCCCGCTGCGGTGCTGGCTGCGCGGATGGGCAGCGTCACTGGTAGGGATTGACATTTCCCCGCTGCACGCTGAGTCGCGGTGGGATCTGAAGGACGGCATCAGGGGTGCGATGAACGCTGTATGGTGATCCCTGCCACAGCCTCCACTGGTTCACTCCAGGGAATCCCGCCTGCTCCGGGTTTATTGCCCGCGATGGTCTCGATAGGATCCGCAGTTCATCTTCCTGATCCTTCGCGTCCGCTGCCGCAATGGAACCTCCATGACCGTTCGTACCCGCTTTGCTCCCAGTCCTACCGGTTACATGCACATTGGCGGCATGCGAACTGCGCTTTTCAACTGGCTTTGGGCGCGCCGCAATCGTGGTGTGTTTATTCTGCGGATCGATGACACTGACCAGCAGCGCAACATGGATGAGGCACTGGGCCCGATTCTGCAGGCATTTCGCTGGCTGGGGCTGGACTGGGACGAAGGTCCGGAAGTTGGTGGCGGGAACGGCCCCTATTTCCAGTCTCAGCGGCGCTCACTGTATGATGCCGCTCTGCAGCGGCTGCTGGCAGCGGGTGACGCCTATCGGGATTTCGAGTCCGCTCAGGAGACGCAGCGGCAGCGGGAGGAGGCTGAGCGGGAGAAGCGAGTATACATCAGCAGCCGCGATTCTTTGCAGCTCACCGAAGGGCAGATTGCACAGAAGCTGGCAGAGAATGTTCCCTGCGTCATTCGGCTCAAAGTCCCCCGCACTGACACGGTGGTGATCAACGATCATGTCCGGGGCACTGTGGAATGGGACTGCGGTCTGATGCCCGACCCGGTGATCGCTCGCAGTGACGGTTCGCCACTGTATAACTTTGCTACAGTGGTGGATGATGCTGCCATGCAGATCACGCATGTGATCCGTGCGGAAGAGCATCTTTCGAACACGCCGATCCAGGTGCTCCTGCATCGGGCGCTGGGCAACGACACTCCGGAATGGGCTCATATCCCTTATGTGGCGGCACCTGGCGGTCGCGAAAAGATCAGCAAACGCAAAATCGCTCAGTATCGAAAAAATCCGCAGTTCAAACGGCTCTTCGAGATCGGCGACACGATTCTCACACGACTGGGTTTCGATGCCTCCGCCGACGCGCTCTCACCCGTGATGGTGGCTTACTACCAGCAGACGGGCTTCATCCCCGCCGGAGTGCTGAACGCACTGGTTCGGCTGGGCTGGTCCTTCGACGATCAGACGGAGATTCTGTCGCTGGAGGACATGCAGCGGAAGTTCTCGCTCGACCGAGTGATTCGCAGCCCGGCCGGGCTGGACCCCGACAAGCTGCTCAGCTTCCAGGCACACTGGATGAGCCAGTTGCCGGCCCCGGAAAAGCTCGACGGCTGTCTCGCCATGCTGCAGCAGGCTGGCTGGATCACCAATCCCGCTGACCCTGCAGTGCGGAATTTCGTGCAGCAGGTCATGGAGCTGGCCGGCGATCGGCTCAGACTCTTCGGTGACATCTTTGTCATGGAGGAGTTCTTTGTGCCCGATGCACAGCTCAGTCGGGACGAAAAGGCCTTCGAGAAGCGCATCACGGCGGCACCGGCCATCTGCGGCCATCTGCGGGATCTGCGGGGGCAGCTGGAGGCCATTCCGGAGTTTACCGCGGGCCCGCTGCATGAGTTGCTCCAGCAGTTCGCGGCGTCCCGCAGTCTGCGTCCCGGCGACCTGTTCCCTGCGCTCCGCCTGTGCATCAGCGGAAAAGCCCAGGGCGCGGATATGTTCCGCTCCCTCGAACTGCTGGGACGCGATCGTGTTCTCCGCAGACTGGACCTGTCCCTCACCGCCCGTTGATCGGCCCCTGTTTGATCACCGCCCGTTCTGTCATCGCCCGTTTGATCAGTCTCCGTTTCATCAGCAACGTTTCTCCAGCAGTACAGCCAGCATTCATGTCACCTGCCATCCCGCCGTCGTTTCTATTTCATTTCCAGCTGCCTCTGCCGCGTGGGGATGAACTGCCGCGATCGCGCGGACGACTGCTGGGACTGCAGAACGCTCCTGAACTCTTCGTACCGGCACGGCTGAACGACGAAGCCACTCCGGTGCGCATTCGCGGTGCGTGGAATCCGCGGGGCCTGGGACTGCTTTTGCAGATTCGCGGCCGGCGAAATTCCCCGGCCGGTCGCTGGAAAGATCCTGCGAATTCAGACTGGATTCACATTCTCGTGGATACTCGACACACCGCCGGGGTGCAGCGGGCGACCGAATTCTGCACATCGGTTGCTGTGATGCCCGTGGATGACGACGCCGACGGCGATGCGTCTGTGCGTTTCACGGATATCTCGCGACAGCGAACGCTGGCAACCGGGCAGGGTGCAGAATCGTCGAAAGTCGATGTGCAGCAGGTCGCGGGTGGCTACGACCTCGAAATCTGGCTCCCAGGTTCGCTCCTGCCCGGTTACGCACAGGTGGCCGAAACAGGAATTCTTGGTTTTTATTGCGTGATCCATGACACGGAGCTGGGAGACCTGCCGTTGAGTGTGGGCGATGATTTTCCAGTGGCGATCAATCCTTCCACGTGGCTGGTGCTGGCTCTGCAGGACGCCTGAGCGGTCATGTGATTCCAGAGAATCGGAGCAGAAGATGAGGATTTTTCTTGCAGTGCTGACCGTGGTGTGTCTGGGACACTCCAATGCGTCTGGTCAATTGTCCGACGCAGCTCCTGCGGGTGTTTCGCGGCCGGATCAGACTGCAGCGGCACCGATCGTGATTGCTCACCGCGGAGCGTCTGGTTATCTGCCGGAACACTCGCTGGAAGCCGCCGCCTTCGCACACGCGCTCGAAGCCGACTATATCGAACAGGACTGCGTGCTGTCGAAAGACGGAATCCCGGTGGTGATGCACGATCTGACACTCGATGATCTGACGAATGTGCGCGACATTTTTCCGGGGCGTCAGCGGAGTGATGGCCGGTTCCACGTGATGGATTTCACGCTGGCCGAGCTGCGGCAGCTCAATGCCACCGAACGCCGCTCGCCCAACCGCACCGGGAAGAATTCCGGTTCCCGATTTCCGATTGAACAGGGCGCGTTTCGTATTTCCACGCTGGAAGAGCATTTGCAGCTGATTCAGGGGCTCAACCGGTCCCGCCGTCATCAGGCTGGCGTGTATGTGGAAATCAAAGACCCGGGAAAACACCGTGAAGCCGGCCAGGACGCCTCCGCTGCCATCCTCAAAGTGCTCACACAATACGGCTACGATTCCGCTGATGACCGAATCTATCTGCAGTGCTTTGATCAGGCTGAGGTGCGACGTCTGCGCGAGGAGCTCAAATGTCCCCTGCCCCTTGTGTGGCTGACAGCCAAAGCCCTCACGCCGGATCAGCTGCGTGAGGCACGAGGTTTCTGTGATGGACTTGGTCTGCTGCTGACGCTGGTTGTCACGGGGGCTGACAGTGCTGGTCGACTGGAAATCAGTGCCGCTGTGAATGAGGCGCATGCGGTGGGGCTGCCGGTACATGTCTGGACATGGCGTTCCGACGCTTTGCCGAAGTTTGTTCAGAACGGTGAGTCCCTTCTGGAGGCGCTCACTGTTGATGCCGGAGTGGATGGCATCTTTGCTGATCAGCCCGACCTCGTACTCGCCTGGCGGAGACAGCGGATGCAGCAGGCTGGTCGCGGAAACCCCTTTCGGCTGCTCAGGACAGCCAACCCCCGGCAGGACGCTGCGGATCGCTGACGGCCCCCGCGTCCTGGGATGACGAAACGGCGTTAAGAACACCGGGAGTCGTCTTTCGGACTCCGCCCCACGTGACAGGGCATGCAGTGGACGTCAATCCCCCGGTAACGCACTTCTGAGCCGTCGGACGGCAGTCCGCGGGCAACAGCACTGCCACGGCCCTCGTGAGAAGCTCCATCGAACCTGGTACGCTTCGACGAGGAACCAGGAACTCACCCCTGTTTCGTCACGCGGGCCATCCGTGTCATGAGTCCCCTGTGTCCCATCACACAACCATGCAAACCGCCCCACCCGAGCCGCGCCCGTGAGGAAGCGGGCTACCCCGGCACAGCCTGCGTTTCGAAGTGAGAAGTGAGAAGTGAGAAGTGAGAAGTGGAGAGGAGACCGCAGGAGAATGGAGAACGTCGAGAGTCTCCTCTCTCCTTTCTCCATGCTCCTGCTCTATTTTTGACGGCAAGTGCCGTCAAAAATGGATGTCATCCCCTGGTAACGGTGCGTGCC
>JBJTOM010000556.1:0-5809 GCA_046074585.1 Planctomycetota bacterium | reverse complement strand
CCTCGGGCGGATGCTCGATGACAATCTGGAACATGAACCGGTCCAGCTGGGCCTCGGGCAGCGGATAGGTCCCCTCCAGCTCGATGGGGTTCTGCGTGGCGAACACGTAGAACGGTTCGTCGAGCGTGTACGTGCGTCCCTGGATGGTGACACGGTGCTCCTGCATCGCCTCGAGCAACGCCGACTGCGTCTTCGGCGGCGTGCGGTTGATTTCGTCGGCCAGCACAATGTTCGCGAAGATCGGCCCCGGGGCAAAGACCATCTGGCGGCGGCCGGTGGCCGGGTCTTCCTGAATGATGTCCGTGCCCGTGATGTCCGCCGGCATCAGGTCCGGCGTGAACTGAATCCGATGGAAAGAGAGCGACATGGCATCCGCAAGCGATCGCACCATGAGTGTCTTGGCGAGACCGGGAACGCCCTCCAGAAGACAATGGCCGCGGGCCAGAATGGCAATCAGCAACTGCTCGACCACATCCTGCTGACCGACAATCACACGGGCCACTTCCTGGCGGACACGATCACAGGCCGCCACCAGTCGCCTTGCGCGTTGCTGGTCTTCGGCGGACTGCATTTCCGGATCATTCGGCATGCGGAGACTCATTGCAGATTATGGTGGGGCGGGGAAGAAAACGCGGGGCGGAGGGCGGAGGGCGGAGGGACACCCGGGAGGCCGACCGACCCTGGAGGGCCGAGATCTCCGTGGCGAGCGAGAGAATACGCGGTGAACCTTCTTCGTGCAAGCCAGCGACCTTCCGCTCGCGGACTCCAAATGCAGCATTGCCCGCATGAAACGGGGTGTGGGGTTGAGGATGTCAATCCCCCGGTAACACCACTGAGCCGCCGGACGGCAGTCCGTGGGCCACGGCGCTGCTGCGGCATGCGTGTGTCGCTGGGGCGAAATGAAGAGTCGCCAATGAGGGACCAGGAGCTCAGCCCCGCTCCGGAGCGCTGGCCATGCGTCTCATCGGTCCCATTTGCCCATCTGTGCCATGACGCAAAACGCCCCACCCGAGCCGCGCCCGTGAGGAAGCGGGATACCCCACCACGGGCTGCGTCTTGAAGTGAGAAGTGGGAAGTGAGAAGTGGGGAGGAGAACGCAGGAGACCGCAGAAAGTCGAGCGTCTCCTTTCTTCTTTCTCCATTCTCCTCCTCTATTTTTTGGCGGCAGGTGCCGTCAAAAAATGGATGTCAATCCCCCGGTACTGGTGCGTGCCCACGCGGCCAATACCGCATCAGAAACGCACGTTGGCCGCACCGGCCGATCGACGTCGGCCGTACGCCGGTCCGACTTCCTCACGGTCGCGGCTCGTTTTGTGTCTGGCGGACCGGTGGGAGGGCGAAGCTCCTGCTGAGCCGCATCTCAGCCGCGTCACGGCAGCACGTCCCGCGGTTCCGCAGGAACACTGGCGGAGGCTCACAGTGCCAGCATGCGGTGGCTCGACAGGAGGCTGGCCCTTCCGGGTTGGGGCATCGAAATTCGGTGTTTTTCTGCTAACATTTCGAGGCGTCCGTCGGCAGAAGACACATGAGCACTGAACGGGAAGCTGCACTTCGCGAACGCATGACTCGGCATTGGCTGTCCGCCGAGACTGCCATTCGTGCGTACATCGCTGGTGCAGTGCGCGCGTTTGCAGACCGCGAAGATCTGCTGCAGCAGGTGGCGCTGACTGTCGCTCGGCGATTCGAGGAATACGACGAGCAGCGTCCGTTTCTGGCATGGGCACTGTGGCTGGCCCGATCCCGCATCATCGACTTTTATCGCACACAAAATCGGCATCCTCAACTGCTCAGCGAGGAACTCCTGCATCGCTATGCAGAAGGCCTCGTACAGCGTCAGGACGTGATCCCGCAGCGCCGTGAGGCATTGCAGGAGTGTCTCGAAAAGTTGCCGGAGCGATCCCGGACTCTGATCCGCATGAAATATCAGGACGGGCTGCGAATTGATCGCATCGCAGAACTGCTCCGATCCACACCGGCGTCGGTCCGCGTGAGCCTGTTTCGGCTGCGTGAATCGCTGGCAGAATGCATTCAGCGACGGCTGACAGCCAAAGGTCTCGAATGATCCCCGATGCACTCAAAACTCAACTCCACCGCTGGCTGGACGACGATCTGCCGGAGTCTGACGTCGATCGGCTGCAGCAGACACTCGAGGAGACGCCGGACCTCCTGCATGCACTGGCGGACCTCGCACTGCTCCACCAGATGCTGGCAAAAACAGTGCTTGCGGCTCCGCATCCGCTGGCTGAACCTGCTGCCGACACGTCGCAGTTGAAGCCAGGGCGCTGGCCGGTCCGGACGGCAGTGTGCGTCTGTTCCGCCGTGGCAGCCTGTCTGCTCCTGTGTGCGCAGCTGGTGTCGTCCTCGGCAGTCGCCAGTCCGGCGGACGTGGTGCGGCGCAGCCTCGCCCGGTATCAGCCGGGCCTTGATCGCTGCTACACCGTCCACGTGCAGCCCGAAGAACGGCTCAGGCGACTGGGGTTGCGCCGCCGCGCGGTTCAGCCCCAATCCACTCTCTGGGTGCGGGATCAGCGCTTTCTGCAGGTGTTCGGCCCCCCCGGACAGCAACTCGTCTGGGGCCGCAATGCTCAGGGAGCAGTCTGGTTCACCAACGGTGGCGATTCAGCAGCCGTTTTCGAGGCTGATGAAGTTCCTGACATGCTCCGGGAACTCTGTGATCTGCGAACACTGCAACTGCCCACGCTGCTGCAGGCGCTGCTGCAGGATTACGAACTGAAATGGAGCCATGCAGAGAGTGGTCTGCACACCATTCTCGCTCAGCCGCGTTTGTCGCCCGCTGATTCGAGGTATGGAGCGGTCGAGATTCAGATCGAAGCCGACACCCATCTGGTGCGGGACGTAGTGATGGAACGTCTGCAGGATGGCCGCATCATTGCCGCCCTGAATTTCTCTTTACAGGACCTCCGCCCGCAACAGGATTCGCTGTACGAGATCCAGACGCATCTGCAACGCAATGCTGTCGTGCTGGACAGGACCAGTCGAGCGGGAAGTCGGGCTGAGCTGCTTCGTGGTTTTCTGCAGCAGCTCCGCACCGCTCAGCCTGTCCAGCGTGGATTGGGACTCGATTAATTCTTACAGGAGAACAATCATGCGGTCCGGAGCGTTCAGGCTCAGCTTGCTCAGCGTTTGTCTGCTGGTCCAGGACAGTTTTGGTTATCAGCGACCAGACGGCGACAAAGCCCCCCCAAAATCACTCATCCAGCGATTCGACAGCAATAGAGACGGTCAGATCGACGATCAGGAACGCCGGGCGGTCCGCGAGAAGCTGAAGCAGATGCAGAACCGGCCGGGAGCCATGACGCCATCCGGAAAAACGGATTCTGTCGGTGAACGGCTGATCACGGAACTGCAGTACGCATCCAGCGATGGCCAACTCATCCCCTGCGTACTCTCGATGCCCCGGGGCCACGGTCCCTTTCCAGTGCTTGTGACCATTCATGGGGGACAGGGGAACCGCGACTTTGGCTACCTTCGCACCATGGCCGCTCCCAACGGGCTGTCCCCGACCATCACGGCCTTCAACGAACAGCCATGGGCCATCCTCGCCATCAGTTATCGAGCCGGCAACGGAGCCCTGTTCGGGATGGAGCAGGAAGACGTCGTGGCCGGCATCCGCTTCGCGAAGTCGCTCCCGAAAGTGGATGGCAGCCGCGTTGGTGTCGTCGGGGGCAGTCATGGTGGCCACCTCGCACTGGTTGCTGCAGAAAAAATGGGCCGCGAGTTTCTGTGCGTGGCAGCCGGTTCGCCGTGGATGACGGACCCGGTGGTGTACATGCAGGGAGACCCGGACAAACCGCCGTTGTCTCTCGTCCGCAAGGATGCTCGGGACGACCTGATGCAGAATGGTCGCCGAATTCTCAATGGCCTGCAGCGCGGTCGAGGAATGTCAGAACAGCAGCTGCAGCAGTTCCTCCGTGAACACTCCATCGAGGCCAACGCAGGCCGCATTGAAATTCCGACACTGTTCATCACCAGCCGTGGCGATGATCAGGCTCCGCATGTGCTCATCGAGCCCATGATCAAAAAAATGCATCAGGCACAGCAGGATGTGCGGATCTTCACTGCGGAAAAAAGTCCGCACGGATTCTACTGGGCACGCACCGTCAGCGCAGCTCGCGATCTGCGCGGTGAAAAAACCAGTGAAGAAGCCGAAGAAGAGCTCGCAGCGAGGCGTGTGTTGATCGAGTTCTTCACGAAACAATTCAACCGCTCGACAACGCTGACAAAAACACCAACTGCTGACCCGCAACGCAGCACAACACAGGATCCGCAGCCAGCACCAGTCTCCGGCAGAACGGCACCCGTACAGTTCACATCCGGCAGCGTCGAGGGGGAGCAGAAGGGTGATGTGCGAATCTTCCGCGGAATTCCCTATGCTGCCCCGCCCCTCGGCGATCTTCGCTGGCAGGCCCCTCAGCCTGTCCCACCGTGGACTGGAGTCCGGGATGCCACACAGTTCGGAGCTCCCGCGCTGCAGGGCGAAACCTTCACTCCCCGAAGTGCTCAAAGCGAGAATTGCCTGTTCCTGAATGTCTGGACCCCTGACGATGCCAGTGATCAGTCAAAGTTGCCAGTCCTTTTCTGGATTCACGGCGGCGCGTTTATTCAGGGGTCGGGTGCACAGCCCCGCTACGACGGCAGCGAACTGGCCCGACGCAAAGTCGTCGTCGTCACAATGAATTATCGCCTCGGACCGCTGGGTTTGTTCGCTCACCCGGCGCTCACCGCGACCAGTCGACCTGATGAACCACTCGGCAACTATTGCCTGCTGGATATGCTCGCAGCACTCCGCTGGACCCGACAGAACATCGCTGCGTTCGGAGGCGACCCCGGTAATGTGACGATCTCCGGTTCTTCAGCAGGTGGCACCAGCTGCCTGTTCCTGATGGGCATCGCTCAGGCAGATGGCCTGTTTCACAAAGCCATCATTCACAGCAGCGGCGGAATTCGAAATATTCAGAACCTTGCCGATGCGGAGGCTGCAGGAATTCGCCTCACAACGCAACTCGAACTGGCTCCCATGCCCCGTCCGGCAGACCTGCGACGCCTGTCTGCCGGGGACCTCGCAGCAGGAGTGCACGTGATTCGGCAACTGCAACTGCCCGTCAAGCCAATCATCGACGGACGTCTCGTCAAGGCTGCTCCAGCCGACGTGTTTGCTGAGGGACAGCAATTGCGTATCCCGGTTCTGATCGGAGCAGCGAACGGCGAATCCGGAGCCCGTGGGTTGAGCGACGAAGTTGCCACCGGCGGCGCGTTTGGCTTTCAACGCCAGCTGGCGGATCACATGCACCGAGCAGGACAGCCCGTGTGGATGTTCCAGCTGACTTACGTCCCGCCACAGGCGCGGGGAAGCCGTCACACAGCGCAGCATGGAGAAACGGTCGCCTACGCCTTCGGAACCTTCGGCCAGTCTGTGGCTGCTCAGTACGGTTTCCGCAACCCTCAGGCCACGACGAACGTCTCAGCCACCGGCCGAGGAGCTGCGCGGGAAGATGATTCCGTGGCAGTGGAAGATTCAGAACAGGGACGCAGGATCAGTGCGGCGATGATGGAGTATTGGGTCACTTTTATGCGAGATGGAAATCCGACCGGCGAGGATCTTCCAGACTGGCCCCGATATGCACAGGAGTCACCGCGAACGATGGTGTTTGGAAACACCAGCATCGCAGCGAAGCAGCATGGTGAGTTGTGAGCGGCTGTGGTGGCGTTTTGACAGTCGCTGCGTCGCTCCTTCCAAATCTGCCTTGCTTCGAGCGCTACCCCGGAATCTCGCCGTTCGGACCGACCT
>JBJTOM010000555.1:0-1801 GCA_046074585.1 Planctomycetota bacterium | reverse complement strand
AAGACTCAGGAATACCAGTGGGACCGCGCGAAAGTCAGCGCCGCACTCACCGACGAACAACGCGAAATCCTCGAACGACGCGGAGTGCTCTCGCCCGATGAAATTCACCGACTCGCCGGCAAAACCCGGAAAACAGTCGGTGCGGAAAGCGGCAAAGCCAGCTGCCATAGTGACCTCGCCAGCCCCTCAGAAGCCCAGCAGATTCAATTCGTCCAGCTGGGCCGCAACTAGCCCCCCCCCCTCGCCTCCCACGGGAAAGGGGTCGGGGGAGAGGCGTCAAATGCTGACCGGCAGCGATACTTCCCAGTGAGGGCCCAAAGTCAGCGGTGAAGTCGCCGGCCGCACACCACCGGCCACTGCTCGTTCACATAAAACAGCAAGACACTCCATTCGCCCCCCCATAACCCACGGTTGCGGACTTGGCTGGAGTCGTTAGAGTGAAGGCTCACACCGCATCTCCCCTTCGCATCCAGGCTCCGTTTCCCAATGACACCTGTTTCCGACGTGTTTTCGCGCACTGCTGCGGCCGGCCGCATGGCGTTTATGCCGTTTATTACCGCCGGTGACCCTGATCTGGATGCCACCGCCGCTGTGCTGCTGGCCCTCCGCGATGCCCAGGTGGACCTGGTCGAACTGGGCTTCCCCTACAGTGATCCCATCGCCGATGGCCCTGTGATTCAGGCCTCCTATACCCGCGCCCTGCAGCGCGAAATCACGGTCGAGAAAATCTTTGGCATGATGCGTTCGCTGAAGGACCACCAGCTTCCTCCGGTCCTCGCCATGGTCTCCTTCGCAATTCTCTTCCGCCACAAAGTCAGTGAATTCATCCGCCAGGCTGCTGAAGCCGGATTCAGCGGCCTGATTATTCCCGACCTGCCAGCCGACGAGTGCGAAGAAACAGCGACTCTCGCCAGACAGGCCGGGCTCGATCTGATCCAGCTCATCGCCCCCACCACCACCGAACGCCGCACCACTCAGATCCTCCAGGCATCGTCCGGCTTCCTCTACTGCATCTCCGTCGCCGGCACCACCGGTATTCGGCAGGAACTGCCGGAAGAACTCTCCACCCAGCTGCGCTCGCTCCGTGCACGCTCCCGTCTGCCTCTGGCCGTCGGCTTTGGCATCAGCGGTCCCGATCAGGTGGCTGCACTCGCCGGACTTGCAGACGGCGTGATCGTGGGGTCAGCGATTGTGCGGCGAATTGCCGAAGCCACCACCGCTGCCGCCGCCGCCGAGGCAGCCGGCCAGTTCGCTCGTCAAATGCAGACTGCCGTCTCAGCTGCAAAGCCTTCCTGTTCCCGCTGAGATTGCCGGTCCCCGCCCCGGCTGCACCACACCTGCCCCGGCAATCCAGCAGATTGCTCCGCACCGCGCTGACGCTGCCCGCGCGACTCTGATAAACTCAGCTCGCCACCAATCAGAATGCAGCCGGTGGCCGGTAAACACAGCACAACTCAATCGGAGCAGTCTGCGGCATGGAAATGACAGGCCGAGTCGTGGTGGTTACAGGAGCAGCCAGGGGAATCGGCGCGGCACTCTGTCGGCGCCTCGCCACCGCCGGCGCTCAACGCATCGTGGTTTCGGATCGTGACCTCGCCGCCGCTGAACAGCTCACAGAGACCCTCGGCCCCACAGCACTCGCCATCGGCTGCGACGTGGGCTGTGAAGATCAGGTTCAGGAACTCGTCAGACGAGTGACTCTCGAATGCGGCCACATCGACGTATTCTGTTCCAACGCCGGCATCACCGTCAGCGGCGATCTCACAACCCCGAATGCGGACTGGCAGCGGATGTGGGATGT
>JBJTOM010000554.1:0-36534 GCA_046074585.1 Planctomycetota bacterium | reverse complement strand
ACAGCAACGGCGCCGACTTCGGCCGCTTTGTTCAGGATGATGACTTCATCATTACTGGTACTCAGGTGCATGTGATCAATTCCCAGGCAACGAAGCTCGTCCGCTTCAACGGCGGGGTGAAAACGCCGCAGTTCAATGCCGATGCCGGGCCCTATGACCTGCAGTTCGCTGGTTCAGGAACCGATATTGGCACCGATCCAGGCGGCGACTACCTGTCCGCCGTGCTGCTGAACACCGGCATGGCCATCTTCGGCGACGGGAATAATGACATTCTGATGTTCCGCAATGGGCTGTTCGTCGAGACGGCATCCAGCGTCGAACTCTACGGCTGGATCTACACGCAGGCATCCCCGGTGACACTGGGTGATGGCAACACGCCGGTCAATCTGCGGATTCACAACTCCGTGATTGACACCACGGCGGCCGAGAATCCTCTGTATCTCGCCGGTGACAATATCACTTTCGGCGGTGTCATCGAAGGAATGACGTCTGCAGCCAGTGAGAATCTGGATCTGAATGCCGGGAACACCGGGGATATCGTTTACCTCGGAGCTGTCGGCGGATCTCGACGCATCGGTACGATGCTGGTGCGAAATGCCCGCAACGTCGGCTTCCCGAATGTCACCGCGGAACGCCTTGTCCAGGTGACCGGCACGGGTACAACAACGCTCCTTGGTGTCGTCAACACTGACAGCACTGGCTGCACCCATCCCGGATTAACGACGAATGTTGGCGATATCGTCTCCGGTGCGGCGGATCCGACATTGCCAGGTGTCCTTGCAACTCGCAGTGTCGATCTGGGCGTCGATATCCGCACTGTCACGATTGTTGTGAACGCCGAAGTGAGTACTCTCGCCGGTGGCGTTTGGCTTTGTGCCACCACAGGCAGCAATGGCGTCGTCACGCTGAACAACAATGGCATTATCAATTCCGATCTCGATGTGATCCTGGAAGGCAACGCCCCGACCGGACCGGCGATTGTCGTTAACGCGGCCGCGTCCTGGCGGCTGGGGTTGGCCGGCGAAGATGTCCTGGTTGGCACCCGCCGACGATTCCTCACCACCAGTGATGCCGATGTCGAATTCCGCGGCAACGTCTCCATGGTCGCAGGGCCGCTGCATGCTCATGCAGATATCTTCTTTGTCGATACCGGCAGCGGGGCAGGGCACATTACCTTCACCGGCGATGTTGAGCTGAATTACAGCGACCTCGATGTGCGTTCAGGACTCGGGAACATCAACTTCCGCGGTCCTGTCACCGAAGTGCATCGGCTGTTCCTGCAGGATCCCGGTGACGGAACGCTCGGCGGGGCCAGCGAGACGACCGTGACCTTCGTCAGGAACCTCAGCACCGAACTGCTTATCACCGCCCCAGGTTCCTACAACGTCGATCTGCTGGGCAGCAGCTCTGTGATCAACCTGAATCAGATCCAGTACTACCTGCCCGGCGGAACCACCTTCCGCAATACGGGCCGCGTCACGCTGGGCAATGATTCCAGCGACGTCGTGTCCGTGATCTTTGCCCTGTCCACCACCGCTGCGACCGTCACCAATATCGCCGGCACTGTGGAACTGGGCTACGGCATGGGCGAAACCGCTCAGCCCGGCATCGCACTCAGCCCGGTCAGGCTGACCCCGGCCGGCACCACCGCACAGATTCGCACCAATTCGTGGTGGCCGATCACTGTGGCGGCCGATGCCAGCGGGAACAGTGTGACCCAGGCCGGCAATAACACGCTGGTGCTCGGCACAGGTATCAGCCGGAACGAATACATCTTCATTGGCGGTGTCGCCGCGACATCGCTCGTGACCACTCTTTCCACAGAACGCTACAACGTCTCGATTCTGGGTTCCCTGAACATCACCGGAGCCGGCGGCACCACGTTCAACAACCGCGGAGCACTCCGCATCGGTGGGGCCAGCGCGAATGTCCACCAGCTGAACGGCAGCCTGACGGTAGCTACCAACGTGAGCCTGACGCTCAGCGGACAGCTGACGGCAAATGGCAACGTGGCAGTGACGCCGCGAGTGACGGCCGTCGGTGCGGGACCTGCGCTGCTGGCAGCGAACGGGGGCACGCTGACTATCGGTGACGTGTTCATCTCCAGCGGTGTGAACCTGACTCTGGGATCGGCGACAACGAACAGCATCAGCACCGCGTTGATCTCCGGCACGGCCGGCATCGCAGCCGGATCGCTGCTCCTGCAGTCCGCAGGCAGCATCACCATTGCCAATTCGATCAGCGGGCTGGCGGATCTGACACTGCTCAACAGCGCAGGCGCCGACTTCCGTGAGAGTGTTTCCATCAGCGGCAATCTGCAGATGCAGAATTCCACAGGGACGGTGTGGTTCCGTGGGAGTATCGGGGCGGGGGCGATCACGGCGAACGCGGGGGCCTTTGATCTGCAGCTGCCGGCAGGCGTGTACACCGCAGGCGTGACCAGTCTGCTCAATACCGGTACCGTCACGTTCGGCGACGGCCCGAATATGTTCGGCAATCCGGATGCCTTCCAGTTCGCCGGTGGCTTCAACCGCAGCGGTGGTGCCACGCAGGTGTTCGGCGATTTCCGCACGACCAACACTCCGCTGACCATCGCAGGAACGCTCACCGCGATCGGCAACAGCGTCCTGCGGTCCGGCAGCGGACTGCTCACGCTGGCCAACGTGGTACTGAACAGCGGCATCTCGCTGGATCTTGGAGCGGGTGACAGTGGTTCGATGAATCTGACAACCGTCGGCGTCGCCAGCGGTGCTACGGGGACTCGGCTGCGGATCAATTCCGGCGGCACCGTCACCGTGGCACCGTCCGGCACGATTACCGGTGTGGCAAACCTGGATCTCTTCGGCAACACGTCTGTGTTCAACGGCGACGTGGGCACACCGTCCAATCGCGTCGGTCAGATCACTCGCAGCACATCCGGTGCGACCACGTTCAACGGCAATCTGTATGCCGTGGGCTTTGCCGATTCCAGTTCCGGCGCCCTGAGCTTCCTTGGGGCCAACACCGACGTCATCAATGCCGTGGCGCTGGGGACGAATAATACAGTCACGCTGGGCAATGGCGGCGATCTGCTGAACTTCGCCGGCGGTCTGGCCAGTACTGTTGGCACGGCCGTGATCAACGGCACGGTGACGACATCGAACAGCCCCATTTCGCTGGGCGCGGTGACCGTTTCCGGCACTGCGACGCTCAATTCGGGCCTGGGTGCCGGTGACATCGACATGTGGGCGGTTTCGGGCAGCGGCAACCTGACGGTGCTGTCCGGTCAGGGCCATTCGATTTTCCGCAGCACTGTCTCGGGAATTGCGAACCTGACGATTCTGCAGGCTGCAAACGTTGACTTCCGCGGGATGGTGACGCTGAGCGGTAATCTGACGCAGTCGGCAGTGCCGGGCACCGGCACGACGATTCTTCGCGGGGCGACGGTGGGCGGTACGGTGAATCTGCAGACGTCTGCGGTGTCGCTGGCGTCCGGCACGTTGACCGTGTCTGGCTCTGTCACGCTTGGTGGCACGGGTTCGGTAAGCATGGCGTCGGGCGCGAATATCGACGCGGGCAGTTCCATCGTGCGGATTTCCGCTGGTTCCGGCGGGTTTACTCAGAACGGCACTTCAACCATCACCAGCAGCAGCAATGACACGACGGCCGCCATTCAGGTGCTGGTGGCGGGTGGCAACGCGACGCTGGGTGGCCTGACGGCATCTCACGCCAGTGGTCGCGTGGTGGTGACGATCACAGGCACAGGCAGCATTCTGGACGGCAACGACACTGGCACGACGACACCGATCAACACGACTGGTTCGGCGATGGTGCTGTCGGCAGCAGGCGGGACGATCGGGACGGCCGCAAATCCGCTGGAGTATTCTTCGGGAACAGTGACAACGCCGGTCAACGGGTCGACGACCATCTTTGTACGCGATGCCACGCCGAACGCAGGTTCAGTGATCGGCCGCTACGACTTTGGTCGGTCGACGTTGGTGCAGGATCGGTTCCGTGGGGTGTCGTCCGCGACAATCTTCAGCAGCACGGTGGCCTACAGCAAATCCGGCAGCTACGGCTTTGTGACGCGTCCATCGGAAGTGCTGCGATCCACCACGGGTCTGGGTAAGACTTCGATCAACCTCTACGCAGACTCGGTGATTGGCACGAGTGCCGTGAATTATCGTGTGCGGTTGCCCAGCAACAGTGCGGGGCCTTATCTGGTGCGGGCTTACTTTGGTGACCGCGACATGTCGACGAACACGGTGATTACCGGTGTGAGCGGTACAACGATCACATCGGGTTCGCTGGCTTCCAACCTTGCCGGTCCGCTGGCGTTCCCGATGATGTCGGCTACGGTGAGTGACACCGATGCGGACGGCATTCTGACGTTCGAGTTCAATCGTCCGACGGGCTATACCGGTTACTGGTCGGTGATCGGGATGGACATCGCGACCGGCGCGCTGCCGGACGCGGCTCCGCAGGTGCTCGCGGGTCTTGACTTCGTGGCTGGTGGTGCGTTGAGCGATGCATCGAAGGCTCACCTCGCTGCTGTGGAACGTCGTGGCGAAGTGTTGTCTGAGGAGCTCATTCTGCAGGTGCGTGAGCAGGTGCTCGCAGCCTGGGCAACGACGGGCTTGTCAGCAGACGCGATGGCTCTGCTGCAGAGTGCGACGGTCGAGATCCGCGACATGAACGACCGCGGCATGCTGGGTGCGTCCGGGGCTGCGGGCACTTCAGAAATCTGGCTGGACGACGACGCACTGGGCTACGGCTGGTCGTTCACGGATGATGCGGATCTGGACGGCGATGGTCTGGCCGACATCGACGTCCCTGAAGGCACCGTCGACCTTGCCACCGTGATGGCTCATGAATACGGCCACCTGCTGGGCTGGCAGGATCTGGATCCGCAGGAGTATGCGGGCCATCTGATGTCGGGTGAGTTGTCTGTGGGTGAGCGGCGGGGTGTGGACGATCTTGCGGCCGTCTTCCGCGGTGTGGAGGCTGAGGTTCAGGACGTGTCCGTGCCGATGCCTGTTCAGAGGGTGGATGTGTTTGTTGAGAAGGAACGCGTTGAGGCGGGAAGTTTGATTTCGGCAGGCAACCAGATGCCGAGCGTGGCCGTTGCGGTGCGGAAGGTGAAGCGTGCGGAGGACCAGGATGTGGCTGGTGACGTCATTCTTCCGCAGCAGAGCACGTCAGACGTCGACATCCCCCTCTCGCTGCTCGACGACCTGTTCGCGGACCTGAGTCTTCTGCCATAGGCAGCCCCATCCCCCCTCTCCCCTCCCAGGGGAGAGGGGCCGGGGGTGAGGGGTCAAAAGCCCCCGCACCGCCCTGCTGCGCCGCAATGGGACCCATGGGACCGATGTCAGGCTCCCTTGCCCGCGCGCCACCGACTGCGCTCGGCCGTCCGTCACCGGGGGATTGACATCTCTCGCACGCCCTGTCACGGGGGGCGGAGCCCGAAAGACGACTTTCGGTGTTCTGAGCACCGGAAGTCATCCCAGCTTCGCCCTTCCCGCGGGAGGCGTCGGCAACGTTGTATGCCCGGGGACTGCCGTCCTGCGTTCTGGCACGCCCCGGCACGCTCGATCCGGATCCGCGCACCTGCTAAGCTCCCTGAGTCTTTATCAACTCTCTTCAGGTTTCAACGGAAAAGACAGACCCGTGACAGGACAGGACACAGCCGAGCGTGCTCTGCGAGTGCAGCGGTTGCGCGAGCAGGTTCAGCTGGCGGCAGGACGTGTGGTGGTGGGGTTGCAGGGCGTTACCGACCAACTGCTGATGGCGCTTCTGGCGGGCGGGCATGTGTTGCTGGAGGGCGTTCCGGGAACAGCCAAGACCACACTGTGCCGCACGTTTGCATCGGCGGTCGGCATCCACTTTGAACGCATCCAGTTCACTCCGGACCTCCTGCCATCCGACGTGACCGGCACGCAGGTGCTGGATCGCGCGACATCGGAATTCGTGCTGCGGAAGGGGCCGATCTTCTGCCAGCTGCTGCTCGCTGACGAGCTCAACCGGGCCCCGGCGCGCACGCAGTCAGCGTTGCTGGAAGCGATGCAGGAGCGGCAGGTGACGATTGAGGGCAGAACGCTTCCGCTGCCCGACCCGTTCATGGTGCTGGCGACGCAGAACCCGATCGAGCAGGAGGGTGTCTACCGACTCCCGGAAGCGCAGCTCGATCGCTTTCTTTTCCGAGTGCAGGTCGGTTATCCGGAGCGGCAGCAGGAGATTGAAATGCTCCAGCTGCACAGCCGTCCGGCAGAGCAGACCACTCCTGTTACCACCACTGAAGAACTCGTCCGACTGCGCAGCGAGCTGGACAGCGTTCACGTGTCTCGTGAGCTTCAGGAATACATAGTGGACCTTGCGCGGCAAAGTCGACGGCATGCCGATCTGGCGCTGGGTGCCAGTCCGCGTGCGGCCATCAGTCTGCTCAAGGCCGCAAGGGCCCATGCTCTGCTCAGCGGTCGTGCCTGGGCCACGCACGCCGATGTTCAGGCTATCTGCCTCCCGGTGCTCGCCCACCGCCTGATTCTCAGACCCGAATCCGAACTGGACGGCCGCACGACCGAACAGGTGATCCAGCAGCTCATTCGCAGCGTGCCTGTCGTGACGGAAGGCGGCCGATGACCGCCCTTGGCCGCTGCACGCTGCTGATTGCGATTGCGGCTCTGCTTGCGGGGCTTGTACGCGGCCAGGCGGGGTTGGCCTGCACAGGCCTGAGTGTCGTCCTCTGGATCCTCACAGAATGGCTCTGGTTCGTCTGGCGCATGCACCGGGAATGGCCTCAGCTGCGAATTTCCAGAAGCGTCAACGGCAGCAGTGAGTCTGCGGGGGTTGTGCAGGCGGGGCGTCTGGTGCAGGTGGTGGTGAACGTCACCGCAGCTCGCGGCCAGCTGCACGGAATTCTCCGTCTTCAGGACTGCATACCGGAAAACCTGGCAGTCACCGGTACGGCGCACCGGGCACAGCTTCGCACAGTGCTGACATTGGCCAGCTTCAGCTATACTGCGCGCGTTCGCGGAGCTGGCCGACTGCAACTGCCGGGTTTTCGTGTGGTGCTGGAAGATCGCCATGGGTTCTTCCGGCGGGAACGATTTCTGCGATGTCCACAGACCCTGAAAGTGCTCCCGGCATGGCGGGAATGCGGCGACATTCGCCCCATCATCAAACGACTCAATGCAATTCCCCGACATGGCGTGCACCGTCAGCAGCGCACCGGACTTGGTTCTGAACTGCTCGAACTGCGCGAATATGTACCGGGTGATCCGCCCAAATCCATCGCCTGGAAAGCCTCCGCCAGACGTGACCGCCTGATGACGCGGCAGTATGAATCCGAAGTGCCCGTCCGCCTGCAGCTCATTGTGGATGGTTCCGTCAGCACCCGTCTGGGCGGGTTTGGCCAGCGACTGCTGGATCAAATGGTCAACACGGCCGCCAGCGCCGCTCGAGCTGCCATTTCTTCCGGGGATGCGGTGGGTGTGGTGGTGTTTGACGAGCGTGGCGAGCAGCGTCTGCCACCGGTCACGGGGGAACGCGGCTTCTATCGCGTGCTGCAGATGCTTTCGGACTTCTGTGTCAATCCCGCACCGCTCCCGGACCGCCTTTCACCTCTGCTGCAGCAGACGGCCCTTGCCGTCTGCCGTGAACAGTACCCGGAGTTGCTCGAACGCCACGTCAACCGGGTCCCCTGGACGCTGTTTCCGATTCTGCCATGGTCGCGTCGGCAATATCACGCTCGCTGTCGGCTGGCTGGAGTGCTGGCGGAGCTGTACAGCATGACGGCGGACCGCCAGGTGCAGCTGCTCTCGGATGACGCCTTTCTTGCCGCCTTCGCCCAGCACTTTCTCAGCCAGAGCGGTCTGGCGTGGCTGACACCCGTGGCGGCACTCCGTTCTCGCGGGTTTCACGACGGTGCCGCCCGCATGGAAATGCTCACTGGCATCCTTCGTGGAGCCACCGCGCGGGCCCGAGACAACGAAGTCTTTCTGATCCTCGGCGATCTGCTTGAGAACGCCCACAGTATCTCGCATCTGCTCCCGGCACTTCGACTGGCCCGATCACGTCATCATCGCATCGCCGTAGCCTGCCCCACACCGGCCTTTCACCGTCCTGGCCGGGATTTTGAAGCCCCTGCAGACCTCAGCACCGAAGGACTCCTGCTCGCCGCCGAACACACCCGCACGCAGGAACTGACACTCCTGCTGCAACAGGAGCTGCGGCGGCTGGCCATCCCGGCTGCGCTCACCGGCGAAACCGAAGCAGTCCGACTCGTCCTGAATGAACTCGAACTGGCCCGAACCGGCCGCATGGCAGGGAGCACACGATGAGCGCGAATGTGCTGGAACCCGACGATGATCAGACCGGGCATTCGCAGGTGGAAGCGGCCCGGGCCGTCATCAGTCAACTGCTCCTGCTATTGCTCACCGCAGCCACGATGCTGCAGCTGTTCCCGATGCTGCCACTCTCCACCCGCCTGATGCTGCTCGCCCTCGTCCTGCTCTCCCTGAGACTCTGGGGCGGACTGATGCTGCTTGTGGCCGGACTGCTGGACCTGCTGCTCCGTGACTTGCGCATCCCCGGACAGTTCGCGGTGGCCGAGGCTGTGACATGGACATTCCTGCTGGCCACTGTCGCCATGTGTGGCTTTCGTCAGCGACGGGCTCTGCAGCAGCTCTCCGGCCGATCTCTGCGGAGTGTGCTTCGGGACGTGTTCGGAGTGGCAGCAGCTCCTGCTGAGCACATGCAGCACGCAGACGAAGCCCTTGATATGCTCCCTGCCACACTGGCGGATCGACTGCTGGAATCGGCCGTGTACGCGATTCGCGGCCTGCTGTCGCTGTTAAGCTGTACTGTGGTCGCTGCCGTACTGCTGGAATGGATGCCCCGGGGAGGCCGTTTGTCCCGGGCGGTGCGCGAAGCTGCAGCAGCAGATCCGGAGCTTGCAGGCATGGCGTTTCTGGCCACAGCGGTCGTGGCGGTACTGCTGCTGGCCGGAGAACTCTCCTGGAGACAGCTCACGCCCTCCCAGGCACGTCTGTACCTCAGATCGCTCAGACTGCAGTTCTTTTTCGCAGACTTGAGCCTGCTGGCTCGGGGACGCATGAAGGAACGTTTGCGGCGCGTGCGTGAACGAGTGGAGACGGAAGGGTAGAGTGAAGCGGAGTGGGGCGGGGCGGTGTGTTAACCCCCCCCCAGTGACGGCGGGTGCCCGCGCGGCCAAAGTCGCCGCAGGAGCGAGCCAGGGCCGCGCGGAACGGAATACCTCAGAGTTTGCCCGTTCTCACACGGTTTTTCTGTCCCGGATCTGACCTCATGCAAAGGCGCCAGGATAAAATGACGAAATGTGGAAACGTGGAAATTCGAACTTCCTGCCCTTCCTTTGCGCCTTTGCGTGAGACCCACAGTCCTCTCAACGGCTCACAGAGCCGCACAATGGGGACCTGCAACGGACGGCTCGGCAGGAGCCTCGCCCTGGGATGGTGAAACGGCGTGAGAATGGGAAAGCTGGAGTATTTTGTTCTTCCTGTCAGTTGACGTCTCTTCCGCTGCCGGTTGTCGTCAGAACTGTTGGTCTCACGCAAAGGCGCAAAGACGCAAAGGAAGGACAGAAGGTTCAAATTTCAAACAATTCCAGCTTTGCGCCTTGGCGCCTTTGCGTGAGGTCAGAGTTGGTACAGCAAGATGCCCGCCGGCGCGTCTGCATGAAATCCGACAGACGATCTCAAGTGTCCTTAACACCGTTTCACCATCCCAGGGCGAGGCTCCCGCCGAGCCGTCCCATGCTGGCCCGCCCTGTGAGCCTCGGCCAGTGTTTTTGCGGAGCCGCGCGACCTGGGGCAGTGCTCGCGAACGGGGATAAGGCTCAGCAGGAGCTTCGCCCTCCCGCTGGCACTCTGTGCCGGAAAGCCCAGACTATTGGGCCAGGGCCGCACCAGCCGATTGACATCAGCCGCAGGCTCTCATCAGCAGCGTGCAAGTTCAGTTTTTTGCGGTTGCGGGGCCGGGGAAGACGTGGCCGGTGGATTCCATGGTGACGGAATACACCGACTTTCTGGCAGTCACAAACAGCGTGCGCCGATCAGTGCCGACAAACGTCACGTTGGCGGGTTGTTCGGGGAAGGCGATGACGCCGAGAATTTTCCCTTCAGGGCTGACCACCTGGATTCCCAGTCCGCTGGTGATGTAGAGGTTGCCTTTGGTGTCCACGGTCAGCCCGTCACCGCCGCCGCTGCTTTCACCGGGGCGCTGTCGCAGTTCGCAGAGCAGTTTGCCTTTGCCGATTTTGCCAGGTCCTTCCACCGGATAGGCCCACATTTCCTTTTCCATGCTGGGAATCACATAGAGTGTTTTTTCGTCCGGCGACAGGATCACTCCGTTGGGGGCTTTGCGATCATCGATCAGTCGCGTGACGTTGCCGTCTGCCGCGCGGTAATAGACGGCTTCTTTGCCCTGGGGCCAGGGATCCGGAGCGCGAAAGCGGGGGTCGGTGAAATAGACGCCACCGGACTGATCGATCACCAGGTCGTTGGGGGCGTTGAATCGCTTGCCTTCGAACTGTTCGGCCAGCGGCGTCTGCTGTTTGTCGCTGAGGCTGAATTGTTTGAGTGTTCCGTCCATTTCGCAGGCCAGCAGTCGATCGCCGACGACCATCAGTCCGTTGCAGTGACCGGAGCTTTCCACGAAGACTGACAGTTGACCGGCCGGATTGATGTGGTGAATTCGGTTGCGGGGAATGTCGGTGAACCAGATGTTGCCGGCCGCATCACCAGTGGGTCCTTCGGTGAAATCGAACCCGGTGTGCAGCTGGCGGACTTCACCTGTGGGGCCGATGCCGGGAATGGGATCGGCCGCGAGGGCCGCGGAGACGGTGCAGAGAGCGATGATGGTGGGCAGGAAACGCGGCATAATCGCAGGGCCTTGTGCGGGGCGGTGGGGGGAGTTGCGGGTGCAGGACTTTTTGTTGCGGGAGGGGGATTTATTGGAGAGCGTTTGCCCCCTCACCCCCGACCCCTCTCCCCTGGCAGGGGAGAGGGGGGATGGTGAACTTTCAGCTGAGTGTGAAATCCGGGAGGCGAACGATTTCGCCGCCTTTGAGTGCGGATTCGTGGGCACAGAGTCCGACGCAGGTCCAGTTGGCGGAGGTGACGGCGTTGGGGCGTGGTTCGCGGTCTTCGAGGAGGGCGCTGAGCATTTCGTGGGCGAGGTGGGGATGTGAGCCACCGTGTCCGCCACCCTGGAGGAAGGAGAGATGGTCGGCGTCGTGGATTTCGGAGGGCAGGGTGAACCGGCGAATGGGTTCCGGGAGCAGGTGAGCGTAGTCCGGCACGGTCACCTTCTCGGCGATTTCCGGTTCAGGCTTTTTGGCAGTGTGAATGACGTGAGGTTCGTGTTCCACCAGAGTCCATTCGAAGCTTTTCTTTGTGCCGTAGACGTCGAAGCTTTCGCGGTACTGGCGCGCGACATCGTAGAGGAACCGCCAGATGTGGGCGGTGAGGTCTGTGTTGCGGATTTTGATATGACAGGTTTCGACGGCGAAGCGGTTGCCGGATTTTTGAGCGATATCGTCGCGGACGGTGCCTGATCCAAAGCAGCTGACGTATTCGGCGAGCCCGTCAACCAGTCCCAGGCAGGGGCTGACAACGTGGGTGGCGTAATGCATGGGGATCATTTTTTCCCAGTAGCTGGGCCAGCCGTCCATGTCCTGGGGATGTGAGGCGGCGAGGTGTTGAATTTTGCCCAGTTCGCCTTTCTGGTAAAGCTCTTTGATGAACAGGAATTCGCGGCTGTAGACGACGGTTTCGGCCATCATGTACCGCAGACCTGTTTTTTTGACTTTCTCGACGATCTGGCGGCATTCGTCGATGGTGGTGGCCATGGGAACGGTGCACATGACGTGCTTGCCGGCATCGAGTGCTGCGAGTGACATCCAGGCATGGTCGGGGATGGGGCTGTTGATATGAACAAAGTCGATGCTTTTGTCGGCCAGCACGTCTTCGTAGCGGGTGTAGCGTTTGTCGATGCCGAACTGGTCGCCGCATTTTTTGAGTTCTGCGGGGTCACGGCGGCAGACAGCGGCCACGTGGGCGTTGGGGTGTGCCTGATAAATCGGAATGAATTCAGCGCCAAATCCCAGACCAATCATGGCCACATTGAACTGTTTTGTCATCGCCTGCCTCGTGTGATTTTCTGTGCGTGGATACGGGTGGTTGACATCTGTTCGGGCCGATGACGTCCGGGGACGCGACGGCCTGACTTTGCAGGGATGATGCTAGCTGAAAGTTGGTTCCGATGGGAGCGAACCCGGAGCAGGAAACCGACAACCCCGAGACTTCGCCTTTCCCCATCGCCCCCCGCAGCGTAGGATGCACCTCCCGCGCCCTCCTCTTCCCCGGCGCAGCTCCCCAACACATTCACCCCCCAAAGGAACTCCATCTTGGGCGATCCCAAACGCGAATCCCTCAAAGTCGGCAGCCAGCGCGCTGTGCTCGTGGGTGTCTTCCAGCCTGACGACGGCTTTTCCCGCGAAAATGCACTCGATGAGCTCAAGGGACTCGTCAAGACCGCTGGTGTCGACGTCGTGGCAGAAATGGTGCAGTTCCGCGACACCCCATCGCCTTCCACCTGCATCGGCAGCGGCAAAGTCGAAGAACTGAAGACGCTCATGGAAGCCACCGACGCCCAACTGGTGATCTTCGACAACAATCTGACTCCATCTCAGGGCCGCGCGCTCGAACAGGCACTCTCCAAACCCATCGTTGACCGCAGCGAAGTGATCCTCGATATCTTCGCCACGCACGCCCGCACGCATGAGGCCATGCTGCAGGTGGAACTCGCACAGCTCATGTACTACCGCACGCGACTCAAACGCATGTGGACACACCTCGAACGCGTCGGCGGCGGTGGCACGGGGGGGCTCGGAGCGGGCCGTGGTCCCGGCGAAAAACAGCTTGAAACCGACCGACGACTCATCGACCGCCGCATCGCCGAACTCAAGTCCCGACTCCACGACGTCGAAGAACGCCGCTCCCGCACCGTCTCGCTCCGCCGCGAACAACCCACCGTCTCGCTGGTCGGCTACACCAATGCCGGTAAAAGCACACTCATGCGCGCACTCACCGGCGCCGATGTGCTCGTCGAAGACAAACTCTTCGCCACGCTTGATACCCGCACCCGCCGCTGGCCCGTCCCCGGCTTCGGCGACGTCCTGCTCAGCGATACTGTCGGTTTCGTCCGCAATCTCCCGCACCATCTCGTCGCCTCCTTCCGCTCCACGCTCGAAGAAGCCCGCCACGCAGATCTGCTCCTGCACGTCGTCGACGCCAGTAATCTCGAAGCCGAACGCCAGATTCACACCGTCTACGAAGTGCTCGATGAAATCGGTGTCGAAGTCAAAAATGTTCTGCTCGTCCTGAACAAAGTCGACCGCGTCGAAGATCAGTCATTCGTCGATGTGCTGCGGCGGCGTTTTGCGGATACCGTGACCATCAGCGCCGCCGAACGCCAGGGACTCGATCGGCTCGCCGCCGTCGTCGCCGAACGACTCTCCGGGGGCTTCGTCGATGCCGAAATCGAAACCGGCGTCGGTAATGGTCGACTCTTCGCCTGGCTCACCCAGCACGCCCAGGAACTCAGTCGCACCTATCTCGACGAATCCGCCACCCGCGTTCGCATCGCCTGCCGACTCCCGCGCCAGGCCGCCGGCGCTATCCCCCTGCAGGATGCCCAGGTACGCTTTCCCGAATCCGCCGTCCTCGCAAGTTCCTGAGTCATTGCCGTGAGCCCGATCAACTCGCCCCCGTCCAGCATCCTGAATATCTCCTGCTACAAATTTGTGCCGCTGGATGATCTCCCGGAACGCCGCGCCGCCCTGCGCCGCCACGCTGTGGAACTCAACCTCCGCGGCACAGTGCTGCTCAGCGCCGAAGGCATCAACATCTTCGTCGCCGGACCGCCGCAGGCTGTCCACGCCTTCGTCGACTTCCTCAGACAGGATCCCCTCCTCACAGACCTCGCACCCAGGGAAAGCTACAGCGATTACCAGCCCTTCAACCGCATGCTGGTGAAGCTCAAAAAGGAAATCATCTCCTTCGGCATGCCCGACGTCGCACCCGCCGTGCACACCAGCCCCAAACTCCCCCCCCGCGAACTCAAACGCTGGCTCGACGAAGGTCGCCCCCTGCATCTGCTCGATACCCGAAACGACTACGAAGTCTCCATCGGCACCTTCCGCAACGCCATTCGTCTCGACATTGATCACTTCCGCGAATTTCCCGAAGCCATCGCAAAGCTCCCCGAAACACTCCGTCACGAACCCATCGTGATGTTCTGCACCGGCGGCATTCGCTGTGAAAAGGCCGGACCCTGGATGGAGCAGGCCGGGTTCAGAAATGTGTATCAGCTGGACGGTGGCATTCTGAAATACTTCGAAGACGTCGGCGGCGAACACTATGACGGCGAATGTTTCGTCTTCGACCAGCGCGTCGCCGTCAACCCGCGACTCGCCGAAACCGGCACCACTCAGTGCTACATCTGTCAGGCCGTGGTCACTCCGGAACAACAACAGCTCCCGCAGTACGTCCCCGGCCACAGCTGCCCCGCCTGCTATCGCAGCCCGGAAGTGCTCCAGGCCCAGCGTCTGCAGCGCCGCGCCCAGCAGCTGCAGCAGGCCATCAGCCCGCTCCCGGGCAGTCAGCCAGCCACCAATCGCCGACCACTCAACGTCCCCGAACGACTGGCCGGCCTGTCAATGCTCGACTTCCTCTGTCAGCTGCACCCCCAGATCGATCGCAGCGAATGGGAACGCCGCATCACCGCCAGCCTGATCGTCCCCGCAGAACCCCGCCGAACTCGCCGCGGCCGCAGAAGTCGCCCCCCCGAACCGCTCCCACTCAACCCCCTGCGAACCGTTCGCGAAGGCGAACGCTTTGATCAGCTGGAAACACACCACGTCGAACCCGCCGTCAATGCCGCCATCGAACTGCTCTTCGAAGACGATGAACTCATCGTCCTCAACAAACCCGCACCACTCCCCGTCCATCCCTGCGGCCGCTTCAACCGCAACACGCTCCGACACATTCTCAACATCGCCTGGTTCCCGGAACGCCCCCACATCGTGCACCGACTCGACGCCGCCACCTCCGGCGTCCTGCTGCTCTGCCGACGCAAACGCACAGCCCGACTGATCTCCGGCCAGTTCGAACGTCGCGAAGTCCGCAAAACCTACCTCGCTCGCGTCATCGGCCACCCCACCGACGACGTGTTCTCCTGCCACCTGCCAATCGCCCGCGACGTGTCCGCAGAGGGACTCCATCTCCCCGATGCCGACGGTCTCGAGGCCAGCACCGAATTCCAGACGCTTGCACGCTTCCCCGACGGCACCTCCCTGCTCCGCGCTTTCCCGCTGACCGGTCGCACGCAGCAGATCCGCGTGCACCTCTGGAGCCTCGGACTGCCCGTCGTCGGTGACCCCGCCTGGCTCCCCGAACACCGCACCGCACCCAACGCCACGCCCGAAATCTCCGCTGCACCACTCCACCTCCACGCCGAATCCCTGCAACTGCTCGGCCCCGCCGGCACCCCACTGGCCTTCACCGCTCCTGCACCCCCATGGGCCACCGTCGCTCCCACATGAACTCCTGACGTAAAGGTGCATGGCACCCGCCGGTTTCACGCCCGTCAGCCCCCAGCGAAACCTCGTTGTTCCACAAAAGGATTTCGGTGCGGCACGTCGCCAGCGTCCCCAAAGACACTGAAGGCTTGCTCGGAATGTCAATCCCTTCGTCCAGATCACCACCAGTCGATATCAAACCCGCAGTGGTGCCTCGCGTGGGTCCCGGAGAGCATTGGCCGAGTGACGGAAGTGGGGAATTTTGGTGGTGTTTTCAGCGAATCCTGACGGCCGCAGGGAGACGAATGCTTCTGAAGCCCCTTCCAGACTGTATCGGTTCCGGGTTCATCAGCACGTGGGCCGTTCACGTAACCACCGAGCTGAGCAACCATCCGGTAACCGTTCACAGAGCGATTCGCTTTCCGAGGTCGGTTTTGGAGAAGGCATCCTGAAGGTACTGGTCACACCGGGACCTGGAGTTCTGCCTGTATAGAGATCCCGAGAAGCAGACTGGAAACTTGTGGGGACGGCTTGCAGGGTTGCAGGGGGCCAGATTCCAGATCACAGGCTCGGTCGCGCATCTGTGCAATCTGCGTGATCTGTGTTTAAAACAAGGGATTCGGATTTGGACCACAGATTTCACAGATTCCAAAGATGATGGGAGCTTTTCAGTCCCGTATCTGTGGGATTCTCTGCGGTTGTCACCGTGCACCGAGCGATCAGTTTTGCGGGATCAGTTTGGGTGCAGGTTTGCTGTGGAAGGCAGCCCTCACGGCAGTCCGGATGGAGTCGAAAGGTCGCCTCCCCGGTCGACGGCAGTTTTCCGTAACCGACAGAATGACTGTAACACTCGTTGCCCGGACGTCGGCAGGTTTCCGCAGGATGTCGCTGCAGTACCACACCGAGGAATCTGGCCGGCCGCGTTCACCAAATCTCCCAGCCGCTGCCTATCCAGATCTCCGGTGAAACACAACAGGAGCCGCATTTTTCGAAAAACCGAAATTCTTTGTCCGGTTTCGCAGACTGCATTCGCTTCAGGGAATAGATGCGATTTCCAGACTGTTTTGGAAACACAAACTTCAGAAAATTCCGGGGAGCCACGGTGATGCGGACGCGAAAAACCAGGACAATTGGCCATTTGACCGAGGCGATGGAAGTTCGTCAGGTTCTCGCCGCCAACATCACAGCCACCCTGAGTGGCGGAGTGCTGCGTATCGAAGGAACGGACAAAAACGATAAAATCTGCGTCATGCAGTCGGATGGAGACAGCCGGAATGTTTCTGTCGGGGCAGTGCCCGGCGGATGCGAATACGGCACTTTCTCTGGTTCACGGGTGAATCGTATTGAAATACTCGGTCTGGGCGGCGACGACCGTATCGATTTGAGAGGGACCAAAGGGACCAATACGCACGGCGTGAAGGTTTCGACGAAGATCTGGGGGGACCGTGCCAAAGAGCAGGCATCGGATGGAAAAGACCAGATCTTTGGCGGAAACGGGGATGACCAGATCTTCGGCGGCGGAGGTGCCGACTGGATCGACGCAGAATCCGGTAACGACCGGGTCGACGGCGGAAGCGGGAACGATGAGATCTACGGGGGCGATGGAAACGACTGGATCAAAGGAGGAGTGGGAAAAGACAGCCTCTATGGTCAGGCAGGTCTTGATACGCTGGTGGCCATTGATGCGATCTTTAGTGACTTGACGGACGGGGGAAACGATGCCGACGTCCTCTGGATTGATGGCGGCAAATCGAAAGATGCAGCGTCGAATGTCTCGTCAGAGGATATCGTCCAGCGAGTCGCAGAGTTTCAGCCTGTGGTCGATCTGACGCTGGATGGAGATCGCATCTACGATCCAGCTGCAGCAGGTTATTCCTCGAAGAACTTCACTTCACTCAAACTCTTTTCGGGCGACGGCCCATCCGTCAGGGACATCAATCAGGGCGCACTCAACGACTGCTGGCTATTGTCTGCGATGGGAGAGATTGCTTTAAGGAATCCGCAAGTCATCAAGGCCAATATTGCAGACTTTGGCGACGGGACCTTTGGCGTACATTTGGGGGACAGGTTCTACAGAATTGACAGTGACTTGCCCGTGGACAGTAATGGGAAACTGGTCTTTGCCAACCTCGGCGTTGAGGACTCTGCCTGGGTTGCACTCTACGAAAAAGCGTTTGCGTATCATCGATCAGCATCACACCGTAAAGCGTACTCTTATAGTGAATTGCACTGGGGCTGGTGCACCGAAGGCTTCAAAGCCTTCGGATTAACTGCCGGCAGGACTGAACTCAAGAACGTTGCCGCAATTGGTTTGCTTGATTCGATGAGGCTTACATGGATTGCCGGCGGGCACTTAACGGTTGCCTCAACGGACAATGCTGCCAATTCAGTTCTCGTGAACAATCATGCTTACATGGTCGTGGGGTTTGTTCGAGGCTCAATTCTTCCGACTGTTACTGCCATCAAATTGCGTAATCCATGGGGCACTGACGGTGGCACGCTGAACGATGGATCAGATGACGGTGTTGTCACCCTTAGCATCGCTGAGTTCCTCAATTCTGTGGATGTGTTTGAAGTTGCCTGGACTTAGTGACCTGCATCCGGCTCTGAACTGGAAGTCTGTTGCCTGCCAATTATGTACTGGTCAGACGGGAGTCAGAGTTTGGGCTGTGGAGAGATATTGAAAAACGGAAGACGATTCCGGGGTCGCTGTCTGGAGGGAAGCTGGGGCCAGCCCCCAGACCCCCGGGATTTATCGCTTTGAGCCATCAACAGGTTTGCCGCTCGCGTGGGCTGTTGGTTGGCGTGGTGCTGGTTGAAACGTGAGTGGCTGCCGAAGGCTGGGAACACCGGATTCATCACCCGCAATTTCACCGGTTTTGAGGTCAGCACTCGGCGGGTCTTCGGTTGGGTGCGTAAATACCGGGAATCGGCGCAGGTGTTTGACGCGTGCGGAGCTTGAACTACTTTCACTTGCACCAGCGTTCGAGCTTCAGAGCGGGCTGAGGGCGTCAGGAGGCGGCAAAATCGGGTCCGCAGGAGTCGCCGTCCACGGAGGATGCATGCCTGCGGTAAGACTCAACTCGAATTCACCATGCGGGGATGAAGCGGCCCGCCGTTGGGGCTGCTGTCGCAGAACGCTGGTCTGCCGATCTTCAGAGGTGAGGCACGGATCGGACCGCAGACAATTTCAGGACTACGTCCTGGTCCTTCGCAGAAGACAGGCGGCGTCAAAGACAGGTTCGGGTGAGTCGCTAAGGCATGTTCCGGATCCTCAGTACGATGCACCTGATTGATTGTCTGAATTCACTGCAAGCGTTACGGTGTCAGCCGCAGAATCCAGGTCGTGGTATTGCTGTTCCGCAAAATCAGGTGGCGACCATCAGCGGTCCGTTTTATCCAGGTGGATCCAGGAATCGGCCAGTGCCGACCGAGAGAATTGTCATCCAACTTCCACTCGAGAACGCTCCCCCAGCCGCCGATATAAACCGATTTCCCATTCCCGGAGAACTCCGACGTAAGTGTGTGATAGGGGGCCCCTTGAAAAATCGGCATGCGACCAGATTCGACAAGCTGGTCGCCTGCAAGGTCCCAAAGAATACACACCGCCTCTGGGTGCGTGGTGATAATTCTCTGTCCATCCGGGCTGAATGCTGTTGAAGATGGCGCACCGGGCAATTGAGCTGTTGCGATGGGCGCGTCCGCCAATCGGTCCGTTGAAAAAACTGCCAGCCGGTTGCCATCGCCGATCAATGCCACGCGATCACCGTCGTCACTGACAGCGGTTGCTCCCTGAATCGGCATTCTGGCGAACGTCGCGATGACGTTCACGGGATTCGCGGTAACATCCCAGATCTGGTTGGCGTACAGAAATCGTGTGCCATCACGAAAAAACCTCCCACTGCAGTACGGAGGCGCTTCGATGGTCGCCCCTTCAACCAGTTGATCTCCGACAATTTCCCAGATTTTAAAGCGGGAATTGCCGCCGATTGCTGAATCGGGGTGAGAGAAAGAAACTACCCGCCGGCCATCGTCGGAAATCTCAACACCATACATAGGGTCATTTGTCGTACGACGATCAAGGATTTTTGTACCGTCTTTCTCCTGTCGGTGAAGTTCCAGTACGCCTGAATCCCGCGCCGTCACGGCCAGATTGGAAGTCGCACTTTGGGCGGTAGAACTGAAGTCGGGCATCACTTTCGCCACAGGTGCTTCCTGCGTCAGGTCGTAAAGACCGATGACGCACGCTTCCATGGAAACAGCCAGCGACTTGCCATCCGGCGACAATGCCACATGCCCTAAACCGGTTGCAGGTAATGTGATCGTGTGTCTGACCACAGGGACCTGTCCTTCCCAGGCACCCACAAGAACAGCCGGGGACATGCCATAAGTCGACTTTGACGCAGCCCATGTCTGCCCATCCGCGGAAGTCGTGACATCGCTGATACCAGTCAATGGCTCGGGATGCATAATGGCAAATCCGCCTTCCGGAACGGGACGATCTGGCGGCAGCGACAAATCAACCTGATGACAAAAATCTCCGGCCAATAACAGGGCAATTTGATGGTCTGAAGTAAAAGAGTAGGCAACACGCACATTGTATTGGTCGGTATTTGCCGGGATGATCGCCACCGGTACGAATTCATCTGCCAGCTTTCGCAGGATTCGATACCCGCTGGTGCCTCCTGTGGAATGTCCGGAAATGAGCCATTGGCCGTCCGGGGAAAATTTCAGCTCCGCGAGATCTCCGAGGGATGACGACTCCGGCACACCAGTGACATCCTGAATCGGCTGCTGGGCATTCAATGTCTGCGTTGTCGCATCCCGCCGCGCCACCCACAGTGTGTGTTCCCTATTGTTCAAGTCGCCGGCGAACCAGATGTCGTCGGGAGTGTTGGCAATCACCGTGGAATCCCCGAAACGGATGTTGTCATAACTTGTGTTGAGTTCCGGGGACGTCAGGTCCGTGGCAGAATTGGCACTGCCGTTGGAGGTTGTCAGGTACAGTGTTCGGCTGTCGGGACTGAACGACGCCCAACGGTGTCTCAAAAATTGTCCCACACCGAAAAATCTTTTTTTTAATGCAAGAGTCTCTGCATCGAAAAGATACAGATTGCTGAAGTCACTCTCCACGAGCCACTTCCCATCCGGGCTGTACTCCATATTTCCGTGCATGGCGAAGAATGGGGACCTCCAGGTCCTGCCGTGACTCGAACCGAGCACTGCGACCGTTTCTTTGGGCAGATATTCAACCCGTTCGGCTTCCGGAATCTGGCTGAAGTCGAGTTTGTCGAACGGAGAATCACCAGACGGGATCGGACTTCGTGGGGATCCGGGAACTTTGGTGCTCCGCTGCTCCTTCGTCTGAGACCCGATCATAAATATCGACTGCAGCGACTCTTCAAATGCGGCGCGAAAACCCGCGTAGTCTGCGGACGGACACGACAGGCGAATGAAAAAGATGTCCTGTTCGCGCGGAATGGCGACCCAGTGCTGAGTCGTCGGGGTGGTTCCCTTCCCATCGATGACCGCGCCGGTCCCCCGGCCATGCGTCACCAGCCACATCGCCTGCATGCCAGCGATTGTGCGAGTTGTCTGAGTTCCGATGGTGGCATCAACGGTTTGCTTCAACTCTGCTGCCGTCTGTGTCATGAGATCGACCGGGTGAACCGGCATGGATGATTCCCGGGTGTAAATAAGAATGTTGCTGCCGTGCGGACCGGACCAGGCCGCTTCAATGGTGCCATCCGTC
Source organism: Planctomycetota bacterium (assembly GCA_046074585.1). Taxonomy (GTDB): domain Bacteria; phylum Planctomycetota; class Planctomycetia; order Planctomycetales; family Planctomycetaceae; genus SXXK01. The sequence goes on along the minus strand of JBJTOM010000554.1, from coordinate 15,184 downwards.
CTGAAATCACTCCGAGGAGCAACTTTCCAGGGTTCGCTGAATTTTACAAAGGCACCATAGGCGGCAGTCGCCGACTCCATTTCCTTTGCAGGTTCCAGCGTCACTCTTACCGTCGTCCTGTCGCTGCGTTTAATCCTGAATTCTGTCGTTGTAAACTCCGCGCCATCATCGTCTGATACGTTCAGCAATAGTCCATCGGATTTCGAAAGCCTGTAATTTCCCGAAGGCAGTGGTTCCGGTTTGTTTGGTGAAAGCTTCCACGTACGGCCGGTCTGCGCATCTTCGATAACCAGACCTTGTTTGCTGAGTCTGGCTTCAACCTGTTCATCGTCAATCATGACAACCAGAGTGCCGTGGTTCGTCTGAATGCGGTAGACAACCACTGCGAGTGAAAATGTGAGAGCCGCAAGACCGCCCATCAGCAGCCGGCGGAAGCCGTTGTTGAATCCGCCGGCCGATGAGGCCTTTGGTTTGAGCCGGGTCGCGGACCGGGGTGTGCCGGATTCGGATTGATCGCGAGAATGTTTCGCAGGTTTCTTCGGGGGGACCGGAACAATCGTAATCGCGGGCAGCGACAGCGTTTCTTCAACCTGGAAGGACTTCAGAACGTCTTTGGCAGATTCAGGCCGTCGCTCGGGAGTTTTTGCCAGCAACTGATCGATCATCATCGAAATATGAAGGGGAACCTCCGGGGCCAGCTTCGATGGGGATTCAGGAATGCGGTTGGCCAGATTGTTCAGAGTGGCCATGATGTTCGGTCCGTCAAAAGGCTGTTTGCCGGTCGTCATTCGATACAACACGGCACCCAGACTGAACAAATCACTGCGGGGTGTCGCTTCGGTACCTGCAGCCTGCTCGGGGGCCATATAAGCGGGGGTTCCAAGCACAGCACCGCTGTGAGTCACTTTCTGGTCTTCGCTCGCAGGGCGGGCGAGGCCGAAATCCAGAATACGGACTCTTCCCTGGACGCCTTCCAGCCAGATGTTGCTGGGTTTAATGTCCCGATGAATCAGCCCGTGGGAATGTGCAGCTTCGAGTCCGGCTGCGATTTCGCGCGCGATACGACATGTTTCTGAGACGGACAACCGATTTTCACGCCGCAGCCGCTCGTCGAGTGTTTCCCCTTTCAGTACCGGCATCACCAGATAAGGTGTTCCCTGATCCTCACCGACCGAATAGATCGTCATGATATTCTCATGTTCAATCGTTGCCATGGCACGTGCCTCTCTGAGAAATCTGTGTTTGGCATGCGGATCCGCTGCTAATTCGCGTTTCATGACCTTCACCGCCACCCGTCGCTGCAAATGGGGGTCTTCTGCGAGATAGACGGATCCCATTCCACCTTCTCCCAGAATCTCCAGCGGCCTGAAGTGCCCGATGGTCGCAGGCATTGGCTGCCTCTGCATCGATGAAGTGCCGGGTGCCGATGCCGCATGCGATGTACCAACTTCTCCCTGCGACGCGGGAGTCCCTGCTGCGGTGATGTCCGCCAGCTCCTCAAATCTTTTGATGATCCGGATACGACGGGACAATTCCTCGACGAGTTCGGGATTCCCGGCACACACTTCCATAGCAGTGCGAGTGATGCCACGGTCCCGATCGGCCATCCAGAGGTCCAGAAAGTGTTCGAGTTGATTTTCGGACATAAGAGAGATTTCCTTCATCCCCGATGTGGTGACGGCTGTGTTCCAGTCTTCGCGACCATTTCCTCCGGTGTTGTGCTCTGAGAACGATAAACCTTCCTGCCAACGGGTCGTCGAGCTGGACGATCGTCAGCCCCAATGAAACCGTGGATTACAACGGAAGATCACCCTCCACCATTTCACTCAGGCGCACGCACACGGATTGCCAGTAGCGACGTATGGTTCGTTCATTGACGTTCAGCAATTCCGCAATCTGGCACTGTGTCCAGCCGTGATAAAACGCCAGCCCGAAGACTTCTCGTTCTTCGGCCGGCAATTTTTCAACAGCCTCGTGCAATGCCTGCCAGCGATCCAGCTCATCGTCCCGATTCGGTCCGGCTGCGCCATCAACCGGATCAAGTGCGACGACCGCTGTTTCCTCCGTTCCACTTCCGGGCATGTCGACCAGATTTCGTCCATGTCCCAGTGCACCCTGATAATGCCGATTCAGGTCCAGTAACTGACGCCGGAGCTGCTCTGTGGCCAAGCCAAAAAATGCCCGGATGTTGTCCGGCTTGACGGCCTTGAGGGCTTTCAGCAATCGCAGCATGGCGTTCTGCAGAACGTCATCGGTTTGCTCCCAGCGTCTGACTCCGGGATAACGTCGCAACATTTTGCTGGCAAGCCGCTCCAGACGATCCTGGATACGTCGGCAGATTTCGTCCTGAGCAGCCGCATCCCCTGATTGAATCCGGACGACGAGTTGCTGCATCGCCAGTGTGTCAAACGTCTCTGATTTCATTGCGGATCCTACGACAAGCCCTGCTATGCACTCGAGTTATCATGAAGTTTAGTCACCTGATCCTAATCAGTGGCCAAAATCAGCTGAAGCGCGCAGACGGCGATTTTCCGGTAAAATGCTATGCTGACGCGTTGAGACCCGCCATTCGGGGCCACACCCAGGACCAGCAGGTGAACAGAGGACGCCGTCGGGAGCAATAATACGCGGTCCATTTCAGCCATCCGAAAACGCTCCAGCGAATGGGATGCCCCATATGACCCGGATCCGGTGTGTCTCGGGTGAGGGCGAGACTTTCGGCAGTCTTGAGCACCGGGCTCCGCACCTGCATCGGTTTTTTCAACGTGCGGAGTCGGCGGGAGAGACACGCCGGTGGCGGCGGTGTGTGCCTAAGGGGCTGAAAATACTGGCGTCACGTGGCGAGTTTTGGCGGGTTGTCTCGATTCTCGCGTAAAAGAAACCGGTGTCGAAATAATTTCGACACCGGGGTTTCGATGAAGAGCAGCAGGTTCGCGGGTTGACTGCCGGGTTGTGAACTCCATGCGCAATGAGGTTTCTGTCCTGACACTGCCCCCCGAAACTTCTCCTGCCGAGCCGTGACCCTGAAGAAGCAACCCAGGTCACTGCCGGTTCCATGGACATCCTGCGTCGGGCACGTTACTCCACAAACACAAACTCATTCAGATTGAGCAGCAGTCTGCAGAGTGCCGGGAGTCCGTGCTGGCTGGCGTAGGTCTGCAGTGGCTGACGTTCGTCTGCCTCGGGGGGGCGGCCGGTGGCGAGGTGGAATGCGAGGGCGACGCGGTCTTCGGGATTTTCGCTGGCCTGTTCAAGTCGCTGTGCGAAGTGTCCGGCCATGACGAGGTTGAAGCGGTTGTTGAGCAGTGAGAGGGCCTGGAGGGCGGTTGTGGTTTCATGTCGTCGGGGAGTACTTTGGGAGGAGTCAGCGCAGTCGAGGGTGGTCATGAAGGGATCTGGCTGTGAGCGGACAATGAAGCGATAGATGCTGCGGCGATGCGACTTCGGGTCATCGGGGTTGAACTTATGGTATTCGTAGTGCGGGGAGTGATCTGTTTTTTCGAGTTCAAACAGGTAGAAGCCGGGGCCTCCCATTTCGAGGTTCAGTCGACCGCTCACCGCCAGTACAGCGTCGCGAAGTTCTTCGGCGGTGAGTCTGCGGCGGGGCATGCGTGAGAGCCAGCGGTTATCGGCATCGATCTGCAGCTGGCGGGATGTGATCTGCGAGGACTGTTTCCAGGTCCTGCTGGTGAGCAGCAGCCGATGCAGAGCTTTGAAGGACTGGCCATTGCGCAGGAATTCGCTGGCGAGCCAGTCGAGCAGCTGGGGGTGAGTTGGCAGTTGTCCCATGCGGCCGAAGTCATTGGGCGAGTCCACGATGGCTCGCCCGAAGTGCGCCTGCCAGACGCGATTGACGATGGACCGCCATGTGAGAGGGTGATCTGGGCGAGTAATCCATCCGGCAAGTGCAGCTCGGCGGTCTCCTTCGCTGTGGTCAGCGGCCAGCGGGAACGTCCAGGCATCAGTATTCCTGAGCGGTACTGTGCCGGGCCGGACTTCCTGGCGCGGCTGTGATTCATTGCCGCGATGGAGGACGCGGATGGCGCGTGGCTGGCCCTGAGTCGGCTGGAAATTGCCCTGTGGAGTGAAGTGGGTGGCGGCTGCATAGACCATGCGACCTGGGGGGAGTGCAGCGAGGTCTTTTTCTGCTGCCGCGATGGTATCGGCGAACTGTGTCTGTTGTTTGCGGCGTTCGTCCGTGAGCAGTTCCTGCCTGCGCTGCTGCAATCGTTCGCTGGCGGTGCGGAAGGCGGTTGCTGCGGCGGGATCAGCAGCAGCGGGCCAGATCCCATCGGTGAGGTTGGTTTGTCTCCAGCGGGGCGGGGCTTCGATGGAATCCAGCGCCTGCACTCTGGCATTGGCTGCAAGATTTTTTCCGTCGGCGTCGAGGGCTTCGAGTTCGGCGAGGGAGAAGATGTAGTCATTGGATCGGGGTGCCAGCTGCACGGCAGTGACCTTCAGCAGTCGCACACTGCCTTCGACTGTGGCGGTGACGGGGGTGAGCCCGGGGTTTGCCACATCCGCGTCCGTCTGATCGAGCACGGTGCGGAAGGCGGGTGGCGAGAGTGCGGCGCCTGCGGCATCGGCGACTTCGATGCGGAAGCGGACTGGAAACCCGAAGCCCGCCCCGATACCGCCGAATTCATCATGACAGGGATGCAGCACGATGGACCGTACGGGGCGGTCTTCGGCGAGATCGACGAGCACCCATTTCTGTTCGCCGGGCCTGCCGGCAATAGTGCTGTGGTAGCCGTATTCCGGCTTTTTGGCCGGGGGTTCGGCGAGTGGTTTCAGGCGGGCGACTTCGGCTTCCAGTTCTTCGAGGGCTTTGCCGCCCTCGCGACGGATGGCAGCCTGAAGTTCGTCACGTCCCCTGACGGCCTCCAGCCGCGTCTGTGTGAGTTGGCTGCGGCGCTGTTCCACGGCCGGGTCCGTATCCCAGGGGCGATCTGCGCGGTCCACAGCGGCGAAGACGGACTGCAGACCGTAATAGTGTTCCTGGGTGAACGGATCGAATTTATGATTGTGACAGCGAGCACACTGGATGGTCAGACTGCAGAAGGCATTGAGTGTGCCGGAGACCATATCGTCGCGATCGAGGTTTCGGGCTACCTGTCCGTCGAACTTTGCTTCGGGGACTTCCACGTGTCCGATGAAGTCCCAGGGTCCGGCGGCGATGAAGCCCAGCGCGAGGATGCCGTCCGGATCGCCTGGGTAGAGCACATCACCGGCGATCTGCTCTTCCACAAATCGCCCGTATGGTTTGTCTGTGTTGAAGGCCTTGATCACGTAGTCGCGGTAGGGCCATGCGTTGGGACGCAGCTTATCCTTATCGTAGCCGCAGGTATCTGCATAACGGACGACATCGAGCCAGTAGCGGGCCCAGCGTTCGCCGTACTGTGGCGACTCCAGCAGGCGATCCACCAGTCGCTCGAAGGCATCGGCTGCGGGATCATTTACGAAGGCTTCAATTTCTTCTGGAGTCGGGGGCAGTCCCAGCAGGTCGAAGCTGAGTCGGCGAATGAGTGTGCGGCGGTCGGCTTCGGGGGAAGGCTGCAGTCCCTGCTGTCGCATGGCTTCGAGGATGAAGGCATCGACGGGGTTGCGGATCCAGGCGACGGCTGCGGCATCGGTCAGCTGCGGGGGTGTGGCAGGCTGCAGCGGCTGGAATGACCACCAGTTGAAATCTTCCACCACGGCGGCCTGCAGCGTCACTCCTTCGGGCCAGGCGGCCCCGGCGGTGATCCAGCGTTTCAGGAGTTCGGTTTCGGTGGCGGCGAGCGGCTGACCATCCTGCGGCATGGCGGGTGGCTGGCCGTTTTGCGGAAGGACTTCGTGCAGCAGCTGGCTGTCGTCGGGGGCACCGGGCTGGATCATTCCCGATGCTGCCAGTTCGTCTGCGGTCTGCAGCGAGAAGTCGCCTTTGCGGTCTTCGGAATTGTGGCAGGTGAGACATTTACGCTGCAGCAGCGGGGCGACCTGGGTGGTGAACAGATCGTCTGCACGAAGTGTGGGAGCAGAGAGACTGCCCATGAGCAGCAGGGACAAAACAGCCCAGTGGCTGGCAGGTTGCAGAGGCATGGCGAGTTTCCGGGAGAACGGGATTTCGCGGGCAGAAAACGCGGGCAGAAAAACGGTGATGGCGGTGTCGGGCGGGAGCGGTTGTCGGGGGACGGAGGGTGTTCTGGTGAGGGGGCGTTCAGGGCAGCTGGCGGGCGTTGATGCGATGATAGATGGTATCCCAGTCGATGAGTTCGACTTCAGCCAGCCAGGAGGTGTTCTGGGGGAGGGCTTCGATTTCGGGGGACGTGGCCGCGAGGGCAATGATCCGGATGGCCTGGCGGGTGCCGTCGAGGGTGCCATCGACGGTGAGTCCGCCGCAGTAGAGGGGATCATCTTCTGCGGGGCCGATGGTACTGGCGGAACGACTGATGGTGATGGAAACGGTGAATCGCTGTCCGATTGCGCGGCGAATCACGCTGGCTCGGGCACTGCTGTGGGGACTGTGGGAATTGATTTCTGCGAGGACGGCAGCGATGGTGGTGGTTGGGGGTGAGGCATGGGCATTCGCGGGGACGGCGGAGGTGCCCGGGGACGGGCTGTGGGAAGCGGGCCTGTCGGCAGCGGCTTCTTCGGGAGGATTGGCCGGGCTGGCTGTGTGCCAGTGCGGGAGCAGTTCGGGAGCGGGGGGGATCCGGCTGGCGAAGGCGGCAGGCAGCACCTGCAGGGGAACGGTGCTGGTCCAGTCGGGGGAGCCGGGGAGATCGATGCGGGCGCTGGCAGACCAGCGTACTTTGTTGTCTCCGGCTTCGAAGCTGAACAGTGTGGTCTCGGGGAAGTGGATGAGCAGTCGTTCGTGTACGGGTTCGCCGGCGGGGAGCAGTTCGGTATCGCGGAGGGGGATGGTTTGCCGGAAGGCGTTGTGATCGTGAGTTTTTCTGTCGGAACCGGAGCCGGAGGCGGTGGATTCATCGGCCTTCAGAGTGATTCTGATGCTGTTGATTCTGAGTGTGCGAGGCGGTTGAAATCGGAGTTCTGCGAGCCACGGTTCGCCGGGGGCGGTGACGAGGTGCGGGATTTTCAGATCTACGGTTCCCAGTCTGCGTTTGAGGATCCGGTCGCGAATGACGAAGAACGCGGCGACGACGAGACCGACACCAATCAGGGCTGCGAGAATCAGAGGCTGAGCAATAAAGAAGGCCCCGAAAGCGCCGACGAAGATGACGGCGATGAGGACCGCGATCACGCCGCCGACAGCGGTGCTGGACTGGCTGGAGGGTTGCCAGGCCGGACCGACGGTGATGTTCTGGCGTGACACCGGGAGCTGATCGGGGGCGTTGCCGGGTTCGAGGATGTAGTCTTCTTCGGCCATGGGATCGGTAGCCCAGGCGACCGAGATATGCACCTGCACGTAGTGCTCCACGGAGAACAGTCTGCCACGCTGGGTGACGGGCTGGAGCGGAGCGGTGACGTTGAAATCAAAATTGAGTTCCTGGCCGGGCTGCAGAACTTCGGGTTCTGCCAGCTGGAGTGTTTTCAGGGTGTGGTCGAACTGGTTGCCGATCCCATGGGCGCGCCAGCAGTGGGTGAACCAGATCCCGCCGGATTTCACGGGGCTGTTGACGAGGATCTGAATGGAACCGCGAATGGTATCGCCGCCGGCATAGCGACGATCGGGGCGATCGAGGGTGATTTTGAAGGAGCAGGGTTGGGCCATGGACGGAGCTCCTGCGGGGCGCGGCTCAGCAGGAGCTTCGCTCTCCCGATGCTGTTTCCGGAATCATTTTTTCGTGGTTGTTCTGAGTCGATTGAGTTCGAGTCGGCCGACGTGCCACATGTAGCGGGGACCGTAGCCGGCATTGCGGGGCCAGTCGTTGAGGGTGGCCTGTTCGAGGGAGTGCATGGCGGTTTTGCGATCCTCTTCGAGGCTGGCGTTCAGACCGACGTAGAGGTGTGAGTAGAAGAGTCGCTGGGCGCGGGAGTTTTCGGCGGAGGCGGAGGCGGTTTTGAGGACCTGTTCGGCGGAGAGGGTGCCCTGGAAGAGCTGGTAGACTTCGCGGAACGGCGGTCTGTCGTCGGTATCGTAGCGAAGGAGTTGTTTGCGTGCGGCGTCTTTCCCGGAGGCGCGGTAGTGACAGAAGTATCTCCAGATGCCATTTTCGCGATCGACGCTGTCGAAGCTGTGATATTTCTCGAACTGATCAGCACCGGCCTGAGGATGACTGGCGAAGAAGCAGGCGATCCCGAGTCGCCAGTGGGAGGCATCGAGCGCGGGGTCGAGTTCGACCATGCGGCGATAGGAGGTTTCGGCGTCGGCGAAGCGGGCGAGGTACATCTGCAGATCACCGCGGCGGGAGTGCTGATCGATGGCGGTCGCGGCCGGTGCATCGGCTGCGGGTGCGGGGAGTGTTTCAAGCTCGGCGAGGAATTCTTTTTCGAGCTGCTGATTGAGCAGCTGAATTTTGTCGGCATCCAGGGTTTGACCAGCGGGTTTCAGGGATGCCTCCTGGGCGTGGGATGTGGCACCGGCCCAGGCGACGACCGCAAGGGCAAGAGTGGCAGGCAGGACTGTCGCGGTGAATGATCTGGCGGGGGTCATGGAAGAGCTCTGCGTGGAGGAGGGGCTGGGGAGCGAACGGGTCCTGCCTGGCTGTAGGCTGGAGGAATCAGTGCACATGCAGGTGGTAGGGCAGCATAAGCAGGACGGGTTCATTATGGAGCAGTTCGAGTGCGGGGAGGTGCTGGAGAGGTGCGTGCAGGGAGGGCGGGAGCAGTTGCAGGGCCTGGGCGAGGGGCGGCTGGGGGGCTGGTTGTTGTCCGATGAGTCCTTCGAGGGGGCTGCCAGCGGGCGGGAGCTGTTCGAGTTCGAGTTTGCCTTCGGGATCGCCGGCGAGTTGTCGGGCGTGTGCGATGGCATCAGCGAGTGTACCGAGGTGGTCGACCAGTCCGATTTCCTTTGCCTGGCGTCCGGTGTAGACGCGTCCGCGGGCGAGTGCTTCGAGAGCGGCATGTTCCATGCGTCTTCCGGCGGCTGCTTTTCTGGTGAACTGGTCGTAGGTTTCGTTGAGCATTCGCTGCATGGCAGTGCGTTCGGAGTCGGTGAAGCCGGTGGTCATGCTCATGACACCGCTGTTTTTTCCGCGGCTGATAACGGACGTGGTGACTCCGAGTTTATTCATGAGACCTTCGAGGGCAATTTTGCCGCCGAGCACGCCGATGGAGCCGGTGACAGTGCCGGGTTCTGCGAAGATGGCTTCGGCGCCCATGGAAATATAATAGCCTCCGCTGGCGGCAACATCACCCATGCTGGCGACGACGGGTTTGCCGCTGCTTTCGAGTGCTCGCCAGATGAGGTCGCTGGCGAGTGCGCTGCCGCCGGGGCTGTCCACTCGAAGTACGATGGCCTTGACATGTTCGTCTTCAGCGAGTTTGTGGATGATGGGAACGATGCGATCTGAGTTGATGCCGCCACCGCCGCTGAGCAGTGAGGTGGGGTCGCTGCCGGAGGTGATGGAACCTTCGAGCGTGAGAACGGCGATGCGTGGCTGGCGGCTGCCGGTGGCAGGTTTGGGACCGGACAGGATCTTCATCAGGGAGAACAGGTCGAGTTCGGTGGAGACTTTCTCTTTGCGGTAGTCTTCGCGGATGCGGACATCGAGCTGCTGGTGGGGGCCGGCGATGAGAGCCTTGAGCTGATCTTCGTAGGCGAGAACGTCAATCAGTCCGAGGTCTCTGGCTTCGCTGGCAGGGATGAGTCCGACATCGATGATTTCGCGAACACGTTCTTCGGTGAGTTTGCGGGCAGTGGCGACCTGAGCGACCATGTCGCGGTAATGGTCGTCGAGGATTTCTTCCATTTCCTGACGAAACTCGGGGCTCATTTCCGTGCGGGTGTAGGGTTCAGCGGCGGACTTGAAGGCGCCGACGCGGAGCATATCCGGCTGGATGCTGAGCATATCAAAGAGGTTGCGATAGAAGGTCACTTCGGCGCGGAGACCGGTGAGTGCGAGGGTGCCGGATTCGGGCATCAGAATCCGGTCGCAGGCGGCTGCAAGGATGTACTGTTTGTTATCGGCATCGTCCATGCGGGCCCAGACGGGTTTGCCAGTGGCTTTGACGGCAGCGATCGCGGTGCGGAGTTCGTGGAGTCGGGCCCAGCCGATATCGAGGCTGCGGATATCCAGGAGCACTCCATGGATGGCTTTGTCGGCTGCAGCTTTGCTGAGACGATCAAGGATGGAGGGGAGGGAATCGGGCGGGCTGCCGAACATTCCGGGTGCAGCGGCGGCTTCGGGAAGACTGCCTTTGAGCGTGATTTCGGCCCAGTCCACACGCGTTTTCGCCGGTGGTTTTTCGGCCTGTGCGGCCGGTTTGTCAGCCGGTTTGTCAGCCTGCTTCTCTGCCTGTTCCAGGGGTTTGGCTGATTCGTCGGCGAGTGCAGGGAGCGTGTGGACCAGGGCGGAACTGAGAAGCAGAGTGAGCAGGCTGCCGGGTGAAGTCATGGTTGGTTCCCTACTGCTTAAGGATGGAGATCAGGGCGACTGCAGACTTGCAGCCGGAGTATTGGCGGCGAGGTCCGCGATCATTTCATGGACGGCGGCGACGACGGCGTCCTGCCAGTGTTGTTCGCCGAACTGTTCGGCGAAGGGTTTGCGGCGCCAGGCGAAGTTGATGCCGCGGGAGCTATTGACGAGGGCTCCGAGACCGTCGGGGGTGAAGGCCCCGGCGGTGTCGGCAGACGTGCCTCCCTGGGCACCGTAGCCGGGAACCAGAAACGGAACGTGGGGCATTTGTGCGCGGAGGGCTGTGAGCTGGGCGGGCCATGTGGCGCCGACCACGGCGCCAACGGATCCCCAGGCGTCATCTGTGGAGCGGGTTGTTGTATTCAGCTCAGTGACGACGTCGGCAACGGTCTGGTAGAGAGCTGTTCCGTCGCTGCTGCGGTCCTGAAACTGGGCGGCTCCGGGGTTGCTGGTGCGGACCAGCACGTAGAGTCCCGCACCACGGCGGCTGGCCATGTCAACGAAGGGCTGGAGCGAATCGGTGCCAAGCCACGGGTTGATGGTGAGTGCATCCGCGGGCCATGCAGCGGCATCGGGGTTGTTTCCGGCCAGCCAGCCGTCTGCGTAGGCTTCTGCAGTGGAACCGATATCGCCGCGTTTGGCGTCAGCGATGACGATCAGACCGAGTCGGCGGGCGGTGGACATAACGGCCTGCAGGGCAGCCAGACCGGGCAGTCCAAGCTGTTCGAAGAAGGCCACCTGGGGCTTGACAGCGGGCACCAGTGGTGCGACCAGGTTGAGCAGTTCGAAGGAGAATTCGAGGAAGGCTTTGGCCATGGCCACGCGGGTGCCGGCGGGATGGGCGTGGGCACGTTTGCGAAATTCTTCGGGCAGCCAGTCAAAACGCGGATCGATGCCAACGAGTGCTGGTGTGCGGGTGTGTTGAATTCGCTGGTTCAGCCGCTGGCTGTAGGAGATCATCCTGCTGTCCTGACACGAGAATCACCGCAGCGATTGTCCGATTGCGGCGTTTGAAGTTCAGGTGAGCATATGCGGCTGGACGGGAATGTCAAATCCCGGGCACGGCGCGTGTGGAGAGCCATTGACGTCCGGGAAGGCAGAGAATCGGCAGGAGTAAAAACCCGGGCGACAAAAGCAGGGCGGATTCCGGGAGTTCTTCTGGGTTGCAGCAGTTGAGGGGAAAAAGCGGCTTTCGTAGCTGGCACACCGAAACCCAGCAAAGCCCCCGCGACTGCTGACCATAACTTTTGTCGCCCTCGTGATGTCAAAACGAAAAAAAAGCCGAAGCTGCTCATTTCCGCCGCAGATTTCTTGAAAAATCCCGAAACATGGCAGAGATTACGCGGGTTGATATGGCAGATCGTCCCGCAGCGGTAAAGCACGGATCACAGCGAAAAGAGAAGGGTGTGGCGATGCAGAGGACTTTGCTGCTGGCAGCCTGCGGCGTGCTGCTCACGAGTTCAGTAACCGGGGCGGTTTACGCCCAGGAAACCTGGGGAACGCTGAAAGGCCAGTTCCTGTGGTTGGGAACCATTCCACAACCTCAGACACTCGACATCGAGCGGGATGCTGAGGTTTGCGGGGGCAAGGGTTTAACCGACGAATCGCTGGTGGTGAACGAGAAAACTCGGGGCGTCCGCAACGTGGTGATCTGGCTGGACTCGCGGTCGTCCGTGCCGATTCATCCTGAGCTGGCAGCATCTTCGGCTCCGGTGAAGCTGGACAACCGGGGGTGTCGATTTGAGCCACGGGTTTCGGTGCTGCGGACGGGTGGCGTGCTGCAACTGGTGAATTCCGACCCGGTGGCTCACAATGCCGCGGTGTATCTGAAGCGTTCCACTCCGTTCAACGACGTGATTCCCCAGGGAATGCCGCTGGAACGAACGATCAGAAAAGCGGAACAGCTCCCGGCGCGTATTGACTGTTCGATTCATCCGTGGATGAAGGCCTGGCTGCTGGTGCTGGACCATCCTTATGCGGCAGTGAGCGACGCGGACGGCCGTTTCAGGCTGCCACGGCTGCCGGCGGGAGAATGGACATTTCGCGTGTGGCAGGAACGGGTGGGATATTTGAAGCAGGTCGGGCGCAGCGGCTCCTCAGAGGTCCTGGATCGCGGCCAGCTGAAACTGGCGATTCCGGCTGACGGGGAACTGGACGCGGGTGAACTGATCGTGTCGGCGGAATCGCTGAAGAAGTAAGTCTCCGGGGCGGATCAGGTGAAGATCTGTCGGACTGTCGTGAACTTGACGAAGCTGGAGTCCTGGAAGTCGGTTTTGGCGGACACGTTGACGGCCGAGAAGGTGGGTGCCTGGGAGAGGGTGAGTTCGGTGTCGCTGTCGATGGACGCGACGAAGAACGTCTGCCCATTGATTTGAATGCGGGACCGCAGCCCGAAGAGGGCCCCTTTGAGTTCTGTGATAAACTTCGTATTCGTGCCGATCAGGCGAGTGCTGTTGGCGTTGGTCGACACGGTGCCGGAGAGAGAGCGAGAGAATTCCGTGAAGGGCGTTCGCAGGGGAACTTCGCCGAGGGCACCGGAGCCGGACTGAGAATTGAGGTTGGTTTTGGCGAGTGCGGCGATGGCATCGACGACGGTTTGACTATTGCCCACGAGGCGTCCGAAAACGGTGTGTCGGCGGCCGTCGAAATCATCGAGGCTGGGGTTGTCAACGGTATTGACGAACCACTGGCTGGTGAGCACATTGGGGTCCCCGGCATGGGCCATCGAAATAGTGCCCTTGATGTTGGGACGCTGGGTTGAGAATTCGCCGGTGACAGAGGGATCGAGGGGCACTTCGTCGATCACGCCGCCATCGATGGTGAAACCACCGCCCTGAATCACAAAGTTACTGACCGATCGATGGATGATGCTGTTGGTGTAGCGACCACTTGCTTCCCCGTTCTGCGGGTTGGTGTACTTCAGAAAGTTGGCGGTGACACCAGGAGCCAGCTGATCAAACAGTTCCAGGTAATAGGTGCCCAGTTCAGAGGTGAATTCGACCACAGAGCCAGTGACATAGTCGACTTCAACGGAGACATCCGTTTGACCAACATCCGCAACCGCCCCACGGACCTTGACGGAGCGGCGGCCGGTGAGGCCATCGTCACCTGCGATGCTGGTGTACAGATCCGTTCGGCTGACTGCGGTGGTGACGGTGTAGTTGCCGGATGCATCTGCGGTGGCCGTTCCGTCGTCGAACTGTCCGTCCCCGTCAGCATCCACGGTGACGGTGGCACCAGCGACAGTTTTCCCGGCGATGGAGATATTGGGAGTGCGGGTGATGAGCACGTTGCCGGTGCCGTTAACGGACTGGGCGGAGCTGGCTGTGGCGGTCAGTGCGAAATTTGCAGCGAGGGTTGACGCGGCGCTATCGGCGGCTGCAGCGTCCCGAATCAGTCCACCGACATTGTTGGTGCCGTCGTAGCGGGTACTGATGGGCGCGGGAATTTCGCTGCCTTCAAACTTCAGCGTGCTTCTGCCGCCGTTGAATGTGTTTCCGGTTTCGATTTTGAACTGATCCCCGCCAGGAACATCGCCAAAGTCATTGCGGCGGCTGTCGGTGCCATTGACTGAGAGTGGTCCGTTAAAGGTACTGCCATCGCGCAGATGGACGGCATCGTTCTGGGCACCGGTGAGCACGTTGACGGGGCCGTTGAACGTGTTGTCCTCAAACATCACGGAGTCCTGGCCGCGGCGGGTGGCGATATTCAGCAGGCCGGCTCGAGTGGTGTTGCGAACGGTCACACTGTCGTTGCCGTTTCCGGTGCGGAGGTCAACCCGACCACCACCACCGACATTATTAAGTGATACCCGATCATTGCCCTCGAAAGTGTGCACGAGCCCTTCACCGTTGATGGTGGTTCCAGTAAGGCTGACAAGGTCATCGCCGGCATCCGCGAAGATCTGCAGACTGCCGTTGACGACACAGTCCTGCAGTACAAGCGTGTCATTGCCCTCATCACCAAAGAAGCCCGCGAGCCGCTGGAAAGTTGTCCCGATGGCTGAAAGTGAATCATTGCCGGCGCCGCCATAGACGCGAAATCCCAGCGGTGCCGTGATGCCGGTGGCAATGACGGCTTTGTCGTCGCCACCGTTGAGAAAAATCCAGAGTCGGCCGCTGAGTACGGACGAGTCGGAAGAAATCTGGACAACATCGCTTCCACCGTTGATGGTGGTGCTTTCAAGACCTTCCACGACGATGCCGGTTGTCCCGCGGCGAATTCGCACGGCGTTGCTGGCGTCATCGCCATGCAGCTGGATGTGATCACCATTGACGCGAACCTCGATGTTGCCTGCCAGCAGAGCGCGGGATTCCAGCCGTTCAGCGGGGGCACCAATGGAATGCATCATCGCACGTCGCTGCCGATTTCGCAGATTTCGCATTCCCCACATGCCTTCGCTCCTCACCCGTTGCAATCTCGACGGGCTGCCGCGTGAAAAAGGCGCGCTGCAGCCCGGAGGCCCGTTCGAGGGGCCCTCCGGCGGTGTGATCGGAAAAACCTGCGCAGCCGGCACAGCTTAACAGAGGCTGCTGGCAACTTTTCTCGGATGGGAAGTCGAGCGACGGCAGTTCCTGCCGGAGATGTCAACGAAAAAAGGATTCCGCAGTGCCTGACCGCGGAATCCTCTGGTTGAGTTCAAGCGTACGGGTGATCGCAGT
>JBJTOM010000553.1:0-20926 GCA_046074585.1 Planctomycetota bacterium | reverse complement strand
GCTCGCCGGTATGCTGCCTCTGGCTCTGGGCTGGGGCAGCGCTGACGCCAGCACAGCGCCCCTTGGCCTTGCGGTCATGGGTGGGCTCGCCGCAGCTACCGCTGCAGCGTTCTTCATCCTTCCGGCAGCCTATTGCTGCCTGTGTCCGCAGGCGACGTCCGCATCTCTGCATCCAGGCGACCCGCACAGTCGGCATTACGTCGAAAATTTCGTTCACCGCGGCGCAGACAGCCATGTCCGTGCAGAGCTCGAAGGAACACTCTGATGTGGCATCATTCGCTGAAGGTCGCTGTGGCGACGCTGCTGATCGCCCTCTTCGGCTGCCAGGCTCAGGTGCCGGACAACTCCGCGCTCAATTCCCGGAAAACGACAACGGGCCCGGAGCTTCCGCGGGTGCAGGCTGGTCGCCCTCAGCGTAAGCCGCTTGTTCAAAAGACTGAGCAGCCTGGTGTGGTTCATGCCTGGCTGCAGGCTGATATTCATCCGCGCAGCAGCGGTGTTGTCGAACGAGTGCTCGTGGATATCGGCGATTCCGTTCACGGCCCCGCAGTGACCACAGCGAGCGATGCGGCTGCGGAATCCCGGCCGTCTCCGGGCCAGCTGCTGGCCGTTCTGGCAGCTCCGGAACTGCAGGACGAGCTTCGACAAAAACAGGCGCTCCAGCGACAGGCGGAGGCCGAGATCGGCCAGGCGAAAGCGGCCGTGCAACTGGCAGCGGCCTCTGAAAAATCAGCGGAGGCTGAGGAAGCAGAAGCCGCAGCCGGACGGCGGCGAATTGAGGCGGAAGTCACTCGCCTGACAAGCGAATCACGACGTCTGTCCGGCCTTGCTGAATCAGGCGCCGTGACCGCCAGGCTGGCTGAAGAAGCCACGCAGAAACTTGCAGCGGCAGAGTCGTCGCTGGAGGAACTTGCCGCTGCCGTCCTGTCAGCTTCCGCCCGACGTGGAGAGGCTCGGGCGACCACAGCGCGGGCTGACGCAGATCTGCTGGCCATGGAAGCCCGCCGAGAAAGCGCAGTGGCGGAGGTTCAGCGACTGCAGACACTGTGCGGCTATCTGCAGATCCACGCGCCGTTCGACGGTATCGTGACCGCTCGGCATGTCGATCCCGGTGATCTGGCAACGGCCGGCGGCAGTTCAAAACCGCTGTTCACGATGATGAATACAGCACGTGTTCGAGTCACCGCTCGCGTGCCGGAGGCAGATGCGGTGCAGATTGACCGAGGCAGCCCCGCTGTGATTCGAATCCCAGCCATGCAGCAGCAGCAGTTTGCGGCGGAAGTGGCCCGCACCAGCTGGATGCTGGACGAGCAAACACGGACGCTGCAGGTGGAAATCGACCTCGACAATGCAAATGGCAGGCTGCGTCCCGGGATGTATGCAAATGTGGAACTGATCGTCGGTCAGAACGAGCAGGCGCTGGCGCTCCCCAAAGCTGCTGTGGTTCAACAGGGAGGCGAAAGCAGCTGCCTTGTGGTGGGAGCCGATGGAGTGCTGCAGCGAAGACCAGTGGTGACGGGCCTGAAAACTGCGACCGAGGTCGAAATTGTGTCGGGAATCAGCGAAGAGGATCTGGTGATCACGGCAAATACTGCCGCTTTTCGCGAAGGGCAAGTGGTGGAACTCGCCCCGAAATCGCCTTAAAATGGGCAGCTTAGGGTGCTTCTTTCGGCTGTATTGATGGTAACGGGGCGACAGAACCGCTGCAGTCAGCAAAGTTCGCGCAGTCACACGCAGTTCAAAGCCGAATTCAGATCCGGTGTATGCGCCGTGCATGCGGGTGAATCGAAAATGCGGTCTGAATGAAGTGTGCAGGATGCCATGAAGCAGCTGAAAGGAGCATTTTTGGCTGTGGGCTGCTGCTGGCTGACAGGTTGCCAGCTGGCTGTTCCGCAGGTGCAGTCTGGCGCTGTTCAGGTGCTCGCCGAATCCAGGTTGTCCCCGCCGTCAGTCGCGTCGCCAGTTCCCGTGCCCCCGATTCCGCAGCAGATCGCCTCTGGACCGCAGCTCGCGGAACACGCGGTGACGACCAATCCGCCGATTGCTCCGACCAATCCGCCGGCAGGCATTTCGTCAGCCGCCACTGGAGCGCCAGTGCCCCCCGCGGTCGAGATTGCGCGACTCGACCTGGCAACCACACTGTCACTCGCCTCCGGACGCAGTGTCCAGGCAGCCTTTGCCAGAGCGCGCGTGGAAGAGGCCTACGGACAACTGGACCGAGCCAGAGCATTGAAGCTTCCGTCACTGCGGGCCGGTTTGAATTACAACAAGCATGAAGGACGCATTCAGGATGTCGCGGGAAGCGTGATCGAAACCAGTCGCGGAAGTTTTTACGGGGGACTGGGGGCGGGTGCAGTGGGAGCCGGCTCGCCGGCCACTCCAGGATTGATCGCTCAGTTCCACGTCGCTGATGCTGTCTTTCAGCCCCGGATTGCGGCCCTGACCGTGCAGGCCAGGCGACAGGGGGCCAGAGCTGCTCAGAATGACGCACTGCTCTCGGCAGGCGTGAGCTATATGGAACTGCTGCGAGCGGAGCAGGAACTGGCAATCTGCGATGAAGTGGTCCGTCTCGTGGAGCAGCTGGAGCGGACAACGGGCGATTTTGCGAAGAGTGGAGCGGGGACGGAAGCAGATTATGACCGCGCACGGACTGAACTGGCCCTGAGACGCTGTGAGCAGTTGCGGGCTGAGGAAGCAGCGGCTGCTGCCAGCGCCAGACTGGCGGAACAGGTCCGCTGGGATCAGCCGACAGTGCTTAAGCCTGCCGACCCGCGTCTGGTTCCGGTGGAGTTGGTTTCCGGGAATGAAAGTCTGCAGCAGCTTGTGTCGCTTGCACTGACATCCCGCCCCGAGCTCGCCGAATGCCGGTATCTGGTGGGCGAAGCTGTGGAGCGGTTGAATCGGGAGCGTCAGAGTCCGCTGATCCCGAGTGTGCTTCTTTCCGCAAGCTATGGAGGTCTGGCGGGTGGGCTTGGGAGCGATCTGCGCGGGGCAGGCGATCGGCTGGATGCCGATGCCATGGCGTATTGGGAACTGCGGCAGCTGGGCTTCGGAGAGCAGGCAGTGCAGCGGGAATCCCGCGCCCGGATCAGCCAGGCACGGGCTCGCCAGCTGCAGATGATGGACCGGGTGGCCAGAGAAGTCACGGAATCTTTTCTGAAGGTCACCAGTGGCAAACAGCAAATGGAGACGGCTGTACAGGCCGTGGATTCTGCTGAATTGTCTTATCAAAAGAATCTGGTACGGATCCAGAACGGCCAGGGTCTGCCGCTGGAAGCCCTGCAGTCACTCCAGGCGCTGGCCGTCGCGCGCCGCGAATACGCTCGATCCATCGCGGACTACAACATCGCCCAGCTGACGCTGCAGCGAGCGGCTGGGTTCAGCACTGAAGCCCATTGAGCGGGGCGGGAACAAGGAGCCCCGAATGCGTGGCATTCGAGCCGCAACTGTGAGGGAGCGGGAGTGCTTCGTTGCCATGCACGGCGCGTGGGTCCGGGTGATCAACGGACTGGAAGTCCGTCGAACGGCATCAGCACACAGTCAGCCCGACTTCTTTTTGGCGGCCTTCTTTTTGGCCACTTTTTTCGGCGCTGTGGGTTTGGCTGAGGCGGATTTTTTTCCGGCGGGGGCTGTTGTCTTTCGGGCGGCTCCGCGTCGAGCCGTCCGACCGCTGCCGCCACGGGCGGCTTTCTCCTGCAACCAGCCGATCGCTGCCTGGAGAGTGACGCTGCCGATTTCCGTGTCCTTTGGAATGGTGGCGTTCACATCCCCATGCTTGACATAGGGACCATAACGTCCCTCGAAGATTTGTACGGGCGCCTGGTCTTCGGGGTGTGGTCCGAGCTCTCTGAGGGGCACGGGGGCAGCTTTCTTGCGGACCGTACGGAGCATCTCGACGGCAGATTCGAGCGGGATGTTCAGTACGTTCCACACCTGACCATCATGCTCCCACGTATGAGTCTTGCGGTCGAAACTGGCGAAGACTTTATCGTGAGTGACGTAGGGACCGAACTTCCCGATGCCGGCATTGACGACTTTGTCGGTGAGCGGATGTTTGCCAAGTCGGCGTGGGAGTGCGAGCAGTTCGAGTGCGGTGGGCAGATCGAGCTGGTCGGTGGCAAAGCACAGCGGGATACTGCAGCGTTTGGGCTTCGGATTTTCGGCGGTGACTTCGCCCAGCTGCAGATAGGGGCCGAAGGGGCCGCGCATGGAGTAAATCGGCAGACCTTCTTCCGGATGCATGCCGATGGCCTCCGGACCTTTCTGCTTTTCTTCGAGGAGCCGATCGGCGACGGCATTGGTGATTTCGCCGGGCGCGATGGTGTCGGGAATGGAGGCCGTCAGCTTTTCTTCGCCGCGCGTTTTTTCGAAGTATGGCCCATAGCGGCCCACGCGTACGGCGGCATCAAGCCCTTCGATGGACAGTGTGCAGGCCACGCGGGGATCAATTTCTCCGTCCCGGCGTTTCACCTGTTCATCGAGCCCGTCGCTGCCGTTGTAAAAGCCCCTAAGGTAAGGGAGTCGTTCTGCAGAACCAGCAGCGATGTCGTCGAGGGTTTGCTCCATGCCGGCTGTGAAGCCCGGATCGACGAGCCTGGGAAAGTGGTTTTCGAGCAGTTTGGTGACGGCCATGGCGGTGAAGGTTGGCACCAGCTGATTGCCGTTCCGGCGGACATATCCGCGGTCCTGAATGGTGCTGAGAATGCTGGCGTAGGTGCTGGGACGACCGATGCCTTCGGATTCGAGCGTGCGGACGAGCGTGGCTTCGGTGAAGCGGGCAGGGGGCTTGGTTTCGTGTGAGACAGCGTCGGCGCGTTCGAGTTTGAGCTTTTCCTTTTCCTGCATGGGCGGCAGTGTGGAATCCTGATCCTCGATTGCAGCTTCCGGGTCGTCGGAACCTTCCACGTAGGCTCTGAAGAAGCCGGCAAATTCCACCGTACGACCGCTCGCTCGAAATTCAGCATCCCCCGCGATGATCGTTACCGTGTCAAACCTGAGGATGGCGTCTGCCATCTGCGTCGCCATGGTGCGTTTCCAGATCATCTGGTAGAGCCGGGATTCGATGCCGTTCAGACCCAGTTCGTCGGCTGTGAGCATTTGAGTGCCCGCTGGCCGGATGGCCTCGTGGGCTTCCTGAGCACCTTTGGCACGAGTGGTGTACTGGCGGGGTTCGGGACTGAGGTAATCACGTCCGTACAGGTCGTCTACGCGACCTCGAGCAGCGCGGATGGCTTCGCCGCTGAGATTGACGCTGTCAGTTCGCATGTAGGTGATGTGGCCTTCCTCGTAGAGCCGCTGAGCAATCTGCATGGTCTGGCGGGCTGACAGGCTGAGCTTGCGGTTGGCTTCCTGCTGCAGAGTGCTGGTGGTGAACGGCGGGTACGGTCGTCGCAGCTGCTGCTTCTGTTCGATGGAAGCCACGGACCACGGGAGTCGCTGGATGCGTTCGAGTGTTTCGCGGGCCTGGGCTTCGGACAGCAGAAGCACATCGCTGCCCGCCTTGAGTTGCCCGGTGTTCTCGTCGAAATCGCGGCCATTGGCGATCCGTCGCCCCCCCAGAGTCTGAAGTACGGCCTCGAAAGCGCCCCCAGTGGACGCCTGAAGCAGCGCCTTCAGGTCCCAGAACGTACCACTCCGAAACTTCATCCGCTCGATTTCACGATTCACCAGCAGTCGCACAGCCACGCTCTGAACGCGCCCGGCCGACAGACCGCGGGCAATTTTTCTCCAGAGCAGAGGGCTGAGTGTGTAACCGTAGAGCCGGTCGACCACACGACGGGTTTCCTGAGCCTGTACAAGGTGCTCGTCCAGCCGCCGCGTATTGGCAATCGCTTCGATGATGGCAGGCTTTGTGATTTCTGAGAATACCATCCGACTCACAGGAACGGAGGGCTTGAGAACCTGCACCAGGTGCCAACCGATGCTTTCCCCCTCGCGGTCCTCGTCAGTCGCCAGAATCAGCTCCTGGACTTTTTTGAGGTGGTCCTTGAGTTCGGTGATCAGCTTTTTCTTGTCGGCCGGAATAACGTAGAGCGGGTCGAAGTCAGATTCCACGTTCACCCCCAGCGTCGACCACGGTTCCTTTTTCAGCGCCGGGGGAATCTCAGCCGCACTGGAGGGCAGGTCGCGAATGTGCCCCATGCTGGCTCTGACAATGTAATCGTCACCAAGAAAACCAGCGATTTTCTTAGCCTTTGCGGGGGATTCAACAATTACCAGCGCTTTTTTGAGCGAAGCCATGAACAGCGAATTTCCACAAAAAATCAAACGGTCCGGGGAGGTGCCCGAAGATCACGACCGGAAACGAAAGGGAGAAATCGGAACACGCACCAATTTGGTCTCTGCGAGCCAGTCGGCATCAGACAGGGGTGGGCCAGACGGACCGCAGAAGTTCAGAAGCATAGGCAAAACAACGACGGCAGGCCAGCACAGGGGTGAAAGGCGGGGAATGCGAGACTGGCAGGGGCCGTCCGGACCACGAGAGAAAACGCAGCCGTTCCTGCCCTCCCACACTCCGCAGCCGGTTGCCCTTGCCTCACCACACACGACCGTTAGAATCCCGGTTTTCCGCTCGGAACAACCGGGCAGATCTGTGAGATTCATGCGTTCCCCTTCAATGCATAAACCACCGTGCGGACATCTGTCAAGTCAGTCCGTTCCACGCTGGACAAAACTGTCTCTTCCGTAAGAGCCTTTCCATGAGTTCCCCGTTTAGTTTCTTCCGCCGCAACCAGCATGTGACCATGGTGGCGATCGTGATCCTGTCCATGGTGGCCTTCACCATCAGCGACATGATGACCCAGGACGTCAATCACTTTGTGACGCTTGGTGTGCTCCTCGGCGGAGCAGTCATGGCCTTCCTTGGCATTTCCCGCGGACGCTGGTTTCAGTACGGCCTTGCTGGCGCCATCGCCGGTGGCCTGCTCGCATGGATTCTGCCAGGCTTCTACGGAACATCCGGAGAATTCTACCAGACGTCGACGCTGGGTGCCTTTGATGCCGACCGGATCCGCGAACTGCATCTCAAAAAAACCATTGCCAACACCTTCCTCGAAAAGGCGTTTGCAAAAGCCTTCGGTGCCGGCACAGAACGCTTCGCCCCGCGGTTCGACCCCTACTATCCCACCGTCGAAGACGACGCCATCTTCTCTGAACTCCTGCGCGCCGAAGCAGAAGAAATGGGGATCGTGGTCACCGACCAGATGGTCTCCAGCTACATCAACAGCAACACCGGCGACAAACTCGCCGAAAAGGACTTCATCGATATCCGCAACGAACTTTCCATTGCCGGCCGACGTGTATCTGAAGCGGAAATTATCGATGCATTCCGCAGTGAAATTGCAGCCCTCATGGCCTACATGCAAAAGTCCCCCGGCCTCTCCGCCTCCACTCAACCCCCAGCCGCCCTGTACGATCTTTTCCTGCGCTCCCAGATTCGCCAGCGACTCAATCTCGTCCGTCTCGATGTCGACTCCTTCGTAAGCACCATCCCCGATCCATCCGATCAGGACGTTCAGGCCGCCTTCAGCCAGCACCGCGAACGTTTTCCAGGCCAGGAAGCTCCCGGATCACTCGGCTTCCGCCAGTTTAACAAAGCCAGCCTCGCTTACCTGCAGCTGGACTACAAGTCCGTCGAAGCAGCCGTGCCCGCTCCCGCAGACGCCGAGATCGACGCGTTCTACAACGAAAAGAAAGATCTCTTTTACCGCAAACCCGCCGAGCCAGCGACGTCACCAGAGACGCCGGGTGCTGAACCCGTGCCTGCGACTCCTACGCCGGAAACACCAGCGCCAGATGCCCCGACACCTGACGCTTCCAGGCCCGAAACTTCTGCTCCGGATGCCCCAAAGCCGGAAACTCCACCGACAGAGCTGCCCAAACCAGACACTCCCAAACCAGACGCTCCGCAGGAGGCCCCCAAGGCACAGCCCGAATGCGGTCCATTCGACGAGCCCCAGACGGCCAGCGCTCCTGATGAACAGGCCACAGCAGCCCCAGCATCAGTCGTTCAGGATAAACCGGCCGATCCACCGGCTGAGCCCGCCGCAGCCTCCCCGACACCCCCGGATCCTGCTCCCCAGGACACACCAGCGTCCGCTCCCCAGGATCCCGTACCTTTCGTGATTCCCCCAGTCGAATACCGTCCGCTGGATGATGAACTCAAATCCGAAATCCGTGATCAACTTCACGAAGAGCGAATTCGTAAAGAGATCGAGCAGCGGATTGACACTGTCATGTCCGGCCTGCAAAAGCTCGAACGCGACCGTTCCGCCAAACGCCGTGCAATTGTCAAGGCTGACCAGGCAATCGAACCCAAAGCCCGGGCGGAAAAGCTTCGGGACTTTGATGAAACGCTCCTTCAAAGCATGCAGGATCTGGGTAAGCCACTTGGCTTTTCCTTCGTGGAAACTCGCCTTCTGTCTGCTCGCGATCTCAGCACCGATGACATCGTCCCCATTGGCACAGCGCAGGACGCCACATCCGGAAGCCCGGTCTTCCAGATGGTCTTCGAACTCTTCCCCAGCGAAAATGACCCGTACAACGACGCCAACCTGTTCACCCGCAAAAAAGCGGTGAAGAACCAGTTCACTGTGGAAGGTCAGGAAAGCCACTTCGTGTGGTGGATCACTCGGTTTTCTCCTTCACATGTTCCTGAACTCACGGACGCCGGAATCCGTGAAGAAGTCGTGCTGGCACTCAAACGCCAGAAGGCTCGCGAAGAAGCCCAAAAACGTGGCAAAGCACTCGCCAAACTGCTCAATGACGAAGCCGCAAAGACGGAAACAGAACGCAAACCCACCGCCGAACTTCTGCAGGGGCTGACAGTTCTGGACAAACCGGACTCCCCCGCCATTGTCGTCCGCCAGACTCAACTTTTCTCCTGGCTTGAACAGGACCTCACACCACAGATGAACTTCATGCAGCGACCTCGACTGAGACTTTCCTCCATCAACTACGCCGATGAGTCCGGTGGTGAGGTGCGCTCTGTGGGGGACCGCTTCATGCGAGCAGTTTTTGAAGAACTCCCGGCGGGCCAGGCAGCTGTCGTGCCTGACGAAGAGCTGGGGATCTACTATGTGGCGCAGGTCGCTGAACGCATTGCCAATGAGGATGTTCTGCGTCAGATGTTCCTGCAGGAGGGACGGCAGTTTGGCTTCCGCCAGGGAGCCGTCGCGGATCTGCTCACCGCAACCGTGCTGCAGCCGGCCACCACGGCATGGGTTGATTCTGTGTGGAAAAAGTACGGAATCGACCGCAGTGCCACTGGGGAGTGATCATCGGCGAAATCAGTTGACGTCCCGCCCCGTCAGCCGATTCTCAATCGAGTCGGCTCGGGCGCCCAGGTCAATCGCACTGCGGCGGATATCCTCGCCCGTCACTGTCGCGCGGGGATACGTATCGATCATGACAAAGCACGGTTTGCCGTCGATGTCTCGGATCGAAATGCCTCCGTGGTGCATGATGGCATTCAGCCGCAGTGCTTCTTCATAGAAGGACGGCCTGGCTTCACAGCACAGACTGTAAATCAGCAGGAGTCGATCGCCCGCAGGATGGCTGCTGTTCTCAATGTACACGGTCTGACTGCGATGATTTCGCAGGAGCAGATGAACCTTAAAGCCGCCTTCCACACTCTCTTCCCACGTAACGCCAGGCAGGCCGTGAAAGGCGTCGTAGACAAGGTTTTCAAGATCACGGGTGGAGCCCAGAACCGCCTGCAACACCTGCAGAGCGAAGCTGGCATCCCGAGGACGCTGGCCGGGATCCCGGTTCATCAGCAGCGAGGCACATTCCGCCATGTCCAGCGGAATTCCGGGGTCGATCCGCCGGGGACTGGCAGCATCAGACGTCAGGATCGCCCGCATGACATCGGAGACGGAACGCCCTTCGAAGGGCAGACGTCCGGTGAGCATGAGGTAGTAGCAGATGCCCAGAGCATACACGTCGCTGGCCGTGGATGCTGGCGCACCTTCGAAAAGTTCAGGGGCCATGAAATGCGGGGTGCCTGCGAGTTTCGCGGCGGAGGGGTCGTCGGCAAGGATGCGTTTGGCAAGCCCGAAGTCGGAGATCTTGGGCGTCCCGCCGGGGGTCACAAGCACGTTGTCGGGCTTGAGGTCCCGGTGGATGATGCCGAGACGATGGGCCATTGCAAGGCCAGCAGCAATGCCGACGGTCATTGAAGTCGAGCGAATCGGGCCGATTTGTCCCTGAGAATCAATTTCGGACTGCAGCGAGCCCCCCGGGACGTATTCCATTTCCAGAAAATGCAAACCGTCAGACAGACCGATGGCGTGTGTGGTCACCACATTTGGGTGGACCAGCGCAGCGGCGGCTCGAGCTTCATTTTCAAACCGCTCGACGTACTCTTCATCCGCCGCTG
The DNA here is from genome assembly GCA_046074585.1 of Planctomycetota bacterium. Lineage (GTDB taxonomy): Bacteria > Planctomycetota > Planctomycetia > Planctomycetales > Planctomycetaceae > SXXK01. Next base: position 10,548 of record JBJTOM010000553.1, on the reverse strand, counting down.
TATGGCGTGGTGACAGAATTTTCAGGGCACAAAGGCGATGCAGGCTGGTGTTGCGAGCCAGGTACACCAGCCCCATGCCACCGCGCCCAAGCAGTCTCTGGCACTGATAGATATTCAGCGTCTGTCCAGGCTGCAGCGGGAGTTCGGCTTCCGGAGAAGGCTCGGGGGCAGAGGAAACTGCGTGTGCAAACAGCACGGTATCGCGACGGGCGGCTTCAGCGCTGTCAGGCACTGCAAGACCGCAACGAGGACAGCGGCAGATATCCGCGTCGAAATGATGGTTGCAGGCATAGCAGTAAAGCACAGCCACGACGAATGATATCCCGGTACAGGCTTTCAACGAATGAACAGGATGCTGCAGGATCATAGCGGGAAACGCGGTGCGGGGCGAGCCATGGACAGCAGCAGCAATTCATTGGCAGCAGTTCCTTTGACCGCGACAAACCGGGCCTGCTTCTGATACACTCCCGACTCCGTCGTCAACATCCCCTGTCATTCCCCCAAAGCTCCATCCATGCCACGCATCAAACCCTTTCAAGCCCTCCGGCCGACCCCTGATCTGGCCGCCCAGGTGGCCTCCGTTCCCTACGACGTCGTCAATCGCACCGAGGCCGCAGCGCTCGCCGAAGGCAACCCGCTCAGTTTTCTGCACGTGGTGCGTCCCGACATTGATTTCCCGCCCGAACAGGACCCCTACGCGCCCGAAATCTACGAACAGGCCTCACGCAACCTGCAACAGCTGATGCTTGACGGTGTCCTGATTCGCGAACCACTCGATTGCCTGTACGCCTATCGCCAGGTCATGAATGGCCGTGCTCAAACCGGCATCGTCTGCTGCGTGCACATCGATGACTACGAAAACAACCTGATTCTGAAACACGAAAAAACAAGAAAAAGCAAGGAAGACGATCGGACTCGACATGTGCTGGCACTCAATGCCAACGCAGGCCCTGTCTTCCTGACATACCGCACGGTCGATGCGATCAGTCAACAGGCTGAACAGGTAACAACAGGTCAGCCACTCTATGACTTCACCGCCGTCGACGGCATCCGCCACACCGTCTGGCGAATTCCTCACCATCAGTCACTGGTGGACGCGTTCACGTCCGTGCCGGTGTTCTATATCGCGGATGGTCATCATCGGGCAGCCAGTGCCTGGAGAGCTGGTGGCGAACTCCGCAGACGACTCCCGGAAAACCGGCAGGCCAGTGCCGAGTGCAACTGGTTCCTTGCTGTCCTCTTTCCCTCCTCTCAACTGCAGATCCTCGCCTACAACCGCGTCATTCGCGACTTGAATGGCCTCACCATCCCCCAGTTCCTTGACCGCCTGGATCGTCTCGGAGACCTTCGCCAGACCGACAATTCCGTTCCTGAAAAACCGGGAGCCTTCTGCCTGTTCATCGACCATCGCTGGTGGCAGCTGGCAATTCCCCCAGACCCGCTCCACGCCGGCGATCCGATCCGATCGCTCGACGTCTCCATCCTCGAACGACACATCCTCCATCCCATCCTCGGCATCGAAGACGTCCGTACAGATCCGCGAATTGACTTTGTTGGTGGAATCCGGGGAACGGCTGAACTGGAGCGACTCTGTGTTTCCGGTGAATGGGCGACAGCGATTTCCCTCTACCCCACAACCCTCGATCAGCTCATGGCCGTCTCCGATGCCGGCGAAATCATGCCCCCCAAAAGCACGTGGTTCGAACCCAAACTGCGCAGCGGTCTGCTCATCCACACACTCGACTGATCCCTGTAACAAAAGGAATGCTTTCCATGTCACTCCTGCTGGCTCTGCTTGTCACACTCGCCCCGGCTGACTGGCCCAGATTTCGCGGCCCCGCATCAGACGGTCATGTGCCCAGGCAATCGGTGCCGCTCAAGTGGTCCGACACAGAGAATGTCAGATGGAAAGTGCCGGTGCCCGGACTCGGCTGGTCGTCGCCAACCGTTGTTTCCGGCCGCATCTACATCACCACCGCCACCACGCCTGAAAGTGGCGGTTTATCGCTCCGCGTGCTTGCACTGGATGCCGCCACCGGTCAGATCCTCTGGAATCGCGAAGTTCGCGCACTCCCGGAAGCCCCCTCCATTCACTCCAAAAACAGCCATTCCAGCCCAACCCCGATCGTGGACAACGGCTTCGTCTATGTTCATTTCGGTGCTCTGGGCATGGCAAAGCTCAAGGCTGAGTCCGGGGAAGTCGTCTGGCTGAACACAGAGCTCCAGTACCCACCGATGCACGGAAGCGGCGGATCGCCCGTACTTCACCAGGGGCGGCTGGCCGTTGTCTGTGACGGCAGTACAGACCCCTTTGTTGCTGCGGTCGACGCGGAATCCGGCCGAGTGTTATGGAAGCAACCACGGTCCGTGAAAGCTCGCATCAGCCATTCCTTTGCAACCGTGACGATTGCCGAAAGCGCCGGCAGAAGCCTCGTGATGGCTCCGGGACCAGACCATTTCGCTGCCTACGACCTGCAAACCGGAGAAGAAGTCTGGAAGGTGCTGGCACCGGGATGGTCCGTTGTCCCCCAACCCATCGTCGCGCATGGCCTGGTGATCTACAATCACGACTACGACAACCCGGAGCTGATGGCTGTGCGTCTTGGCGGACAAGGGGATGTCACGGAAACTCACGTCGCCTGGCGCCGGAAGCGGGGTGCCCCAAGCACCCCATCGCCACTTTTGGTGGACGAAGACCTGTTCTGTGTGTCTGATGACGGGATTGCCACCTGTGTTCACGCTCTGACGGGCGAGCAGCACTGGATGGAGCGACTTGGGGGGAACTATTCCGCCTCGCCGATTTACGCCGGGGGCAGAATCCTGTTCCTTGACGAAAATGGGAAGGCGACGTGGATTGAAGCGGCACGCGAATTCCGTGAAATTCAAACCAATTCACTGCCGGGGCGAACGCTGGCAACGCCAGCATTTGCAGACGGAGCGATGTTCCTGAGAACAGATGAATTCCTCTACCGCATTCAGGAACCCGGGATCGGCAGATAGAGCCACTGTACCGGTCCTTCAGACTGGCTAGCCGACAAGCAGGCTGACCAGGACGACCGAGAAGAGCACAAGCAGCATGCCGGCGGACAGAAGACTGGAGAACGTTGCCAGAGTATGCCGTCGGCGTGGCATCAGACACCCCAGAAGACTGAGCACCAGAGCGGCCAGGTTGAGCATCGCAGAGGTGGCGCCGACAATGATGAGTCGCGTCAGTGCAGGAGCGTTGGTGCGCAGTTCATCTATGCTGCTGCGGGCCGCTGGGAGTTGCAAAAGCATTTGGCGGAGCGTGAAGTAACCCAGAAGTGCGCACAGTGCGAAAACAAGCCCGGCCCAGGCAAATGGGTGGTCACCACCTGTGACAGTTTGTGCATGACTGCGGAGTTCTGTTTGGGGTTCTGTGGACATGAAAGGCTGCTGTCGCGTGAACTGCCGTCAGAATTGGAGGGCCAGGAACTCTGGCAGAGAAGCCAGGATGCGTGGGAATGATAGACCTTTGAAACGAAAAGAGGAGGAAAGACTGGGTCTTTCCTCCGTCTGATCAAACACCGAGAGAGTCATGATCTCGATACGACCGGGCAGCTCGAGGGACTTTAACTGCCACCCCAAGCTTAGGGAGTAGGTTCCGGACTGGCGACGGGCAGAGTGACGGTGATGCCGTTGGCATCGACACCATTCTGGCTGTCATTGACATCGAGGGTGTCATTGAAAAGACCGCCCCAGGTGGTGGCTGTGAGGTCGCTGACGCCAGGAAAATTGTAGGATTGGTTCAGCAGGCCGATGGCTTGGCTGAAGTCCCCAAGTTCGTTGACGACGGCGTCGCGAATCGCGACAAGCCCGACCAAAAGTCCCAGGATTGCGATTGTGGCAATCAACAGGGCTTCGGACGACAGCAGAAAACCATCCTCGCTGCCGACAAAATTCTTCCACACGCTCTTCATCTGTGCACTCCGTTATTGAGCGAATTCCTGGCGAATATCCGTACGCGTCCAGTACGCCAGTTCCACTGGCTCGCTGGGAGATCGGGAAGCAGATTCCGTTCCACTGACCAAACGATTCCGTCACAGGGGAACAGAAGTGGAACGCAGTGCTGGGAACACCGGCATTCATGCGTTGATTCGGCGGGGATACATCAGTTTCCACGTCCACCCATGTTTTTCCATCTCCACAAAGTGCTTCAAAATTGGGGCGCTGTATCGCCCACGTGGCGCCCGATTCATTTATGCCGAGTACTCACGAAAAAAAAGAGCGACTGCCCTATAGCAGTCGCTCCTCTTTTAAACCTCAAGAACCTAAACTCAGATCAGGTATTTTCTGCAGCGGCCGCTGGGCTGGTAACATTGATGCCATTCGCGTCGGTGGCGCTGGATGCATCGCTGTTATCGAGCGTGTCAGCCAACACGCCACCCTGTGTCGTGCCACTGACGTCAGAGACACCGGTGTAGGTGTAGCTCTGGTTCAGCAGGCCAATCGCCTGGCTGAAGTCACCCAGTTCCTGAACGACAGCGTCGCGAACCGACACCAGACCGACGAGCAGACCGAGAACTGCGATCGTGCCGATCAGCAGTGCTTCGGAAGACAGAAGGAAACCGTCTTCATTACGAACAAAACCTTTGAACATGTTCTTCATTGAAACACACTCCTAAACACTTCAACAACTGGCTGAAATTCGCGGAGCCATGGCGAGCCAGTACCACCTGCTCCGTTTGTACAGTTCCACGTTTTGCAGGAACCATGCCAAACGGACGGTCACTGTTTTGGTTCGCCGCCGGTTAGTGGTGGAGTGTCACAGAACCCAGTGTTTTATGCGGTGGGATCTCGTTCTCACCGAAATCGCGTGCAGTGGGAGCACATGTGAAATTGCTGCTTGGCGCCCGACCATTGGGACACTCGACTCTCAACGGGGCGCCCCATTTACTAAATCTCGCAAATACCCCAGATTCACAGTCTGCGAATAATCTCGGTCGCAACCTGGTCCGCATTCTGCCCGAGGCATGCCACGACACCGATCGAGCTTTTTGTATCGACAGGTCGCTGGAATCGGACTTGTTCCACATCGCTCGTTCCGCGATAGTTGATCGTCAATTCCTCGAATTCTTTCGCCCTCCCAAACCAGGGGATCTCCGCATGCACCGTACGCCCCGCCGAGGATTTCTGCAGACGACAGCAGGACTCGCCATCGCTTCTCCTTTTCTCTGCACAACCGCGCGACGAATTCGGGGCGCCAATGACCGGCTGGACCTTGGAATCATCGGGGTCGGGGGGCGCGGCGGAGCGAACCTGGACGCTGTCAGCGGCGAAAACATCACGGCACTTTGCGACGTTGACACTGACCGGCTCGCTGCGGCTGCCGCCCGATTCCCCCGTGCAAAGACATTTACCGATTACCGACAACTCCTGGAATTCTCACCCCTCAACGCCGTTGTCATTTCCACCCCGGATCATCACCACGCCCCTGCAGCTGCACGGGCACTGCGTCGGGGTCTGCATGTCTACTGCGAAAAACCATTGACCCACACCGTGGCCGAAGCCCGACTGCTCACATCTCTCGCCGCCGAAAAGCAACTTGCTACTCAGATGGGAACCCAGAACCACGAGCATCCCGGCTATCTGCGGCTGGTGGAACTGCTGCGAACGAAAGCCATCGGTGAAATCAAGGACGTACACGTGATCACTGATCGACCGGGCCGCTGGTGGCCTCAGGGGCTGGCGCGCCCCACCGAATCATCAGCCGTCCCGGCGAGCATGCAGTGGGATCTCTGGCTGGGTCCGGCAGCCGACCGTCCGTGGAATTCGGCCTATGCGCCGTTCCGCTGGCGCGGCTGGTGGGACTTCGGCTGCGGTGCCATCGGCGATATGGCGATTCACCTGGCCGATCCGGCGTTCTGGGGACTGGGACTCACTGGCAGGCACGTTCAGGTCACGTCAGAGGGCCCGCCACCTCAGACAGAAAGCGGACCGGTGTGGATGAAAACAACATTTGAATTTGCGGGTGATGCAGAACGGGGTCCGGTGACGCTGCACTGGTATGAAGGCACTGCTCAGCCACCCCAGGAAATCGCAGCCGAACTGCCGATGAATGGTTCGCTTTTCATCGGCACTGAAGGTCGAATTGCAATCGCCCACGACGGCTTCCCCAAACTGCTCCCGGAAGACAAGTTTGCCGGATTCACTGCTCCAAAGCCATTCCTGCCCGATTCTCCGGGACATCACCGACAGTGGCTGGATGCCTGCCGGACAGGTTCGCGGACAGGCAGCCCGTTCTCTTATGCCGGGCCCTTCACAGAAATGATCCTGCTTGGCAATGTCGCTTACAGGTGCGGCCAGGCCATCAGCTACGACCCGACCACAGGCACGCTGATCAACCAGCCCGAAGCCGCCCGATTTCTGACAAAGGAATACCGCAAAGGCTGGGAAATCTAGTTTGTCTCACAGCGGCCGCTCCGGCACGCCGGATGTTCGCCTGTCTGCCGTAACCGGGCCGACAGTCGTAAATACGGGCGATGCCAAGAAAACAGCCCGGATCCCCCGGATTACTCCGTTTCTTCGCCCACTCGCTGCCTATTGAGTTCTGCCGGTCGGTTCCGTCCGTCGCTTTTGGAGCGCACGACGCTGATCGGCAAAGATCCGGCCTGCCAGGAGAGTGCTTTCCATGGCGAGATCATCGATGCGTCTGCGAAAGAAGGCTAAAGCTCCGATGCTGGGAATGGCAACAGCCAGCCCCTGCAGAGTGGTCACGAGGGCCTTGTAGATTCCCGGTGCCAATTCAGAGATCTGCGGATTGGCCTTCTGTTCGAATTCCATAAACGCGAGAATCATGCCCCAGACGGTCCCCATGAGTCCCAGCATCGGTGCAAGTGTGCTGATTACCGACAGGTACTCAACACGCCGCGAAATCCTTGCTGTCTGTTCGGCGGCCGTGTCCTCCATCGCCTTTTCCACCGGCGCCCACTGGGCAGACGCCAATTCTTCTACTCCCGCCAGCAGCACCGTACTCAGAAAACTGGGGTGCGCACGGCAGACTGTTCGCAATTCCTGGACTTTGTGCTCCGCAAGGCACCTGTGAACTTCCTCTGCCAGTCCGGGGGGCATAAACAGATTACTCCTGAGCCCGATGGCGGCGTCGATGATAATGGCCGTCATCAGGATACTGAAGAACACAATCACGTAACCAATGGCACCGCCAGCTGCGAAAAACTCCCGCACACTCAGAATCGAAGCCTGTCCCGATCCGCCTGGCTGAACATTCTCCGTCGCTGCAGCCGGGCGGTCTGCAGGCGTCGACACGTTCTGCCGGGCAAAGGCCACCAGCACTAAAACAGCCCAGATGGCAGCCATCAACACCGGGACTCGAAAATTCCTCATGGTCCACTCCATCTCGCACTCCATCGCAACCGGTCTGCCAAAGCAGCGTGGCATCAGCATAGCATTAATCAGATATCAGTCACAGGCTCAGACAGAACGCTGGCGGTTGCAGTGAATCCCCCCGAAAGTTCTCGACCTCTGAAACACAGTCTGCAGCTTTGCCCCCAACGCCCGGTTCCGGCTATCCTTCAGTCTGCAAACGGCCTCTATCCTTCTTCCCCCAGCAGATCAGTCGAACCATGTCAGTTCTGATCCAGTTAACCGACGCCGTGAAAAGCTACGGCGACCAGATGCTTCTCGACAACACCAGCGTGACGCTGTACGAAAACGTCAAGGTGGGCTTTGTGGGCCGCAATGGTGCCGGAAAATCCACTCTGCTGCGAGTATTGCTGGGGGACGACGAACTGGACAGTGGCACGGTTTCGCGGTCCCCGCACCTTCGAGTGGGCTATCTGCGGCAGCACGATCCGTTTCTTCCCAGCGAATCCGCGATGGATTTTCTGATGCGGGACAGCGGTCAGCCGGACTGGAAGTGCGGTGAAGTGGCAGCGGAATTTGAGCTCAAGGGCGACTATCTCAACGGCCCGGTCAAGCGTCTCTCCGGTGGCTGGCAGACTCGCGTAAAACTCGCATCCCTGCTGTTGAACGACCCCAACCTCCTCATGCTTGACGAGCCCACCAACTTTCTCGATCTGCGCACCCAGATTCTGCTTGAACATTTCCTGCGGCATTTTCCGGCCGCGTGTCTGGTAGTGTCGCACGACCGCGAGTTTCTGACCAGCACGTGCTCGCACACCCTGGAACTCAACCGTGGTCGGCTCACGATGTTCAGTGGCAAAATCAACGCCTATCTCGAACATCTGGAGACGGAAAAAATCCGCGCTGAACGGACCAATGCCGCGGTCCTTGCAAAACAGAAACAGCTTCAGCGATTCATTGACAAAAACCGCGCGAAGCCAACCGGTGCCAGCCAGGCCCGTTCCAAACAGAAGCAACTGGATCGGCTGTCGCTCGAAGAAATTGAAGCAGACCTGCCGACCGCTCACATTCGACCTCCGCAGGTGGAACCGCGACAGGGGCCCTGCGTTCGCTGCCTGGAACTTTCCATCGGCTACGATGGCCGGGCAGTGGCTGCGGGGATCGATCTGGAGATCGATCACCAGCAGCGAGCGGCCATCGTCGGTGATAACGGGCAGGGCAAAACCACGCTCCTCCGCACCCTCGTCGACTCCATCAAGCCCGTGGACGGAAAGATCAAATGGGGCTACGGCTGCGAAATCGGCGTTTACGCTCAGCACGTCTACACCACCCTTCCTGACGACAAAACCGTCCTCGAATACCTCGAATACAAAGCTCGCCCCGGAACAACCACCCAGGAATGCCTCGCCGTCGCCGGCTCACTGCTCTTCCGCGATGGGCACACCAAAAAACCAATCCGAGTTCTCTCCGGGGGCGAACGGGCGCGACTCTGCATGGCCGGTCTGCTGCTGGGCACTTACAACATCCTTGTGCTGGACGAACCCGGCAACCATCTGGATGTGGAAACCGTGGAATCTCTTGCAGATGCACTGCTGACCTACAAAGGCACAGTGCTCTTCACCAGCCACGATCGACACTTCGTGCGTCGGATTGCCACCACAATCGTCGAAGTCCGCGACGGTCGCGTCCGTAACTATTCCGGTTCGTACGATGACTACCTGTATTACGTCAACAAGGAGATCGAAGACGGCGAGCGGGAACGAGCGACCAGTCGCATGGCGACACCTCCGGCAGGCCGTGGCGCGCCTGTCAAAGTCGACAAGGCAGCCCCGGGACGCGATGTTCACCAGCAGCGGAAAACGCTGCGGAACCTGGAAAAGACCATCTCACGTCTGGACGAACAGAAAAAATCGCTGGCCGCACAACTCCTGCAAACCTCCGATGCCAAACTCGCCATGGAACTCCACGTTCAGCTGGAGGCCGTCACTAAAGAACTCACGGAAGCCGAAGAACGCTGGTGCGCCCTGCAGGAGGAACTCGGTGAATGGTGATATCACTCCTGCGGTCGCCGCCTTGACAGGCTGAACACTGTCACGGACCGCGGGGCCGAAAACCAGACATCTCCCACACACAACTCAACTCCCGGCGCCACGTTTTCAAACGTATCCAGCAGCGGGCTCCAGCAATCGTCCAGGCGATGCCTTGGCATCCGAAAGGAAACTCGTTCCGCCGTCGGGTTCAGCAGCACCAGCAGCGTATCGCCGGTGATCGGCCGGCCCAGCTCGTCCTGTTCATCCAGCGTCTCGCCGTTCAGACGCATCCCCAGAACTCGAAGTGAATCCGACTGCCACAGCTCGTCGGTGATTTCTTCACCATCGGAATGCAGCCACGCGATGTCTTTCACGGAGGACCCCAGCGGTCGACGGCCAAGGAAAAATTGGCGGCGGTGCAGCACTGGCTGAGATCTCCAGAGGGCTGTCAGCTGCCGGCAGAATTCCAGAAACTCCTGCTGTTCCGCATCCAGTTCCCACTGCAGCCACGAAATCTCATTGTCCTGACAGTAGGGATTGTTGTTGCCGTGCTGCGTTTTGCCAAGTTCGTCACCGCTGCGCAGCATCGGCACTCCCTGGGACAGGAGGAGCGTCGCCAGCAGATTGCGGCGCTGACGGGCCCGCAGTGTCTGAACTTCCGGATCGACCGTTTCTCCCTCGATGCCGCAGTTCCAGTTGTTGTTGTGGCTTTCGCCGTCGCGATTGCCTTCCAGATTTGCATGGTTCAGCTTGTGTTCCCACGTGACAAGGTCCTGCAGAGTGAACCCGTCGTGGGCGGTGATGAAGTTGATGCTGGACCACGGGCGTTTTCCGCCATGCTGATACAGATCACTGCTGCCGCTCAGTCGCGTTGCCACTTCAGACACCAGTCGAGTTTCTCCCTTCCAGAAACGTCGGATGGAATCTCGGTAGCGACCGTTCCATTCGGACCAGAGGTGCGGGAAGTTGCCGACCTGATAACCGCCGCTTCCAAGATCCCAGGGTTCTGCGATGAGTTTGACCTGAGAGAGAACCGGGTCCTGCAGAATGATGTCAAAGAAAGCACTCAGGCGATCCACATCGTGCAATTCACGCGCCAGAGCACTGGCGAGGTCAAAACGAAAACCGTCCACGTGCATTTCCAGCACCCAGTACCTCAGGCTGTCCATGATCAGCT
>JBJTOM010000552.1:0-1124 GCA_046074585.1 Planctomycetota bacterium | reverse complement strand
TGCCTGAGTGTCCGTGCCCAGCATTTTCAGGCTGCGATAGCGTTCAATGATGACGGCAAATGCGACGATGCCCATCAGCAGAATGGGCCACATGAAAATCCCGCCCTGAATCATCAGACCCATGGCTCCTGAATGGAGCAGCTCATCGACCCACGCCCAGAAGCCGCCGGATTCCGTTGCAGCAGACTCTTCGTCCTTTGCCGCCGCATCATCCGCTGCCTTGCCGTCCGCGGCCGACTCGTCCTTCGACTCAGCGGGCGCAGCTGCCGGCTGGTCAGTCGTCGGCGAGGCCGATGCGTTGTCAGCATTCGCCCCGGCAGAAGCTGCTGGAGTCTGCGTGACCCCCGCCTGCGACAGCAGCACAAACTGGGGCGCAGCAGAAAAAATTCCGCAGAGGCCGCAAATCAAAATGAGGATGGAATTCATGGGTTATCGTTTTCCACTGCTGTGGCTTCAGATTCAAACTGCTGCAACATCTCAGGCAATGCCAGACGGCCACGAGCGAACTTGGCCGCTTCGCTGGCTGGGAAATCCCAGCGGCAGCGATTGTATCTTCGGAAAGCTTCAACATTGTTCTGGGCCTTTCGGAAACTTTCCCCGGACCAGAACATCGCATCAGCACACAACGGATCATCAGGGAACCGCCTCGTGAACTCATCGAAGGACTTTCCGCCCTTCAGGTAATTCTCTGCCTTGAAGTAGCACTGCCCGTTGCGAAACGCCATCCGTGCAGAATGCTGATGCCCTTCAAACTGTTCGAGGAATTTTTCTCCGACCTGTGCGGCCACTTCGAAGCGATTATTCTTATAGAAATAATCGCTGATCCGAATCATCACGCTGGCGATCAGCGGACTTTTGGGATACGTCGCGGCCAGCGTCACATAAGCCTCCAGGGCCTGATCGAAGTCTCCCGCCTCCTCATACGATTGCGCCAGTTTGTACTGCGCGTCCGCCGCAAGTGAGTGATCGGAGTACTGCCGGACGATCAGTTCATAAGACTGAATGGCCTCATTCCACTGTTTCAGTTCCTGCGAAAACTGTCCCATCAGATAAGCAATTCGCGGCACGTATTTCGGATCCGGATAGTCTTCCATGACTTCCTTCAGAACTCGACGACCGGCTTC
>JBJTOM010000551.1:0-9202 GCA_046074585.1 Planctomycetota bacterium | reverse complement strand
GTTCCACCAGCAGTGGGCCGCTGGTTTGAAAGCGTCGGAGGCTGAGTGGCAATGAGGCGCTGCCGCCACGGGGGATATTGAGTCGATCGGCGGGGGCAGTGGCGATGACAGCGGGGCGAGTGTGGAAGACATTGAGCGCGTAGCACCATTCCGGGCCCCCGCGGCCGGCGAGTTCACTGACTTTCAGAAAATAGTTGCCGGGAGCGGGCAGCTGCACGGAGAGTTCGGCATCACGCGGTCCGGCATCGTCTGATTCGGCCAGCTTGCTGCCGTCTTCCTTATGGATTTCGAGGATCAGATCGCAGGGACTGCCGACATCCCGCGTGCGTGCCAGGACGAGCAGGGGACCGGCGGCAGCGGCATTCACGCGGAACCAGTCTGCATCACCCGGGGATTGAAATGTGCCGCTGAGAACGCCGACGTCTGCGGGGACTTCGGTGGCCTGTTCGCGTGTCGAGTTGGGTTCGGTTTCGGGGAGGACGGGTGAGGAGGTGACGGCCACTGCAGCGATGCTGGAAGCTTCGGCATCTGCAGCGCGGAAGCTGACTGCGAGCAGGTCTTCGGCGGGCGTTGCGGGTGGGGTGGCTTCGCCGATCACGGAGCCGCCTGCGTCGGTGATGGAGACGGGTTTACCGACGGCGGCGATTCGGGGGAGGGCAGCCGCGGTGAGTGGCATGCGGGCCAGACGCAGGTGGAAGAAGTGCCGTGCACCGCCGGAATAACGGACGTCTCGAAGTTCCAGCCTGTATTCGCCTGCCACGGGGGCCTCGAAGCGGAACTGACAGTCACCTTCGAGTCCTGGAAAGTCGTCGCTCCAGACAAGTTCTTTGCCGTCGGGGCCGGTCAGTCGGAGGACGGGATCGAGATCAGAGCCCAGGCGGCGAGCGAAGATTTCGGCGGCGAAGACCTGACCGACTGCGAGGGTGAGTTTGAAGGTGCGGGAGGCGACGGCGGCGGTGGAGCCGTTGACGCAGCAGGGAAGGCTGAGCGGTTGACCGGTTGTGCGATTGTCGGCTTCGGCGGTGATCGCGGTGAACGGGAGATCATCGACGATGGTCCATGCAGCTTCGGAAACGCCGTGGCTGGTGACGAGCCGCACAGGGTAGATGCCTGGCACGGCTTCGGCGGCGAGGCTGCCTTCGAATGCAACCGGCTGATCTTTGCTGAGATCGGCATCCGCTTTGGGACGCAGGGTGCCCACGGGAGTCCAGAGTGCGACGCTGCCCTGGAGTTGTTTGCCGACCACCGTGACAGCCGCCGGCTGACCGGGCCGCAGGGCGGGGCCATCCAGGCGATCCACGACGGGATCCTGAGCGTTGGCGGGCGACAGCAGCGCGGCCAGCAGCCAGAGGCAGGCTGGTGAAGCAACGGTGCGGGCCGTGCGACGGGTGAGACGAGCGATCGTAACTGGAAGGCAGGAAACAGCTATGCGGGCGGGTTTTCCGAAGAATAGATGGCTGGGCGGGCGCGTAGGGAGGAATCGAGAGTCTAAACCGACTCTGGTGCCGCGTCAAAGTGAAACCCCTAAATGTTTGGCCGCAAAAAAAACCTGGTCGGAAGTTCGGGAAAGACCCTTGACAACGGCAGATCCGCTTTGTTCTATCCAACAGTCCAGGATTTTCGCCCGCTGCCTCCCCCGGAGCATCAGTGCTATGGTTCCCCGCGTATGCTCGCGTCTTCCCCACCCGGTTCGCTCTGCTTTCTCCAGCCTTGTGGTCGGCATTTTCCTGCTGTCGAGCCTGTCTGCAGTGCATTCGGCGCCCCTTGCCGCACCCACAGCGACGGCTGTCCCTGCCCCCGCCATTCCCCCGGAAACCCGCAAGGAACTCGGGGAACTCACCAGGGAACTCAAGGAAGTCCCCGCACTGCTCAAAAAGAAAGAGCTCGACAAAGCCCAGGAAATCATTGCCAAAGCGGACGCTCGCGTAAAGGAACTGGCGATCCCCGAAGACGAGAAGGATCGCACCTGGAACACCTTCCGCACCACGCTCGAAAAAGCCCGCTACGCGCTCCCGGTCAGCTTTGAAAAAGAAGTCGCCGGATTGCTCAAAACCAACTGCCTGCGGTGCCACAACGAAGGGGACGCGGCCGGTGGTCTGCGGCTGGATACCTACGCCGCCATCGCCAAAGGTGGTCGCAATGGTCAGGTGGTGGTCCCTCGTGTCCCCCAGCGCAGCCCGCTGGCTGTGAAGCTCATTCACACCGATGAAATGCAGCGGATGCCGCGTGGATCCGCAAAACTGAAAGACCCCGAAATTCTCACGTTCGTCCGCTGGATCGAACAGGGAGCACCATTCGACGGCGAAAGTCCCGACGCCCCCATCGGCGATTCACTCATCGTCAAGAAGCCTCCGGTCAAAGTGGCCATGGCTACCGGGGCCGAAACCGTTTCCTTCAAAAAAGACATCGCTCCGTGGATGGTCAACATCTGCGTCGGATGTCACTCCGGCAACAATCCCCGTGGCGGCTACAAGCTCACCACCTTCGAAGAACTCCTCCAGGGCGGTCCGACCGGCAACACCATCGTTCCCGGCAAACCGGACGAAAGCTATATCATCGACCTCGTGCTCCGCCAGGAACCGCTCAAAATGCCGGCCGGCCAGGCCCAGCTTAAACTTTCTCAGGCGAAGGCCCTCGAAACCTGGGTCCGCGAAGGCGCGAAATTCGACGGCCCCGATCCCAAAGCGCCGCTCCGCAGCATCGTACCCACTGATGCCGAAATCGAAGCCGCAAAGCTCGCCGCCATGTCCGATGCCGACTTCGAAGCCCGGCGCGTTGAACAGGCCCAGGCCATCTGGAAACGCGTCTCACCCCGCTCCACCGGGGTCACTGTCACCACCGCCAACTTTCACCTGCACGGTTCCGTCGACGAAGCCCGCCTGAAAGAACTCAGCGAATCCGCCGAAGCACACCTCACACAACTCCGCGGCAAGTTTCCCATCCCCGGCAATGCCACACCGTTCCGCGGGCGACTCATCCTCTTCATCACCAGCGAACGTTTCGATTACGAAGAGTTCAACACCGTGCTGATGACCAACCGCCGTACACCCAAAGCCGTGTCCGGTCATTCCGTGATCAACGCCAACTTCGAAACCGCTTACGTCGCCATGCACGACGTGGGTGACACAGCCACCGACACATCGCTCGCTGCCCCACAACTCCTGAATTCCCTCATCAGCCAAACCTACCTCACCCGCGACGGCGCCACGCTCCCGGAATGGCTCAAACAGGGCTTCGGCCTCACCGAAGCCGGACTCGAATCCGACTCCCCCTATACGAAGGCCATTCCTGCCCGTGCCGCCAGGTCGCTCGCAACCATCACTGATCCCGCCCGGCTCTTTGCTGACGGCACATTCGCTCCTGACGAAGTCACCGATGTCGGTTACCTGCTCGTCAGGTTCCTGATGAGTCAGGGCGGCATGCAGCGGTTCCAGGCCTTCACCGGCCAGCTGCGAAAAGACCCCGACGTCGGGAAAGCCCTGCAGAACACCTACTCCGCATCCGCCGCGCAGCTGGGACAGGCCTTCGCCACCGCTGGCGCACGCTGAAATCAGGAAGCGCCTCGTTCGCACATTCCCACAGGGCCACTGCACATGTCAGGTTCTCCGTACGGTGTCCCGAAAGAGTCCGGCGACTCCACACCCGACAGGCTCCCGCGAGGCTCCTCCTGGGCCTGGTGGATCAGTCTGCTCCTGCTCCTGGCCACCATGCTCAACTACATGGACCGCCAGACACTCGCCAACCTCTCCCAGCGTATCAAAGATGCGTTCAGTCTTTCCAACGAGCAGTACGGAGAACTGGAATTCGGCTTCGGCGTAGCGTTCGCGGCCGGTTCCGTATTTTTCGGCATGCTGGCGGATCGCTACTCCGTCCGCTGGCTTTACCCGGTCGTGCTGCTGCTCTGGTCTCTCATCGGACTGCTCACGGGATTCTGCAACGATTTCCGATCGCTCCTTTACTGTCGCATCCTGCTGGGGTTTTTCGAGGCGGGGCACTGGCCCTGTGCTCTCCGCACCACGCGGATCATTCAGCAGGGCAGTGGTCGTCTGATGAGCAACAGTGTGCTGCAAAGTGGCGGCGCTATCGGGGCCATCGTCACGCCGCTCCTGATCCAGGCGATGGTGGTCGGCAGTCCGGACCCGGGCATCTGGCGGCTGCCATTTTTTGTGATCGGTTCCTTTGGGGCTGTCTGGCTGGCCCTGTGGATGGCGTCGATTCGTGCCGGGGATCTGCCGGCCGCCGGACTGGCAGTGCACGAGGATGGTGAGGCTTCCCGGGCGGGCCTCGGCGACTGGGTGAAAGAATGTGTCTGCAACGTCCGGTTCTGGGCGCTTGTGCCGATCGTGATTTCGCTCAATATCACCTGGCAGCTGATTCGTGCCTGGCTTCCGCTGTTTCTGCAGGATGGCCGCGGGGCTCCTGAACAGGAGGCCCTGTTCTTTAATTCGGCCTACTATTTTGCTGCCGATGTGGGGTGTCTTGCGGCGGGGGCCGGAGCACTCTGGCTGGGGCGGCTGGGCTTCAACACACACGCGTCCAGGGTGCTCATCTATCTGGCCTGCGCAGTGCTCACGGCCACCACTGTCATCGCCTCACAGCTCCCGCTGGGTGTTCCGCTCTACGCGGTCCTGCTGATTGTCGCCGCCGGATCGCTGGGACTCTTCCCCTGCTACTATTCCTTGTCCCAGGACGCCAGTCTTCGGCACATGGGCAAGACCAGCGGGTTGCTGGGAGCACTCGGCTGGCTGGTGTCTTCCTGGCTGCAGAAGGTGTTTGGTCGCGTGGTGGACCAGACGAAGTCCTTTGATGAAGGTCTGGCAATTGTCGGACTGGCTCCGCTGCTGGGAATTGTGTTCCTGCTGGTGCTCTGGCCACCCCGATTCTCCGGTCGTGAAGATGCGACCGCAGAGACGGTGGCGTGAAGGAGCGAAGCATGGCGAAGGACACTGCGATCGTTCGGGGCGATGAACTTCTGCAGCGTCGTCGGCGCGTGGGGCTGGTGACGCTGATCTGCGGTGTGACGGCTGTTTCCGGCTTCATCTTTGCGACTCCGGATGCTGTCTGGCCGGCGGCCGCGATGCGAATCGGGATTGTGTTTGGTTCGCTGTGGCTGTGTTTTCCTTCGGGTGGGCGTCGCGCCGCCTGGGCGGTGCTCACACCCGGCCGCCTGCTGCTGCTGGCGGTTGCCGCGTACTACGCCAGTCGCCTGAAGTTCGCTCTCCCGGCTCTGGGGGTGTTTCTGCTGCTCCTGCGTTTTTTCCGCCCCAAACGTCGATGACTGGTAATCTGTGGCGGGGCATCCGGGATGGATTTCGCCGGAAGACAGCCACAGTGGGAACAAAAGGGCGACGCGGCCGAAGATCTGTGGCAAGGATGATCGCCTGAGTCAATTTCCCCCAACGCCAGAGCCCATCCAGCCGTATCCTTCCAGGCTGGAGCGTGCGTTCACACCAAACACGCCGCCCTGGCACCCGTGGAAACCGTACTTTTTAAGAGACCGAAATTCATGGCCAGCGCTCCAGACGCTTCCAGTGACGATTCTGTCAGTGATGATCCCCGGAAAGGTCCCGGACCGGCTCCCGAACTCAGCGGGACGCCCGTGAAGAAATCTGCCTTTTCCGACGATTTCGACAATCCCGACCGCAGAGACTACGAAGACGAGCTGCCTGAGGATGAGCCGCTCACGCCGGAACTGGTGGAGGAAGAGGCGATTCGGGGGGACTTCATGCTTCGCTGGGCGGTTGTCTGCCTCGCGGCTCTGATGGCCTTCACCTGCATCAGTGACACCAAACCACTGGTACTCATCCGTTCCGGCGCGCTGATGCTGAAGTCGGGGTTCCTGCCACCCCGCACAGATCCGCTCTCGCTGACGATGGAAGGACGCAACGTTTCCAACGCCGGCTGGCTGTTCGATCATCTGGTGTCTGTGTGCTGGTCGGTGGGTGGTCCCTACGGCCTGACATCGCTCAAAGTGTTCATCGCAGTGCTCTCCACCTGGCTGCTCACCCGCATCTCCATTCCCGGTCTGCCGACGTGGTTCAGTTCCATCTGTGCGGCTCTGGCCGTGGTGGCCTGTGCTCAGGACTACATTCCGGCTCACGAGCTGATTTCGATTGCGGGAATGACACTCACGATGCGGCTGCTGACCGGGCATCGACTGGGGACGGCCCGGGGACTGGACTGGAAGCTGCCGCTGCTGGTGGCCATCTGGTGCAACTTCGATCCGCGGGCCTGGGTGGGCGCGTTTGTGATTGTGGCCTATGCCACCGGCACAGCCGTTCAGCGACGGGGTTTGATTCGTTCCGGGGCGTCCCAGGAACGACTCCCGGCCTCTCTGCTGGCCACCGCTGGACTCTCGGTGGCCGCACTGCTGGCGAATCCCTTTCCGACCGCCTCAATCTTTTCCCCGCTCTCGCTGTACACACGCGAATATCCTGCAATGCGTGAGCAGAAGGACCTGGTTGCCCGGTCTGCGGCGACTCTGGATGACCGGCTGGATTTCTATTGCCTGGTGAACCCCGACGCGATCGCACTGTACGATCACACCCACATTGCCGGTGTTTCACTGCTGCTGCTGGCTGTGGTGATTCTCTGCATTTCGCTGGGCTCCGACCTGCCGGAGCCGGTGCGGGGGTCGGTGTTTGTGACGTTTCTGCGTGGACTGCTGCGACTGCCTCTACTCCCCGTGGCCATCATCTCAGGACGCCCCGTCCGGGACGCGGGTTATCTGTTCGCGGTCCTTGGCATGCTGCTCCTGTGCCTGCTGGCGATGCACGAACTGCCGGCGGCTGCGATCGTAGCCGCGACTGCTGCCGGCGTGACAGCGCAGGACTGGTACCGTCGGACATTTTCGATGACCTACACGGTCGAATCCAGTGAACTGCTCTTTTCCCGCGGAGGCCGCGCCGCAACGGTTCTGGCCCTGGCGGTGCTGGCGTTTGCAGTGGTGACATCGCGTCTGCCCGGAGCCGCTCCGCTGGGATTTGGCTTTGATCCCGAGACTCAGGTGACGGTCGACACCCTGTCTTCGCAGATCCAGTCGCTCGACCCTGAAGCTCGAGTGCTGCACACACGGCTCGAACAGGGTGATCTGCTCATCTGGAATGGTCGAAAGAGTTTCGTTGACAGTCGCGTGCTGCCCTTCAGTTCGGCTGCCAATCCGATTTTCAGGTACCACGGCGACGTTCGCAGATCACTCCTGCGTCCCCCACCGGAAGCTCCCAAAACGTCAGATCCGAAGGAAAAAGACCGAATTCTCGCTGAACAGCAGAAGTCGCTCGCTGCAGCCCGCAAACTTCTGGAGGACTACCGCATTACGCACATCATGGTCCGGCTGGCGCCGCCGGGAAATCCGGATTATCAGTCGATCAATACCCTGGTGGCCGGCGGCGAATTTCTGCCGATCAGCATCGAGCCCTCTGCCGCTGTGATGCAGAAGTTTCCACCTCAGACCACCCCGGAACAGCTCGCCGAAAAGCTCCCGAATTTTGTCGATCGAGCCTTTCGCAGCGCCCAGCCGGCCCCGCTCACCCTTCGCAGCCTCACGCCCTCCCGAAGCTTCTATGATCGCTGGATTTATCGCACGCGGCCCTATATGACGGCGGCCCGGCGACAGGCGATGCACTATCTGGAGCTTGCCGAAAGTCAGCCGCAGAACATTCCCAAGGCGCTCAATTCCATCGCCCTGCTGACACTCGGCATTCGCCAGCTCAACGTGGCACTCGATGACGATCACGCCCCGGATGATGTGGGCGCATGGCTCTCCCTGGGCTACGCATACCAGCAGCTGTCAGAGATTGAACAGCTGGTGGGAGGCCCGAATGCCAGCCCGCGGCTCAGACAACTGCGGTCCATTCAGGCTGTTTCCGCCTACCGCCAGGCCGTCCGCCTCGAACCCAAAGAACTCAGAGGCTGGGAAGGGCTGCTGGCGATGTACGAGCGGATGCAGCGCCGCGATCTGATGCTGGAAGTACTCGAAAAATGGCTCGAAATCGTCGAGACCCTCGATGTGCCGGATGAGGTCAGAGATCAGTTCGAAGAGTACCGCACTCAACGGTTCGCTCAGAAACGCGATCTTGAAGATCTGCTGCTGGAATCCGATGCAGAACTTGACCGCCAGATTGACCAGCAGAAACAGGCCAATGCTGAGGCCCTGCTGGAAGCCAGAAAGCAAGCCAAAAAGGACACCGACGAAGCCGCTGCACTCGACGAAGTCAACGCCGAAGAGGCCCGCGAAACGCTGATGTCCGCAGCACTTGCAAATTCCGCCGGCCGGCCCCGGCGAGCACTCAACGGGCTCGAGGAAAAAGCAGCGCTGCTCGAAGGTGTGCCTCCCGCTCAGGTGCTCAAGGGAATGCTCCTCCTGGAACTCGGAGAACTGGAAGCCGCCCACCAGCTGCTGCTCCGAGTTAATCAGCTGGCCATGAAGGAACCCCAGCAGTTTGCAGGCACCAACTGGCAACTCCCGGTCGCCATTTCACAACTCTGCATGGGCGACTATCCGCTCGCCGCAGAAACACTCAATAATGAGCTCACGTTCGTGGACCGCGAAGCCAACCGCCCTGGCAACTGGTCCACGGCGCTCTTCTCGCTGCCCCTCGTCGGTGACGTCAATCTGCAGTTCAACGGCCAATTGCCTGTCTGGCCATTCGTCCACACCGCGGGAATGGGACAGCAGATCTCGACACTCAACGAATTGCGGGCCGAAAGCGCGTTTCTGCAGGCGATTGTGCGGCTGGAAGAAGGTGATGTGCCACGCGCCAAAGCCCAGCTGTTCCGCGTCGTCACCGAATACGGAGAAACTCGTGTCCGTCAGCTGGCAGCGCTGTATCACACCATGAGCGATGCAGATTCGCCGAAGACACTCGAAAACTATAGCCTGAATCCCTGGGAAGAGTTTGACTATCCGGGCGAACCCGTCCCGCCAGCTCCGGTCGCACCGCAGGGTGCTGAAGCGGTTGGGGCACCAGCAGGCTCCGGTAAGTAAAAACGGCCCGCCAGCGGACGCCTGTCCGCTGGCTGGTTCCTGCAAAACTCAATCCGCTGGTGCCTGGCGTCCAGCCGGGAGGGCGAAGCTGGGATGGTGAAACGGCGTGAGAATGGGAAAGCTGGAGTATTTTGCTCTTCCTGTCAGTTGACGTCTCTTCCGCTGCCGGTTGTCGTCAGAACTGTTGGTCTCACGCAAAGGCGCAAAGACGCAAAG
>JBJTOM010000550.1:0-15383 GCA_046074585.1 Planctomycetota bacterium | reverse complement strand
AGTGCCAGTCTGTGACCGGAGCGCGTCATTCGCGATCTTCGCTAGTACGTCCACCTGCGCAAGGGTGTCCCAGATATAACGCAGCACCCAGAAATCCGAGACGTCCACCGTCACCCGCTGACACATCATCGCGCTGGCTGCCAGCAGTCGCTGGAGCCGAATGGCGCGACGATCAGAAATCGCCAGGCCCGCATGCCGCAGGCGGCTGATGAGTCCCGCATAAGCGGCCCGCGATGGACCGAGATCAATCAGTGGTATGCCAGCCTGCATCGATCGCAGCTCGTCAATCGTTATCCGCGGTGTCGTCTGCCCTGTCTCCTCAGCCCGCTCGCAGAGAACCGCCGGCTGCTGCAGCTGCCAGCCCGCTTCAAGCAGCGTGGTGAGCATTTCAGGGGGGACGTTGTCGGACCGCACACGCAGCAGAAACCGATCAAACAATGCGGCCAGCGTGTCGTCTTCCGGGAGTCGATTGCTGGCACCCACCGTCAGTACGGAGTGCAGCCGGCGAGTCTCCCGGCCACGACGAAAAACTCGCTCGTTCAACGCCATCAGCAGGCTGTTCAGAATGGCGCTGTTGGCGTTGAGCAGTTCATCCAGAAAGATGATGTCGGCCTCCGGCAGCATCCCCTCCGTGTTCGTCAGCAGATCGCCCTCCCGAAGCCTGCGAATGTCAAACGGCCCGAAAAGCTCAGACGGTTCCGTGAAACGCGTCAGCAGGTAATCGAAGACCCGCCCCTGCAGCCGGGAAGAAAGTGATCGCACCAGAGCACTCTTGGCCGTTCCCGGAGGCCCCAGCAGAAACAGATTCTCTCCGGCCACCAGACAAATGCCCAGCAAATCGATGACTTCATCCTTGCCCACATACTCCTGCCGCAGCACCTCCAGCAACTCCCGCTGGACGCGACCGGCCGTAAGCAGAGCAGATTGCAGCTGTTCATTCACCAGGTCGATCTCCCTCAGAATTCAAGGCCCCACCCAGCGATGGCAGGTGGTCGTTCAGATGCCCGCTGAGCCAGTCAAATGGACCAATCGCCGCCGATATCGCCCGCGCTGTCGGCAAATGCTGCAAACACCCCCGGTCACCCCGCTGTAACACACGATCGACGTACATCTGCCAGAGCGAGGGATGATCGGAAAGAATCTGCAGACGAGCTGGACACGGTGAATGAGTGGTGAGTTCGGCAACACCCACAGAAGAGAGCGGCCACGGTTGCAGAATGTCCAGCAGCAGTGCAATCAGGCCGTCCGAAGGCGACACCCGCTTCGCGCGATCAAGGAGCTGCGGCAGGAATTGAAACAGAAGATCCACACTGTAATGCATCGCCGGATCCGGGATCACAACATCTCCCGTTGCCAACCCCGCGACCACCACCGCCTGCCGACTTTCAGAGAGTTCCAGGTCGCGAAAGACCACCGCCTGGAACATGGACATGAGCACCTGGGAGGCGGCCAGGGCCACATCGCAGCGAAAGTCAGGCGGCGAACCCGGCCAACTGCAACGCCATATTGACTCGAATTTCACCAGCAGTTCCATGGCCGCACCGGAACCAGAGGAATCCATGCGCCGTGGCAGCAGCATGTCGCCGGTTTCAAAGAGCCTCTGCAGAAAATCGTCCATGGGTGCCTTCAACCCCGCCGTCCACGAATGAAACCACGCAGGGAACTTTACGCCATCAAAGGTAAAGGTTCCAGCAAACCACAGGGCATCCGGCTGCAACAACGCAGCAGGAGGTCGGAAACGACCATTTCCGGAAAGCGGATTTTTCGCAAATCCGCCCCCAAATCCCCGTCAAGGTGCCACGTCAATCCCCGTCGAGGTGCCATGCACCTTGACATGCAAATCCCCGTCGAGGTGCCATGCACCTTGACATGCGGAAGTTTGGGGTTATACTGGTCGAAACACTGTTCGAAAGGGGGTTGTGATGCCGCGAGTGAAACGTCGGGAAATCTTTTCTGAAACTGATGTACAGGTGTTTCACACCATCAGTCGCTGTGTGCGGCGCAGTCATCTGTGCGGGCGTGATCGCAGGGCGGGACGCGATTATTCTCATCGCCGCGAATGGATACGCAGTCGACTCGAAGAACTGGCTGGCATCTTTGCCATTGAAACGCTCGGCTATGCCATAATGGCCAACCACATGCATCTTGTGATCCGCACTCGCCCGGATATCTCATCGACCTGGTCCGACGACCAGGTTGCTCTGCGCTGGTGGACCCTGTTTCCTCAGCGTCGCACCCGCGACGGGCTTCCCGAACATCCCACCACTGAAGAGCTCAACCACATCAAAAACAATGCCGCGGGCCTGGCCGACAAGCGTCGCCGGCTCAGCAGTGTTTCGTGGTTCATGAAGTG
Source organism: Planctomycetota bacterium (assembly GCA_046074585.1). Classification (GTDB taxonomy): domain Bacteria; phylum Planctomycetota; class Planctomycetia; order Planctomycetales; family Planctomycetaceae; genus SXXK01. The sequence goes on along the minus strand of JBJTOM010000550.1, from coordinate 13,030 downwards.
CATTTCCGAGCCCATCGCCAAACGTGCCAACCGCGAAGATGATCTCACCGGCCACTTCTGGGAAGCCCGCTTCAAAGCGCAGCCACTGCTCGATGAAACCGCCATTGCCGCCTGCCTGGCCTATGTTGATCTCAATCCCATCCGGGCTGCGGTCGCAGAAACGCCCGAAACCAGTGACTTCACCAGCCTCCAGGACCGTATCGTCGACCGTCAGGCGGCCACATCTGCCCTTTCCGCGGCCGCTCACGTCATCCAGGCCGAACACGGTCCTCAGGCCGGCTGGCTCGCCCCCATTTCCCTTGAACCTGCCCAACAGGCCCCCCACCACCACAGCACCGCTCGGCGACTCACCAACCGCGGCTGTCTGTTCATGTCGCTCGACCAATACCTCCAACTGGTCGACTGGACCGGTCGTCAGCTGCGGCGGGACAAGCCCGGCCAAATCCCCGCGCAGCTCGATGCAATCCTCACACGTCTGGATTGCAGCCTCGAAACGTGGCTGGATCTGGTCAGAAACTTCCGCCGCAGGTTTGTCACGGAAGCCGGACGTCCAGAGACGCTTCAGACCGCTTCCTCCATCCGCCGAGCCTGTCGTCGATCCGGTTCCGATCATCGCTGACACAGGCTTCGCGAAAGGCGGGGCGTCTATTTCTGCGGCATGCCGGGTTCCGGAACGCCATTGGTGGTCAGGATCTGGAACGAGTGAACACCTGCGGCCAGAGGATGGTCGCTCGTCCAGACAATCTGGCGGTCGGGGTTCACTTCAACCATGGAAATCCCCTGGCTGGCTCCATGGCTGCCGATCACGGTGTTGCCGTTTGCCAGGCGCTGGCAGCCGCAGGGGTCGCGAAAGAGTTCTTTGACATCGGTGTTGTCGACCTTCCACACGATATCGCCCTGAGTATTCAGCTCGACAACCTTGTTTCCGTGAGTCAGGGAGACGAGGGTGTGGCCATTATCCAGGCGAATGGCAGTGAACGGCCAGTTTTCAGCAGGGCGACCACCGATTGAATCCAGATCGGTTCGAAGTGTGCGGACGACGCGACCATCGGGCGTGTACTCGCGCACTGCGAACGCCAGCAGATGCGGCACCAGGAAGTTGCCGTTCCGCAGTTGTCGGGCCATGCGAGTCTGCATATGGGCGTTCTCGGTTTCCGGCTGCAATGGCACATCCTGAACGACATCGCCGGCCTGGTTGACAACCAGCAACCGTGGTTTGGGGCCCAGTTCCGTCATCAGGGTGTGACCGTTATACAGCCTCTGCACGGTACCCACTTCGCGATTGGGTGCAGACAGGTGTCGGCTGAAGACGACCTGACCGTCGCGCGTGAGTTCCTCGATGCGATCGGCCCAGGCGACAAGAACATTGCCACTCGGCAGCACGAAGCCGTCACGGGAACCGCCGGCAGCTTCCCAGACTGACTTGCCGTCTTCATCGAGAATTGCTGTCCGGTTACCCAGGACAAGCATGGAATGGCGGATGTCGTCAGCGACTGCGCATTTTGCGGGCCGCAGCAGAAACAGAAACATCAGCATGAATGTCTGCAGCAGCACACTGAGCTGTGGAACGGCAGGGCCAGTTGTGCGAAGCACAGTCGCAGTGAAGGGCAGTTTCTGAGTGAGTGCAGTCACGATCAGGCTCCTCAGCCGAGGTCAGGCAATCGTTTCGAATTATTTTCCGACAGCGTAGAGGACTTTGCTGGAGCGGATCAGGAGTCGTCCCGCGTTGGCATCGGGAACTGGCGCGGCATCGAACATGGAACCATCACGAAGATCGCTGGTGGCGAGGAGTCGGAATTCGGGGGAGGCTTCCACGACAAAGGTTCGGCCGTCCCGAGTGATGTAGTAGATGCGGTTGCCTGCCAGCAGTGCTGAGGCATACACCTGTCCTGCGCGTTCCATGCGCTGCTCGTACACCACATCCCCTGTATCGGCCTTGAGGCACATTGCGATGCCGCGGCTTTCATGCATGAAGTACAGGTGTCCGTCGTGGTAGACGGGAGAGGTCACATTCGAGCCTTTCATGCTGGTCCAGAGTCGTTTGCTGGAGGTGACATCACCGCTTCCTCCGGTTTTGACGGCCAGTCCGGCAACTCCGGAACGTCCACCGAGGCAGTACACGGTGCCATTATGACTGACAGCACTTGGGACCATATACCAGGTAATGTCGGTTGCGCAGCTCCAGAGTGGCTGACCGGAGGCGGGCTGAAAGGCGAGGAGGTTTTTCTGGCAGGCGACGATGAGTTCTTCGCGGCCTCCGGGGCCACTGGCGATATGGGGTGTGTTCCAGGCTTCGCGAATTCCGTCGGCTTTCCAGACTTCACGACCGGTGCGGGCATCGAGTGCGTACAGCGAATCGCTCTCGACGCTGGCGTTGATGAAGACGAGGTTTTTCCAGAGGACGGGGGAAGCGGCGCTGCCCCAGCCGTGCGTTCTGTCGCCGACCTCGGCCTTCCAGAGTTGCTTGCCCTTGTGGTCAAACGAGATGACTCCCGTTTTGCCGAAGAAGCAGACAATCTGTCTGTCGTCCACGGCAGGAGTGCTGGCGGCGAAGCCGTGATCACGAATGCGTTCTTCTTCCGGGAGTTTTGCAGGGATGTCCTGCTGCCAGAGTTGCCGACCGGTTTTGCGGTCGAGGCAGAGCAGATGGCGTTTGAGATCTGCCTGGGAGCCACCGGGCTGATCCGGTACGAAGAAACCGGTGTAGGCAGTGAGATAGATGTGGTCCTTCCAGATCACGGGACATGACGCACCGGCCCCTGGGAGGGGTGTTTGCCAGGCAATGCCCGCCCCTGACGACCATTCCAGCGGATATTTGCCGGCGGGGACAGTGCCCTGTCCGTCGCTCCCGCGGAAGGCAGGCCAGTCCGAGGCGACTGCTGAGAGCGAGCCTGCCAGCGACACCAGCATGAGCGTCATGAACAGCACGGCAGCGGGCGGTGCGGAGTTTGAAAAGAGACAGCGTTTCATCGGCCACTCCTCATTTTTTCTCGTGGTCATGATGTTCAGCGAACAGTGGATTTTTCGCATCGCCACCGGCGAGCACGAACGCGAGCAGATCGAAGATTTCTTCGCGAGTGAGTTTATTGAGGACTCCTTTGGGCATGATGCTGACATCGGATGCTGCGACTTCCTCGATTTCAGTCCGGCTGATGACGACGGCCTTATCCGGAGCGAGCGGATTATCGACGACTTTCAGATTTTTCGGCGTGTCCTCGATGACAAGCCCCGTCACGACTTTACCGGAGTTGAGTGTGATGATCTTCGACTGGTATTTCGGATCGATTTTCTTTGATGGGTTGAGGATATGTTCGAGCACATCGGTTCTGGAGTATTCAGCGGGAAGTTTTGTCAGATCCGGTCCGACATTCTGCCCCTGCCCGGCCAGTTTGTGGCAGCCGACGCAGGAGGCGGCGGTGAACAGTTGTTTGCCGACGGCGTACTGGTTGGCGCGGTGGTTCAGGTGCATGGCGTCCCCCTGCAGGTCAGAGAGTTGCCATTCGGTGTTGCGACCAAGATACCGGAGCAGATCATCCTGGATTTTGAGCGTCGTGGCGGCGAGTGCGGCAGCAGGGTCTGCTTCCCACGCCGGGAGGTCCGCCACCACATACAGGGCGCCGTACATGCGTCGCCAGTGTCCGGGATAGGTGCAGACGTAAGGATAGATGCCAGGCTCCCTGGGAACCTCGAAGAACAGTGAATCGGACTGTTCTGGCTGAACGAGTTTGCCTGCAGCGAGGACTTTGTCGGATTTGGGCACAAAGTGGCGAGCGGCTGCATCGGGATCGCGACCGGTGGCTTCAGCGAGCTCACCGACTTCAGCCATGCTGCCGGGCTTTACGATTGCGAGATTATGCGGCATATTGTCAGTGTTTGTGAGGCGGATTTCGATTGGGCGGCCGGCCTGCACGACCAGCATTTCGCGGTCATAGATCATACGTTCGCGGACGGTGCCGAGTGTGATCAGGGGGACCACGATTTCGGACAGCCTGCGATCGTGCAGCTGCAGTGGGCCGGCATCGAGCCGGGTGCGAACGGCTTGCGCCAGCTTCAGTGCGGGCTGGGCGGCATCTGAGTTGCGTTCGCGGGGTTCACGGGCGGCCAGATCTGTGACGGCGGCGTTCGCAGCGAGCGCAGCCGTGGTGGCATTCCAGGCTTCAGGAGGAAGTGCAGCGGCGGCCGCAAGTGACGTCTGCAGGGAGGCGGCATCCTTGAGTAGTCCGGCAAGCACAGTGGCCTTGTCGGCTTCGCGTCCGGGGAGTGACATGAGTGCGGTGATGCCCAGATCCTGAACGGTCTGTGCGGCAGCAGACTTCAGGACGTCTGCGGGGACGGGTTGTCGGGGAATGCCGGGACCAGCCCAGTCGAATCCGAGTCCATCGCCACCGCCGTTATCAAAGTAGGTGACGAGAATTTCGTGCAGTCCGGTATCGAGCGTGGCGGTCCCGCGTTTTTCGACCATGCCATGAAGTCCGTCGTTATCGATCAGCTGTTCGCCGTCGAGGTAGAATCGGGAACCATCATCGGAGCTGAGGAAGAAGTTGTACTTTCCGGGCTTTTGAATCTGAATCTGTCCGGCGAATCGCAGGGCGAAGCCATCGCGGGTTTTGAGCACGGGCTGATCCATGGTGACTGTGACGGCCGTACCGGTGGCTGCGGGTTTGGCTGCAGCGAGTGTTTCGCGTGCGACGTTGGGCGGGTTGGGTGCAAAGAAGTCAACCTGCAGACCGGGTTTTGCAAGAGGTGCGGCGCCGCGGGAGCCGGCGAGTGTGGGGATGAGTGCGGCGAGCGGATCGAAGAGTGACTGACGGGCAGTCGGTGAGGACACGAGGGAGACAGATCGCAGAACATCTTCCACGGTGATGCTGCCCGACCGGACAGCCTCCAGCACGGAGGTCGCATTTCCATCAGCGCTGATCCATGTGGCGATGGCGACGCGGCGGGTTTCGGTGGAGCGGGCGGAGGCAGCCAGTCGGGCGATGCGATCGCGGACGCGAACGAGCTGCTCAGCGGGCTGTGCGGCGAGGAGTCGACTGAGGCTGTTGAGCACGTTGACACTGGCGCGGGCATTGAGGTCTTCGATGAGGGTGAAGAGTTCTTCGGTTTCGGGGACTCCGCGGAGTCCGGCGAGTCCGGCGAGTGATGCCTGGAGGATGTCTGCGGGGACGTTTTCGCGTGTGAGGATGGCGCGATAAACGCCTTCGGTTTTGTCCATTTTGAGCAGATCATCGACAGCGGCGCTGGAGAGGGCGAAGGCTTCGGCGTTGCGGGAGAGTTTTTTGCCGGCGGCGAGTGCATTGCGGATGACCTGATCAGGATTCAGAATTCCTCGTGCCTGGTCAATCACAAAGCTGAGCTGCTGGTCCTGTTCTGTCTGCATGGCAGCAAAGAGGACTTCGGCGGCGAGCGGGCCGCGGGTGAAGGTGGCAGCGACGACGGCATCTGCGCGGACCTGCGGATCGGGGTCTGCAGCGAGCCTCACGAGGTGTTCTTCCCAGCGGGCCACATCAGCTGCGGGCTGTTTTTCATCGAGCACAACAGGGATGGCGTCGGCGGGCCGGGGAGCGGCGGCGGTGGCGTTCGGGGAGGCGGAGCGAACGGCGACATCGCGGGCGAGGTCCCGGATGACGCGAACGGCAGCGGCGCGTGCATCGGCGGATGGGGAAGTCAGGAGCGTCTGCAGAAGTTTTTCGTCGACCTGGCGGAGCTGCTGGGTAACCCAGAGGGCTTCGACGAGGCTGCGAGCGTCGCTGGCTTTGGAGGGATCCATGCCGGCGGTCCATTCGCGGAGTGCAGCGAGTGTTTCAGCGGGTGGTCGTTCGGTGATTTCGCTGCGGGCGCGGCTGCGTTCGGAGAGAGTATCGGAGGCGAGCGTACGCACCACGGTGCGGATATCGGCTTTGGCCAGGGTGACGGTGGCGACAGGCGGGGTATCTTTTGTGACGACACGATAAATACGACCGTGCAGATGATCGCGGCTGGGGTCGCGCAGGTTGTGCTGCATGTGGCCGATGATGGGGTTCTGCCAGTCGAGGATATAAAGGGCGCCATCACCACCGATTTCCAGGTCACTGGGACGGAAGCTGGGGTCGGACGAATACACAATGGGTTCAACTTCCTTCGCGAAGAAGCTGGCCCCCTGCTTTTCGAACTGATACTGAGTGACTCCCTGGAAGCCGATTACATTGGCGATGAGCAGATTGCCGCGATTGGCGGCAGGAAAGCGACCGCTGTCAAGAATGCAGATGGCGGGGACGGGCCGGACGCGTTTGTCATAGAGCTGTCCGGGGGCCCCGCGGCCGGGGATACCGATGTGATTCCCGGTTCCGCCGGTGCCATCTGTAGCAAACTGATTGCCCCACTGATCGAACACGTCGCCGTGGGGATTGGGGCCGATGGGGAAGTGGAAGTTGATGTCGAAGGTGACGGGGTCCCATTCGTAGACACCGGTGCCACCGGTTCCGAAGCGTTTGGCGGGTCCCCAGGGAGTTTCGAAGGTTTCGGCGTGGAAGATTCCGCGGGAGAAATAGAACTTCCCGCCGGGGCTCATGGTGAACGCGTTGGCAGTGTGATGCGTATCTGCGGAATCGAGTCCATGGAAGATCCGCTGCCGAATATCGGCGCGATCATCTCCATCGGTGTCCTTGAGAAAGAAGATATCCGGGGCCATGGCCACGAGAACGCCGCCATTCCAGAACTCAAATCCGGTCGGATTGTGCAGTCCATCGGCAAATGTGATGCACCGATCAGCCACGCCGTCTGCATTGTCGTCAGGGAAGATCAGCAGCTTGTCATTCATCGCTTCGAGCGGATTCCAGTGTGGATAGGTGGGCCAGGCTGCGACCCACAGTCGGCCATCGGCATCGACGGCGGACTGCACGGGGTTGACAAGATCTGAGAACATTTCTTCGGAGGCGAAGAGGTTCACTTCCATGCCGGAGTGGACCGTCATTTTTTTGACAGCTTCCTTTCCGCCGAGGAACACATGTCGGCCCCCTTCGAGGGTTCCGGGTTTGTTGGTTTTGACTTCGAGTGGTTTGGGGAGGTTGCCGTCGTCCGGGGTGATGGTCTGTCCATTGGCGGCGGCGTGAATGACAGCGTCCCGATTCGCGGCCATGGCTTCGAGAATTTCCAGTTCCCGCTGCATCACAACGAAATTAGTCTGTCCATCGACGAACTGCAGTCCGGAGCGTCCGCCGAAGACACTGTATCCATCGGTGGCGCGGTAGACGTTGTGCCAGATGAGATTCTTTGCGAGGACAGCGCTGCGGATGGCTTCCAGCCGTTTCAGGTCGGGTTTGGGGGCCCCGGGGATGAACACGGTGCTGATGATCGTTTCGGCAACGAGATCGTTGCCGAATTCGGTGAGATGCACCCCGTTGATGGTCAGAGCCGGGATGACCACGGCGCCATCGGTCAGTTTTTCCGGGAAGTCTTTGCCGAAACGATCACGAGTGATTCCGTCGAGATTGCGTGCCGGGCTGGCGTCGAAGTTGACGACTGCAGCGGCATCGCGGGTGGCTTTGAAGAGATCCACAAACGGGAGGCCGGCGGAGGCAGCCACGTCACGGATGGCGGCGGTGTAAAGTTCGAGATTGCGATTCTGCAGGCTGCCTTCCGGAAGCCACGGAAGCCGGAGATTTTCGAAGAATGCGGGTGAGCAGAGCACCAGACGGGGAGCGGAGCGACCGTTATACTTCCGGGACTGCGTGTGCGAGATAAAGGCGTCCAGCTGCTGCCGGAACTGCTGGACACCGGCTTCGCCGCCCCACGATTCATTGTAGCCAAAGCAGGCGATGATCACATCGGCTTTGACTTTATTCAGCCAGTCATCGGGAGAACCGAAGTTATCGGACCGGGGGCGTTCGGTGAGTGAGTCGCCGCTGAAACCCAGATCGCGAAACACCAGTTTGTGTCCGGGCAGATGGTAATGCAGGCGGGCTTCGAGGGAGCCATCGTGCTGCAGTCGATCGGCAAGTGTATTGCCGATGACGGCAATGTGCTCACCGGGCTGCAGTTTAAGTTCCTGAGCGATAACGGGGGCGGCCAGAGTAATGGCGGTGAACAGACAAACCGCAGCGAAGCTGAGTGAAAGCCGCTGGGAGGGGGCGGGAACGGAAAACCGCATCCGAAGACTCCAGGTGGGAGAGCGTGGCAGGTGGGTTTGGGGGAACCGGTCTGTCCCCCGGAAATCCCCTTCAGCTTCTCAGGTTCCGGTTTGGAGTCAAGCGAGAGCGGTCTTGGGGGAGGCGGAAATCTGTCAGAGTTTTCAGCCGACGTCACGGGCGGTTCCGCGTTTCCATGTGAGGCGGAAAATCGATAAGCTGCGTCAGACAGGCAGCCCTCCGTCGCTCTGCACCGGGTATTCCGGAGAATCAAGTGAATTCCGCGGTAAACCAATCCAATGTGAAGAATCGGAGCAATCTGGTTGGACAGTACCGGGAGCTGTCCGGCATTCAGGCTCGGGCCGTTTCCGTGGCGGCGCGTTGCCGTCATCTGCAACTCGACCTCGAACAGCTCACTCAGCAGTCTCGGGAGGCGGAGAGCGCCCTGCGGGCATCCGTCGCGGCTCGCCAGTCGGCGGGGGCGTGCGCGCTTGAGTCGCAGGCGGCTGAGCGTCTGGACCAGGCGGCTCAGACGGCGGAATCCCGGCGAACATCGCTGCAGCAGAATTTCGCCGGCCGTGAGCAGAATCGGCTGCATCAGCACGGTGAAGCGGTTGCTGCAGTGCGTTCCAGACTTCAGAACGACCTCTGGGTCCTGAATGAAGTGCTCGATGAAAACCGCGAAGATTCACCGCTCAGTCAGGCAGAGCGGGCGCGGGAGAATTATGCAACGCAGGACGCGGCACTCAAACAGCGTCTGGAGGATCTGGACGCGCGTCTGCAGGCTTCCGCCGACTACCTGGAAGCCTGCCACGCAGCTCACGATGAAAGCCAGCCGACGGCCACCATTCAGGCTCGCACCCGTGACGCCGCCCGGACAGAGGCACTCGAATGGATCGACCAGGTCGTGATCAGTTCCGGCCGCCTGAACCGCCTGACGCTCCCGCAGTGGGTGCTGGGCGTGCGTCTGTATGCCCTTGGGCTGCTGATTTTCCTTTCCGCTGCGATTGTAAGTCTGGTGCTGAAAGCCGACCTCTCTTTGTTCCTCAATCCAGGTCTGGGCAGGCCTGACTGGCAGTGGTTTGGAATCTCCTGTCTGATCGGAGCGGCATTTGCCTTTCTGTTTCTGCTGATTCTGCTGTCTGTTGTGCAGTCCCGTTTGCGCGGCGAGTACGAGGACATGCTGCAGCAGGCGGTCAACGGTCGGGCGGCAGCGGATCTGTGGCGTTCCAGGAGCCGCCAGGAACTCAAGCGACTGGAGCAGGCGGCAGAGCAGTGGGCTGCGGACAACGCGCGGCGCCGCCAGGCGCGTGTTGAAGCCGTGGAAGCCGCAGCTGCTGCTGCGATTGCCGCCCTGGAAACCCAGCTGCAGTCGACCGGTCGCGCAGAATCAACAGCACTGCAGCGGGAACTGGCGGACATCGCCTCCGCGTCCTCGCAGGAAGCCACTGAGATTGACAGCTGGCTGCAGCACGAACAGGCAAAGCTGCAGCGGGAACTGCAGACTCAGCTGCGAACCGACCTGCAGTCGCAGCAGCAGCAGTCTGCTGCGCGTCGGCAGGCGATCGATCTGGAACTGGCCACGATGGTCGGACAATGGCGCAACGAACTCGCTGCCGCCCGACTTCTGGCGGCCACGTCCACCGACCGTGGATCGGCGTGCACTGACTGGACGATGCTGATCGAGCGTGGCTGGACACCTCCGGAAAAGCTCCCGCTGGACCTGGCTGTGGGCATGTTTTCCGCCGAGTTTCCTCAGCCGCCACCCCCCCAGGCCAGGCTCACGGAGCCATTCCCCGATTCGCAGCTGCCGTTGCAGTTTCCCGGGCTGCTCCGATTTCCTGCCGACCTGTCGATCGCGTTGCAGCACGACGCTGCCGGCCGCGAAACGGCTCTCGATTTTCTCCGCCTGCTGCTCCTGAGACTGCTCACCACCGTCATCCCCGGACGCGTGCAGTTCACGCTCATCGATCCCGGCGGCCTGGGACAGTCCTTTTCGGCCATGATGCATCTGGCCGACTTCGACGAGCTGCTCATTGACAGCCGCATCTGGACGGACTCCACTCAGATTCGCGAACGGCTGCAGAAGGTCACGGAGCACATGGAGAATGTGTTTCAGACATATCTTCGCAGCGAATTCGAAACGCTGGAGGATTACAACGCCGCGGCAGGGGAAGTGGCGGAGCCGTATCACTTTGTGGTGATCGCCGGGTTCCCGGTGGGCTTCACGGAAGAAAGCTGTCGTCACCTGTCGGGGATCCTCACCAGCGGCGCGCGGTGCGGTGTGCACGTGCTCATGACCTGGTCCCCCGAACAGCTCCTGCCGCGAACTTTTGATATGGCGGTGCTTCGCGAGGGGTGTCTGCAGTGGCAGGTTCGTGGCGGTCGGCTGGTCCCGGATGCATTCGCAGAGGGGGCTATGCCGGCTGCGGGGGACACAGGATGGGCCGCTGTGAGCTTTCGCACGCTGGCCCCACCGGATGCGGCAGGCTACGTCTCTCTGGTGCGTTCAGTCGGTGCTCAATCCCGCGATGCGCGGCGTGTGGAAGTGTCGTTCTCGCGCATTGCCCCGAAAGCGAACGGCATCTGGAGTCTCTGCACAGCGGAGGGCATTGATCTGCCGATCGGGCGTGCGGGTGCTGCACGGCTGCAGTCTCTGCGGCTGGGGCGGGGAACCAGCCAGCACGTGCTCATCGCCGGCAAGACGGGTTCAGGCAAATCCACGCTGATGCACATTCTGATCACGAATCTGGCGCTCTACTACAGCCCTCAGGAGATTCAGTTTTACCTGATCGACTTCAAGAAGGGTGTCGAATTTCGAGCCTACGCGGCCTGCGGGCTCCCGCATGCGCGAGTGATTGCCATTGAAAGTGACCGCGAATTTGGTCTGAGTGTGCTTGAGCGACTGGATGCGATTCTGCAGGAACGCGGCGAGTTGTTTCGTCAGCGGGGAGTGCAGGACGTGCCGTCCTTCCGCCGCGAGTACCCTCGCGAAGTGCTCCCGCGACTGCTCCTGCTGATCGACGAGTTTCAGGAATTCTTCACCGCCGAGGACAGGGTATCGGCCCGGGCCGCACTGCTCCTTGACCGTCTGATTCGTCAGGGCCGTGCCTTTGGAATTCATGCGGTCCTGGGGTCCCAGACTCTGGGTGGCGCCTATTCGCTGGCTCGAAGCACGCTGGGCCAGGTGGCGGTGCGGATTGCATTGCAGTGCAGCGAAAACGACGCCCACCTGATCCTCAGCGAAGATAACTCCGCCGCCAGGCTGCTCAGCCGCCCCGGTGAAGCCATCTACAACGATGCCAACGGGATGGTGGAAGGCAATCATCCATTCCAGATTGCCTGGCTCGATGAAGATCGTCGCGAAGAGATGCTCGGGGGGCTGCGGCAGCGACCTGGCGCAGGCGTCGCCGGACGAACGCTCGTGTTCGAGGGCAACGTTCCGCCACGTCTGGAAGAGTGCGAACCGCTCAACAGGCTCCGCGCCGGACATCCCCCCGACGACTCTGATTCGCTCCCGCTGTGGATTGGCGAACCTGTCTCCATTGCAGCGCCCGTCTGCGTGTCGTTCAAACAATCCACCGGCCAGAATCTGCTCATCGCCGGTCAGGAGTCTGATCAGGCGGATGCGATTTTCGGAGGTGTGATTGTCAGTGCGGCGGCCAGAGCTGCTGCCGGGCTGACTCAGCCACATCTTCGCCTGCTCCACGATGAACGTGACAGTGTGTCGCGGCAGCAGTTTGCAGAGGCATTTGCGGGCTGCCGACCGGACGGCGCGGCGTGGCTGCAGGTGCATGGCCCGGACACGGCTGAGGCAGTGGTTCTTGAATGCTGGCAGCGGCTGAGGTGTCGGGAAGGCGCCCCGGGTTCTTCAGGCGATACTGGGGCAGGACGCGATCCGGCGGGCGACCCCTTCGGACTGTCGGCCGATACGGGAATGGTGACGGTCCCCGAAGAGCCACCCGCTGACGCACCGGACGACGACGGGCATCCCGTGCTGCTGCTGATCCGCAACATTGGTCAGTTTCGCAGTCTGCGGCGGGAGGAAGATGACTTTGGTCTGGGAAGCTTCGGTGGGACGAAGGCGGTTACTCCTGCCAGCCGCCTTGGGGACCTGATTCGCCGTGGTCCCCAGTTCGGGATCCACGTCCTGATCTGGTCCGATACATTTTCCAATGTCATTCGCTGGCTGTCGACTGCACTGCTGAAGGAATTCGACTTCCGGATCGCGTTCCGACTCAACCAGACCGATTCCGCCAGTCTGCTGGACACGCCGGCTGCAGCGGCACTCACCAGCGGCCGTGCGATTCTGTATCAGGATCAAACGGGTGAGACGGAACGATTTCGTCCGTGGGTCTGGCCGCTGGCGTCCGGCAGCGTAGCAGTGCCCCCAGGTGAGGAATCATTGAAAGTGGTCTTGTCGCCTCGCGAGGCGAACGCTGCGGTGATGGTTGAGGACGAGTTGCCGGATATTGATGACCTGCGGATCGAGTAGTGCGTGGGGATGGCCTGCAGCACCGACGACGCAGGCGTGGCGTTCCATTTCCGGCGAAGGCCACTGTCGGGAGGGCGAAGCTGGGATGACCAAAGCTTCCAGGCTGGGGGCTTTGGGTGATTTTTGGGGATTGAAAAATATTACGCTCCAACGTACTCGCTTTGTGTCTCAAACCCACGAAACGAAGGAGCGTAATAGTGGACTCAGTATCCTCATATTCCCTGTCATCGTTCAAGTCTCCCGCCCGAATACTCGTGCCAAGCCTCTGCGATTCACGAAACGCCTGGAGGGTGGAAGCCAGGAATCTCCGTGTCAAGTGCGGGCAACTGGAGGAAGAACTGGAAAAGGCGAAGAAGAATATCCAGGAACTTGAGGCCGAATTGGTCACTGCACGACGCGAAATCGCGAGGGAGCGCGAGCCCCAGTGGGC
>JBJTOM010000549.1:0-5878 GCA_046074585.1 Planctomycetota bacterium | reverse complement strand
CCGGCGCGCGCACCTTCGGTGCGAACCACAGCCGGGGGCTTCCGCCCGTCCGCTGATGCGCGGGGCTTGTGGTCCGTCGCGGCAGAACACGAAATAATCACGGCAAGTCTGCAGCGCGCAGTTGTTCTCGCAATTCCTCAGGTCTGACCCCCTGATCCCGCAAGGCCTGCAATGACTCGGCGCCGTCGCGTTTGGCGAGACGTCTTCCGGACGCATCCTGAATCAGGGAATGGTGCGAATAGACGGGAACCGGAAGGTCAAGGAGGGCCTGCAGGAGCCGATGCAGATGCGTCGCTTCAAACAAATCTTCGCCTCGCGAAATGTGGGTAACCTTCTGCAGAGCATCATCGAGAACGACGCAGAGATGATAGCTGCAGCCAATGTCCTTGCGTACGAGCACAACATCGCCAAGGCATTCGGGGCGAGCGATCTGCGGACCGTGGCGGAGATCGAACCAGGTCAGTTCTGCGGGGGCCACGTTGCGGGCGCGTTCAAGGTTCAGCCGGAGTGCATACTGTTCACCACGGTTCATTTTGTGGCTGACATCTGCCTGCAGCAGGCTCCGACAGGTGCCGGGGTAGAGTGGCCCTTCGAGGCCATGTGGCGCACCTCCGGCCGCTGCGATTTCCCTTTGAATATCGCGGCGTGTGCAAAAGCAGGGATAGAGCAGACCGCGTTCCAGCAGCTGTTCAGCAACCGCTCGATATTCCGGCAGATGTTCCGATTGTCGCCTCACCGGTTCCGGCCAGTTCAGCCCCAGCCACTGCAGGTCAGTTTTCAGCTGCACTTCAAATTCCGGTCGGCAGCGTGTGGTGTCGATATCCTCAATCCGCAACAGAAATTCCCCGCGGAGTGACCGGGCCAGGTCCCATGCTGCCAGAGCAGAGAACGCGTGGCCACGATGGAGCAGGCCTGTGGGGCTGGGGGCGAAACGAGTGATGGAAGGCTGCGACATGAGAATTCAGTTTCAGCAGACGTTCACCGGTTGCCGGTTAATGCAGGAACACCAGTCGTGGCTGGAGCAGCTGGCAGTCGGTGACTTCAGCAATCGCGCACAGTCGTGGCGGATCCTGGGCAATCAGGGCGACTGAGGAGCCGGAGGGAAGGGTGTCCTGAGTCTTCAATTGCTGTTGGCGGATAACCAGTCTTTTGCCGCATCTGAGCGAATGAATATCGTCTTCCGTGCAGGCGTACTGCGGCATGCCGGTCACAATTTCAAGCGGTGAGATGAGTGCGTGTTCGATGGTGGCGAGTGAAAGCTGCTGCGGGTCGAGGCTGTCCTGCACTCTGAACGCTCCGACGGCAGTTCGCTCCAGGCGACTCATCAGCCCACCGCAGTTCAGGAGTGCTCCCAGATCCCGGGCGATGGAGCGAATGTACGTCCCGGAGCTGCATTCAATCTGCAGCTTCAGCGAGGGCCACTCGTAATGCAGCAGCTGAATTCTGTGGACGGTCACTTCCCGGGGCTGCAGATCGGGAACTTCACCGCGTCGCGCGAGGTCGTAGGCGCGGCGACCGGAGACATGGACAGCAGAGAATGCCGGGGGTGTCTGAGAAATCACGCCGGTGAACTGCTGCAGCGATTTCAGCACGCGTTCCGTTTCCGGCACCGCGTCCGGCGTCGGCTGTTGTCGAATGCAGCCGGTGCTGTCATCCGTATCGCTGGACTGTCCGAGTATGAACTCGGCCACGTAGGTCTTGGGCAACTCCTGAAGGCGACTGACCAGACGCGTGGCATCTCCGATGCAGACGAGCAGCACACCGGTAGCCAGCGGATCGAGGGTTCCGGCATGGCCGACACGGAGAGGCCGAACGAGTTTCTGAACGCGATTCACAGGATCGCGCGAGGAGATTCCGGTGGGCTTGTTCAGATTGAGGAATCCAAACAGCGCGGGAGCAGCGGGCATAGCAGATCAGTCGATCCCAAGATTGCGTTCGATGGCATTGGCCTTGTCGGACATCAGATACTTCTTGTACCAGCCGTCCGGATCTTTTTCACGTTCGTAATTTCGGCGGCCTTCATCCCCGACAAAGTCCCATTCTCCGTCATCCTTCGCGGGCTGACTATCCCAGTCAAAGGGCCTGGGAGTGAACATGCGGGTCAGTCGGCGTGAAGCGGACTTCGGGTGCTCAACCAGACTGCACCCGGAACACAGGAGCAGGGTGCACAGGGCGAGGACCGGGGGACGCAGATGAGCTGGCATACCGAGTTCTTCCGCAGCAGACTAAACTCCGGTGCTGCGCCGTTCGACAACGAGTCAAGCAGCGACAACAGCACAAAAACGTACTCACGGCCGGGAGTTTAGCGGCCGCTGCAGCACTGCGGAGATGGAAACATGGGAGAACTGGACATTCTTGTCGTGGCGCCCCACCCGGACGATGCGGAGATCAGCGTGGGAGGAACGATTGCGGCCTCACTTCGGCAGAATCTGCGGGTTGGCATTCTGGATCTGACGGACGGCGAACCAACACCGCGAGGAACGCTGCAGCGTCGGGCCCTTGAAACGGTGGCCGCCACCGAAATCCTGCAGCTCACCTGGCGGGCCAACCTGGGACTCCCCAATCGCAGTCTGCAGCCCACTCTGGACGCCCGCAGAACACTCGCAGAAGTCATTCGCAGCACCCGCCCCGCCATTATTCTGGCACCGTGGAAGGAGGACGCCCATCCTGATCATGTGGCTGCCAGTGCACTTGTTGACGATGCACGATTCTGGGCCAAACTCAGTCGTTCCGACATGGCTGGCGAGCCGTGGTGGTCGCCACAGCTGCTGCATTACTTCAGCATTCACCTGCGCATTCATCCTCCAGCGTCTGTGGTGCTTGACATCTCAGATGTGATTGACGTGAAGATGGCGGCGGTGGCAGCCTATGAAAGTCAGCTGATTGACGGTCGCAGTCCGCAGTTCCCAACGGTGCTCGACGATATCCGCGATCGTGCCCGCTACTGGGGCTGGGCCATCGGACGCGCCTATGGCGAACCGCTGCTCAATCGCGAATCCATCGGCATCACCAGCCTGCGATCCCTGACGGCCCCCAGGGGATAAACGCAGAAGAGCGATCCCGAGGGGGACCGCTCTGTGATGTGGAATCATGGATTGCAGCAAAAGCTGACGTCAGCTGACTGCGGCAGCTGACTGCGGGGCCGAACGACGTTTCAATCGCCGACGCAGTGGAACAGCGATGCTCACAGCACCCAGCAGCAGCAGCGAGCCGGGTTCCGGAACAGCCGCTCCATGGGCTGCAAACACCATCGCACCGGAGACTACCGAATTCTTCATCGTGCTGGTGGTGATGAGCGTCAGTGACAATTCGGCAACCACAGGGTCCGTGAAACCCGTAAACCTTGAGTTGGTTCCTGGTAACCAGGTGCCAAGAAGGCTCATATTTCTTCCGGTGGGCTGTGAAAGGCCGGGCAACTGGATCAGCACATCATTGATTACGGTCGCTGTGAAGGTACCGAAATCTGCATTGCTGATGGTCAATGACTTATCGCTGCTGGCAAAGTCCGGGACCGTAAAGGTCGCCCAATCTGTTCCAGAAGGGAAACCACCAGCCTGACTGAAGAAGCCTGACCTCGCATTTGTGGTTTTGACGCTGGTGATTTCTCGCTCAGCATCCATCCCAAGGGTACTGTCAAACGGATCCGTCTCAAAGCTGAAGCCAACAGATCCGACAATGAAATCTGCACGACATGCAGGTGAGCAGACACAGAGTGCCAGAGCAATTGAGAGCAGTGCAGTCTTCATAAGAATGATCCTTTTGTGCAACCGGGAGAAGAGCTGAGGGGAGCAGCTCGAACGAATGGAGGGGCCATGATTACCATTTGAACCGTAACGATTGTTACGTCAATAAAAGAAAATCAGCCTGGTTGAGATTCTCCGATGATGGTCAGGATGACGGTCCTGTTAGTCACAGCAGACAGATCGTCAGGGTTTGTTGAACGAGGGCAGCAAATGATGCGTCGCTGATGCCAGGGCACCACGTCCAGGTCGTGCGTTCCGCTGCTCCGGCAGCAGATGCTGTCGAAAGGCAACACCGGCGGCACAAAGTCGTTCAGCAGCCTTTGCAGACGGTGTTAAGGGATTTGCGTTTTGTGCAGGAGACCTTCCATGGAGTGCTGAAACCTGCGGGCTTCCGAAATTCCCGCGCTGCGTTTGATGAAATCCCGTGCCCCGGATACGTTACCGTCAGTCGCTGCCCCCTTCCTGAAACCTGCCTGCAGACACCATCCATGCTCGAACTCGCCACTGCTCAGATTCGCTTCGCCCGCGATTACACTCTCACACTGCTCGATGGATTTCCGGAAGAAGCCTGGCTGTCTCAACCGGCTCCGGGCTGCGCACATCTCGCATGGCAGATTGGCCACCTTGCCATGGCTCAGTACGGGCTTTGTCTGTTCCGCATTCGCGGCCGCGCCGAGGGTGATCTGGATCTGATGCCATCCACCTTCCGCAAACGCTTCAGCCGCGGCACGACACCGGATCCGGATCCGGCCCGCAATCCCACTCCCGCCGAACTCAAACAGGTCCTCCACCGCGTCCACCAGCAGGTACTCACTGAACTTCCCGGCTACTCCGAACAACTGCTGAATGAACCTGTGGAACTTCCGTGGGCCGGCTATCCCACCAAACTAGGCTGCCTGCTTTTCTGCTCCCATCATGAACAACTGCATGCCGGACAAATCGGCGTCCTGAGAAGACTTCTGGGGCTGCCACCGGTGCGATGAACGAGCGGAGTGGGGTGTCGAGGGGCGTTTGACCCACAAACGTCACGCGACGGCGATCGGCACGATCAAGGCGAAGCTGCTTTAACACATCAGAGAAAATCTGCTGGCCACTGTTGAGTTTGCTGAGAATGCAGGTCGTCACAGGAACCACGACGGACTCTCAAAGCGGTCCGACTTCCTGAAGCCAGTGAGCGAGGCACAACTGGCCGTCTTCATCGAGCAGCGTGAACGTATGGGGGCCGTCGATCTGGATAGAAATCTGGAGTGGTTTAAACCGACGGATACATTCGCCAACTCCGGGCCCGAACAGGGTCAGTTCAAAATCCCGAGGATTTGGGGAGTCGCCAGCCTGTCATTTGTCCATGAAAAGTCCACGAATGCCTGCGACCTTCGATGCAATTTCCCTGCGTTTGCTGCGGCTGAGAGGTGGAACCCGTCGGAGGATGACTTCAGACACATTCTGAATCCGGCCATTGGCTGCCTGTGTGTAACGGATGCTCCAGTAGAAAACAGCACCTTCGACGAGATGTGGTACGTCATAGGTATTGAACTGGTCGAGGAAGATCTCCGCATACTCGGCGGGATTTCCCTGATTCGTCAGATCGTGCATTTCACAACTGACAACATCCTGCATTTGCTCGATGACAACGCACTCCCACTGCTGTCGCAGGACTTTCCGGTCCTTGCCGAGTGTGACGGGAGACGAGATCTTCCGGACGGCGATCAATTTTTTGGCCGCTCACCCCTCACCCCCGACCCCTCTCCCCTGGAGGGGAGAGGGGGGATTGGGGTGTTTGTTTTGCTCCGGAAGGCGAGAGCTGTCACGTGAGGCGGCGGGGGGATCAGGAGTTGTTGAAGATCTGTGTGACGGGCTGGCCTTTGGCGAGTGGCAGGGGGCGGTTGAGGTTATCGTGGACTTCGAGTGTGTGGTCGATGCCGAGGGCGTGGTAGAGAGTGGCGGCGAGGTCACCGATGGAGACGGGGTCGCGGTCGGGGACGGCGCCGTATTTGTCGGAGGCACCATAGACGGCGCCGCCCTGAATTCCGCCGCCTGCCATCAGGGCGGTGTAGCATTTGGGCCAGTGATCGCGGCTGATGCTGCCGTTGATTTTGGGTGTGCGACCGAATTCGCCCATCCAGAGGACAAGGGTG
>JBJTOM010000548.1:0-10088 GCA_046074585.1 Planctomycetota bacterium | reverse complement strand
AGGCTGCCAAAGCAACAACTTCCCTCTTTCTCGTGTACGGGGCGAGGTCCCTCGCTGCCACGACTCCATGCACGCGCCCACCGACTCTCTCTGTGTCGCGATCCATTTCGTTCTACGCATCATCCCGCGAACCAGGCTGACCTCGGGCCGGATTTTTCCAGGCCCAGATATCTTCTTCGCGGAGTCTGAGGTAACTGGTGTAACGCAGCGTGGACAGCAGTCCGCCGTCGACAGCCTGGCGAATCCCGCATGCCTCTTCGTGCGTATGCGTGCAGTTCTGAAAGCGGCAGTACGGAAGGAAGGGACGAAATTCGGGGAAGTAGCCATCGACATCATTGCGAGTGAGGTTCCAGAGTTCGAACTGGCGGATCCCCGGCGTGTCGCAGACCCAGCCACCCAGCGAGAGATTGACAAGTCGAGCGCGGCGGGTGGTGTGGGTCCCTTTGTGTGTCCAGTCGCTGACGTCGGCCGTGGCCAGGCCCAGTGCCGGATCGATGGCATTCAGCAGCGACGACTTCCCCACTCCACTCTGGCCGCTGACCGCAGTCTGGCGGCCGGCCAGGAGCTGTCGCAGGCGGCTGATGCCCTGTCCGGTGCGAATGCTGGCGGGCACCACCACGCAGCCGGCCCGTGCAAACGCGCGGAGGTTTGGAAGCAGCGTTCGCAGGTCGACAAGGTCAATTTTGCTGACGCAGACAATCGGCAGAATGCCACGTTCTTCCGCGCAGATCAGGTAACGGTCCACCAGTTGCGGCCGAAATTCCGGGTCGGCGGCCGAAGCGACAATGAGCACCTGATCGATGTTGGCCACAAGAATGTGTTCACGCCCGTGACTGCCCCGGGACAGGATGCCATGCCGCGGCTCGACCCGCTCAATCACACCCTGATGCGCGTCCCCTTCCTGTCTGAAGAGCACACAGTCACCGGTTACGACCACATTTCGGGCATCGCGGGCCAGCGATCGCAGAATGCCCCGGACGGAACATGAGAATTCTTCACCCGTTGTGTCACAGCGAACCTGAATATTCAGACCGATAAAACTGACGACACGTCCCCGCCGACAGCTGGACTCGTCAATCACTCGCAACAGCTGATCCCCTTCCGCACGCACTCCAACCATGGTGCGGCGTCGAAACAGATCTCCGCGGGCGGTCACGCGTTCCGACTGCGGTCGGTCGGCGGCGGAATCCTGATTGTCCAGCAGCTGATGGGTCAGGTTCTGATGCCGCGCCCGCGCCTGCCGGTTCCGCCTCAGGTCCACGCGAACCTTACCGCCCGGCTGTTGGCCACCTCGATGCTTTCGGCGACCTTTGTCCGCCATGGAAGATTGTCCGTGCTGGTGAGTGTGATGGAAGACCGGGCGACTGCAAAGTCTACGCGACAGCACGCACTGTTAGAAGCCCGATCACAGACTCTGCCGAATTCTCGTCAGGCACCTTGCCCAGGGCTGCTGACCAGCAGCACCAGATGCCTGTAGCGCGTCAGAACGTGCGGATCGATCGCCTGCGTTGCCGGTCCATGGGCACAGCGACGGTGCAGCCAGGTGACCGGGGAGAGCAGCAACGAGGCTTCCACGCAGATCCGCAGCAACTGGTGTTCCGTGGGCGTCCAGCCTT
Organism: Planctomycetota bacterium; assembly: GCA_046074585.1. Classification (GTDB taxonomy): domain Bacteria; phylum Planctomycetota; class Planctomycetia; order Planctomycetales; family Planctomycetaceae; genus SXXK01. The sequence goes on along the minus strand of JBJTOM010000548.1, from coordinate 8,472 downwards.
CCGGCGGACAGTTCGCAGGCAGCAGCCTACCGACTGCGGAGGCGGCAACAGAACTGGAAACGGCTGACAGCAGATCCATCGCCTGCCAGCCATACCAGCTGGCGAGCAGCCGGGAATAGTCAAATGCCTGATGGTCCGCTGATGCGGCATTCCAGTCGATCACTCCAGTGACCTGGTCACCGCTGAACAGGAGATGCGGAGACCAGAGATCCCGCAGAACAGGCTGGAGCGAAAAAGGACGGGGAGCGAATTCTTCGAGCTGCCGGGCAAGTCCGGGCAGTCGCTGCCGCAGGATTTGCGCCAGCTGCAAAGACAGTTGCCGAAATTCACTGTCGGGGTCAAGGGCAGCGGCGGTGAGCAGTCGTGTGAGTTCTCCGGACTGCAGCTCGCGGACCAGGTGCAGCCTCCGCTGCAGTCCGGGCGAGGCGGCTCGGGCCAGTCCCGGTCTGCCCTCCGCTGCAGTCATCTGCGATTCCTGCCGGGCCCAGGTGCGGCCTGTCTGATGGAGACGTGCCAGCACCGCAAGGGCCTGATGCAGCTGCACGGGGGATGGCGCGTCATCCACCGGACGTCCGGGCATCCACGCTTCCACCTGCCACCAGCCCTCGGGTTGTCTCAGCAGACAGTGGCCGATGGATCCTGCCGGAGCACTGTTCTGCGGGCAGATCGGCTGCGGAGCCCAGGCACAGCCATTGGCACGGGCAAACTGCATCCAGCGGCAAATCGACTCACGGCGTTCCAGTTCCAACCTGTCCAGTGCTGCCGCTGTCAGGCGGAGCCCCATCAGCTGCCCGGTCGTCGTCTGTACTCGCCAGACACGAGCTCCGCTGAAGCCGCCACTGACGGCGAGGAATTCGCGAGGCTGCAGCCCGAATTGCAGCAGGACTGATGTGAGTTGCAGGTCATCCGGGGGGGCTGCGGTTGCCATTCCTACGCCAGAATCTCCTGAATCACTCGACCATGCACATCGGTGAGTCGTCGAGCGATGCCGTTGTGTCTGAACGTGAGTCGTTCGTGGTCGAGTCCGAGAAGATGCAGGATGGTGGCATTCAGGTCGTGTATCGAGAGCACGTTTTCGACAGCCTTGAAGCCGAGGTCATCAGTTCTGCCAAAGCTCACTCCACGACGCACACCGGCCCCCGTCAGAAAGGCGGTGAAGCCATTGGGATTGTGATCCCTTCCGGCCGCTCCTTTCTGGAACATCGGCATGCGGCCGAATTCAGTGCACCAGACGACGAGCGTATCCTGCAGGAGTCCGCGCTGGTCGAGGTCGCGGATCAGAGCGGCTGTGGGCTGATCCAGAATCCGACCATGCACATCGTACTGCTCGCGGAGTGCCTGGTGGCCGTCCCAGTTGAGTCGACCACCACTGGCATACGCCCCGTTAAAGAGCTGCACGAAACGCACACCCTGTTCAATGAGTCGCCGAGCAAGAATGCAGTTGCGGGCGTAACCGGCCCGGATCGGATCCGTCACATCATCGGCACCATACATCGACAGCACGTGCTGCGGTTCCGAAGACAGGTCATTGATCAGCGGCACTGACGTCTGCATCCGCGCCGCCAGCTCGTAGCTGGCAATCCGCGCAGCCAGATCTGAATCGCCCGGGTTGCGCTGCAGATGCTCGGTGTTCATCTTCAGAAGCAGTTCCCGCGCGGCCTGGTCGGACGCCGCCGAAATGCCGGCCGGCGGACGCAGATGCCGGATCGGCTGATCGGAATTGAAGGCCGTTCCCTGGAACACAGCCGGCAGGAATCCCGGCCCCCAGTTATTGACGCTGGCCTGCGGAATGCCGCGAGGATCAGGGATGGCCACAAACGCCGGAAGATTGCCGTTGTCCGTGCCCAGAGCATACGACACCCACGCCCCGATGCTGGGGAAACCGTCCTGCACAAAACCAGTGGAGAGAAAGTTTTCTGCCGGCCCGTGCGTGTTGGTACGGCTGGTCAGCGTGTGCACAAAGGCAAACTCGTCCACCATGTCGGCCAGATGGGGCAGCATGTCAGAGACCCACTTGCCACATTCACCACGCTGCCGAAAGCGATACTGCGGACGCGCCAGATTGCCGGCCGGCCCCTGAAATGTTACTGCCGGACCGCCGGGCATCGGCTGACCATCCAGACGAATCAGCTCCGGCTTGTAATCCCACGTTTCCAGCTGACTGCAGGCGCCGGCGCAGAACACCACGAGCACATTTCTGGCGGCGGCAGGGTGGTGGCCTGGGCGCGGAGCGTGGGGCTGAGTGTCGTCAATCTGCGGCGTCCAGGGCTGCGGATCGTCTGCCAGCAGTCCCTGCTGATGCAGCAGTTGCAGGAGTGCAATACTACCCAGTCCCCCGGTCGTCTCACTGAGAAACCGCCGACGGTCCAGCAGACTGCGACCGGCATGAGTCAGCGCGGAAGTTCGCTGCAGGTCCCGCGAGCGACTGAAGGCTGTCTGCGACATTCGAAAACTCCTTGCAGGACGGCACTGCCGAGATCAGCCGGGGTCAGGGAATCAAGAGAAATTCGTTGGAATTCAGCAATACGCGTGAAATGGTGGACAGGCCATGGTTTTTGATTGCATCCTCCATAACTGCGTGTTCTTCCGCCGTTGCTCGACGGCCAAGTGCCCATTCAAATGCGGCATCGAGCTGCGCCGCGGAGTCGTGCGGATGGTCTGCTTCCACACGCGCAGCAAACTTCGCAGCCCGCTCGACAAGAAACGCACTGTTGAACAGATTGAGCGCCTGAATGGCCGTGGTGGAACGACTGCGGCGCGGCATGGACTGGCCTGCATCCGGACAGTCAAAGGCACCAAACACCGGTACAGCCTCCATCCGCACGCGATGCGAGTAGACCATCCGCCGCATTTCAGCCGGCGTGAAGTTTTCCAGCGGCGGAAAACCGCTCAGACCACCCCGCGACCCAAAAAAACTGAATCCCGGGCCGCCCGACTCCCTATTCAGCTCACCACTCACCTGCAGCACGCAGTCGCGAATGGCTTCGGCCTCCATCCGTCGGGCGGTGAATCGCCAGAGCAGCCGGTTGTCACGATCGATCTGCTGCCCGGCGTCGTAACGCATGGCTGACTGCTGCCAGGTGGCCGAGAGCAGCAGGCGACGATGCAGGGACTTGAGTGACCAGCCGCTGCGAATGAAGTCATCGGCGAGCCAGTCGAGAAGTTCCGGGTGGGAGGGACGGGAGCCATTCAGACCGAAGTCGTTGGGGGTATCGACGAGGCCAGTTCCGAAATGCTGCTGCCAGATACGATTGACCAGCACACGGGCCGTCAGCGGATTCTCGGGGGCGGCCAGCCACGAGGCCAGCTGCAGGCGACGGGACTGGTCTTCGGTGAGCGCTGTGAGGTCTGGGGCGAACGGCAGAGCAGGCTGGCGGTTGCTGCCGGGATCGGCTGCGTTTCCGGCGGCCGCCTCTTTCGACATGGCCTGATGAGCGGTAAACAGGGCCGGCACTTCCGCATGCGTTTCCTCAAGACGCTGCTCCGGATCACCTCGCCTGAGCACATATGTGGGGTGCGGCGGGTTGAAAACGCCGGCAAATACCATGTGGGGGGCTTCGAGCGTTGCCAGGCGCTCTTGGAGCTGCTGCAGGTCCGCAGCAAGCTGCTCGACCGATGCATTCGCGGTCCCGGCCGCCGCCCGCTGCAGCGCCAGAAGAGAATCCCAGGGCGTGCCGAACGGGGCACGGTCCATCTGCCCTGCGACTGTCGTCCAGTGTTCCCCATCCAGCGACACCTGCACGTCATATCGCACAGGCAGTCGATCCTGAAAGCGTCCGTCCCGGTCGCGGCTCCAGACGACGCGATCGAGCACCACCGGAGAAGGCCAGGTGAGCTGGACCCAGCCCTGTCCGAGTTCGTTTGAGATCCAGCTGTGATCGTTGCCGTAGAGGCCATCGTTGATATGTTTCAGCTGATGAATGCCGGTTTCAGAAAGGTTGCCGGAAGAGCTGGGGAGCGCTCCCGTCGTGGCAAGCGCCAGGTTCTGGCCTGGCTGTTCCGGACCGAAGGCCTCCAGCTCATCGAGACACGGCTGGTACTGATTCTGATTGCTGGTTTCGAAACAGACAAAGCGAAGATGACGGGCAGGAGTGGGGGCGAAGAGTTCTGCGTTGCGTCGCGGACTGACCGGATCGCGGAGCTGCGGAAGGGCAGGCTGAGGGACTCGCTTTGAGTCGTTGATGGGTTCGCTTTGGGGAGCGGAGGCTTCAGCGACCTCCTGCAGCACAATCACATCAGCGGTGATCCCGGTCCCCGTACTCCCGCCACGCAGAAACAGACGCGATCCGGCGTTCAATGCGATGGTCCCGGCGGGCTGCAGTCCGGACCAGAGCGGTGTGTGTTCTGTTGCACCCGTTTGCGTGCCGGCCTGATAGTACTGATCAATGGAAGCCAGTTCGATCTGATCGTCGGATGTTGCGGAGTTTCCGTCCCGATCGAGGACGACACGCGCATCCCGGGTATGCACGCCGCTCCCGTGGGCTCCCCATGACAGCCACAGCTGAAACCGACCGTCCACGCCGGGATGCCATGCGAGCACGTCCTGGCCGGGCACATTGTTCCACCACGTGTAGCGACCACGACTGAGATTTCCCGGCTGTGTGCCGGACCCGGGATCGTCGCGGTAACCGCGTTTGGTTCCAGCGGGATTGGCACCGGGGCCGTTGGGGGATTGCAGAATCTGCACACGCGGATCGTTTTCTTCGTCAATGATCAGAGTGCGGCGGGTGAGTGCGAGCGGTTCGAATTGGCGAAGCTGTGTTTCGAGCTGACCAATGCGCGGCCGGAGTTCACTGGCTTCCCGCTGACGATCACTGCCGGCGGCCTCGCGCAGCGGACGATCCCCGTATTCCACTCCCGAAAAGAACGCCTGGAAGTTGTAGTAGTCCTGTTGTGTGATCGGATCGAACTTGTGGTCGTGGCAGCGGGCGCAGGCGATGGATAGTCCCAGGAGTGTTCCGGAGGTGCCGCTGATGATTTCGTCCAGCGCGTCCTGACGTGCCAGCCGTTTGGAAGCATCGTCCGCTCCGATCTGACCTGGAAGCAGAACAGCAGAGGCCACAAGAAAGCCGGTCGCTGCATCCTCCCCGCGAATGTCGCCGGCCAGTTGTTCAAGGATAAAGCGGTCATAGGGACGATCTTCGTTGAAAGCGCGAATCACATAATCGCGGTAGGGCCAGGCATTCTCGCGGGGCGTGTTCACTTCAAAGCCGTGGGTGTCGGCATAGCGAATCACATCCAGCCAGTGCTGTGCCCAGCGTTCGCCGTAATGCGGGCTGGCCAGCAGCTCATCAACCAGCTGCGGCCACGCACTCGGGTTGGGATCTGAAACGAACCGTTCGACACGCTCCGGGGAAGGCAGCAGACCGGTGAGGATCAGCGAGGCACGGCGAATGAGCGTGCGACGATCGGCAGACGGATTCATGGCCAGTCCCGCGCGGCGCAGAGACCGCGCGATAAACTGGTCGATGGGATTCGCGGACGGCGGAAGTGGTGAATCTGCCGGTGGAAGGGCGGGGCGAAGCGGCTGAAACGCCCAATGCTCCAGTCGCGGGTCGCGAAGCGCCGCGCGATCAGAGTCAGATTCAGGCCAGTCGGCGCCGCCGGCAATCCAGCGTTCGAGGAGTTCGATTTCTGCAGCGGCAAGCCGCGGGCCGTCGGGGGGCATCCGGATGTCAGGATCGAGGGACCGCAGCCGTCGCAGCAGTTCGCTGGAGGATGGATCACCGGCGGAAATCACCGGACCACTGTCGCCACCGCGGAAAAACGTTCCGCGGGCGTCCAGCCGGAGCCCTCCCTTCTGCACCGCAGGTCCGTGACAGCCACCACATCGCTGCCGCAGCAAAGGGCGAACCTGCTGCTCAAAGTTGGGCTCATCAGCAGCAACGGCGACCGGAAGCGGCCGGAACCAGACTGTCAGCAGCAGGAAGGCGACCGATGCAGAACGGAACAGGATGCGGAAGGACACTGGCAGGGCTTTCACAACAGCGAGCGTTGGGACGCGATGAGCGCGAACTGTTTCTGTGGCGCCCAGTGTACACGCGCGCACGCTCGCTAAGCCAGCACAGAGAGCGATCCTGCCCTTAAGGAACCGCAAATGCCGATGCCGTCCATCCCTCGTCTGTTCACGGCGGATCCTGCGACCCTCAGTCCGTCCACAACACAGAGAATCCGTGCCAGAACGCTGGCCGCAGCGAAATCATGGTCCGGGTTGCATGGCCCGTCGGGCGGCTGCCTGCTTGTTGGCGGCTTCCACTTTCTTCGACAGCTTGAATTCCGGACCAGCAGGATGGAACTGCACGTCATCCTTGAGATAGTCCGGGGAAGGCAGCGTCTGACCGCCGATCGTTGTCTGGCACCCTGTCAGCAGTGAGCTGGAGGCGAGCGTGGCTGCAAGGCTCAAACAAATTCCAAATCGCGGCATGGATGTCTTCACGGGGCTCGCCCTCAAACAGCGGTACGTGCTGGCAAAGGAATTTCGGGAAGTCTGTCCAGCGGAGCCGGGCAGCCTGTTTCTCTCCTTCTTTCTTCGGTCCCTGTGGTCCTCAGAATTGGCAGAATCGCTGCAATCGGTCCCGGTTTCAGATCCTCAGGAGCCACCCGGCGGATCAACCGGCGGTTTTTGCCACAGTCCGCCACAACGAAGACTGCTGCCTTCGCGTTCTCGTCAGTCACCTTGAAATCCGGCCAATTCCAGCATGCTCCGCCTCCTCCGACAGCTCATCCTCAAGCGGATCATCCAGTTCCGCTGCTGCGTTGGCCTGCGCAGGATAATCGAAGTCCTGATCTGAAATCCCCAGCGTCTGCCGATACTCGCTGGCCTCCGGTTCCGCCTGAAACTCGACCACCCCGTGGTTGGCCTCCACGATTCGGCGAATGGCATCCAGATCCACCCGGAAGAATTCCTTGCGAAAATTCACCTTGTTCACTCGATATTGATGGAGGGCCCGGTGCAGATTGTTTTCCAGCGTCGGAGCGTTGTCGGAGGCAATCATCATGTGCACGTCAAAGGGAAACGGAACCGAGGCGTCACCCAGGTCACGCACACGGTCGTTGGGGATCAGCCGTCGTGTCATGCCAACCTTACAGACGTGCTCTCCAAACGCCCCCGGATTCGAGATCACATACACATGTCCGGCTTTGGTGAGTTCTGCCTGAGCCTGCGTGCGACGCCCCCGTTCTTCGGCCTCCGCCAGCTTTCGCCGCAACGCGTCAATCTCAGCCGAATGGTCTGCACCAGCCTTCTTCATCGCTGCAGCAATCGCCTGTTCCCCCGCAACCGCTCCCGACTGAACGGCCCCCCATGGCGAGCGCCCGTGGAAATCTTCCAGCGAACAGGATCCTGAGCGGCCGGTGGTGTGGTGGACATGATGCCTGCATTTCGCTTGTGACTGGTGAACAGATCCAACCGCAGCGCAGGATTCCAGTGTCGCTCTCAGCGCACCCGCGTCTGCATACGCGAATCAGCTGTTTGTTCCTGACATCTGCGAGGGGTGAGAAGAGAATGGCCAACAGGTACCGCATGATCGCCTAAAGGGGGCAGATGTCATCGAGCACAAAGGAGGTGCAATGCCTGTTGTCAGGAGCACCGGTCACTCCCCAGGACGATATGGATCCCGTACTTCACCACCAACCTGAGCAATCCCGCGATGGGGGAGCATTTGTGGCGGTTGCTGAGGATGAAGAAAGGCGCCGGCGGGTGGTACTGCGTTATTCACCTGCATCGTGGTCGTGCGGGATCGATTCTCTTCCAGATCGAACTGCCGACGGGCAATTCGAGCTTTTGTTTCGATGTCCTGGCAGAGCCGATAAACATGCTGCGATTGCTCAGTGATCAGGCTGGACACTCTGCATGCGCGCTGACCGGTTCCGACAATCGATAGCGTGCTTGGAAAGAAGCCCTGCTGAATCGTGACATTGTGAACATCCACATAGTTGACATCCCACAGGCGGGTCACGGCGCTGTTCGGCCAATGTGAGCAGCAGCGATTTTCAGGATGGCACCGCAGTGGGGAAAGGATACGCGCAGCTTTTCAGACATGTCAGAATCTCACAGGGCGATTGGGCGAGCGGTGATGTTCGAAGTGGTGCGTTTATTAAGCGTATTAGTATGAGTGCCAATAACGCTGATGTCAATCCCCCGACGGAGGCTCACCGGCTTTCCTGAGTCTCACCAATCAGCAGGTCAATAATACGAAATCCCCACACGGCTCGGTGTGTCACGGCAACACCATGAGTGCGATGCCGGTTCCGGACGATCCGGACGATCCGGACAATCCGGAGCCGCAGGCGGCACGGGCGCGGCACAAGACGGCAGCAATGTCAAACGGCGTTCACAAATCCCTGAATTTTGACGGGGAATCTGTGGTCGGTTTCCACCTGCAGGTTTGCAGGACATCTGGCGGGGGCAGTGCGACGTGGGGAGTAGGTGACGGCACGTGAGGACGCAGACGCGACCAGTGCACCCCTGGG
>JBJTOM010000547.1:0-8328 GCA_046074585.1 Planctomycetota bacterium | reverse complement strand
TCATCGAGGCGACCGGTGGCAGCCAGCAGATCAGCCAGCCGCAGCAGCGGAGGCAGTTCCATTGGTGCGGCCTGCACCACGTTCCGCAGCCGTTCTATCGCAGCGTCCGCCTGCCCCTCCCGTTCCTCGATCTGGGCCAGCACCACGGACGCATCGGCGTGAAGAGGCTGTTGAGCGATGGCGGCCGCAGCATCGGTGCGGGCCTCTGCAAATTGCCGCAATGCAAACTTTGCCTGAGCGCGCCGTGCCAGGACGTCCGGCCAGTTTCCCGCGTGCGAGAGCGCCTGCAGTGCGGACTCGTATTTTCGGAGACGGATCAGGCAATCACCCCAGCCGGCATGCACTTCATCGCTGGCTGCAGTCCCTGCAGCCACTCGGGATGCCGCTGCCTGCCATGCCAGCTCTGCATCCCCGAAACGCTCAAAGTCCTGAAGGATGGACGCCTGCATATGCCAGGGCCGGAAATCGTCCGGACGCAGCCGAATCACCTGTTGCAGACTGCCAATCGCCTGCTCCATGGCACCGATGTCGTAACTGGCCGCCGCCATCAGCTGATGGGCGTCCACGCGATCCGGGTTCCATTCGATCACCTGGCGGAGCAGAGCCAGCGATTCAGAGTAGTGTTTGTCTGAGTAACTGAGACGCCCTGCCTGAACCCACGATTCCTCGCGCGTTCTTTCATCGCGATTGCCAAGGCTGAATTCGAGCAGGGCGAGTTGAGTTTTGTTGTCCAGGCAATGCAGATGCCCACGGAGCACAGACCGCAGCGGAGCAGCTGTGTCGTCGGTGGGAAGCGATTCGATGCAGGACAGCAGCCGGCTTCGGTCGCCCGCTGCCGCTGCCTGCAGTCCGTCCTGGTAAAGCTGAAGCGGATCCGGCGGGCGACCGCAGCCGCAGATCAGACACCAGCTGAGGACGCCTGTGAACAGCACGGCGGGAAGGAGGTTGCGGGAACCCGGGAAGACCATCGTCGTCAGTTGACACTCAAGTCAAAATCCAGCTGATCACTGCCACCGTCCGGCACCTGAACCGTCAGGCCCGACGTGTCGGGGCTGCTGTACTTTTTCGGCACGAGGTATTGAGTCTCGGGTTGTTTGGGCGGTTGCCCATCGTCGCCGGGACCTTCCATGGTGCTGAGCGAGAGCGAGGGGTCTTCGGCAGGAGCAGCTTCGGCGGGAGCCGACGCGCCGGGGCCGGCGATCTTGATAATCACAACTTTGTGCTCGCCCACCGGGGCGCCATCGTTCTCTTCGTAGCTGGTGATGGTGTACACGCCATTGGCATTGGTCAGGCCACTGCAGGGGCGTCCACCGGCAACCGGCTGGAAACTGACGGTCGCGCCGGCAACAGGAGCCCCGGCGAGCGTTACGCGACCGGAAGCCTGCACGAGGGTTGGCCGGTCCGACTTGCCGCAGCCAGCCAGTGATAACACAAGAGAAAACATCAGCAGGGATGCTGAGGATGCTTTGAGCATTGGAAAAGATCCGAAACGAAGGATGACTGCGACGCTCACAGCGACGGAAAAAACCGGCCCCCCTCTCCCCTACCAGGGGAGAGGGGCAGGGGGTGAGGGGTCAAAAACCTCCCCGCATCCCACCCAAAACCCAAAATCAACATCTCCCCCCGCACAATGGACCTGTGCAGCCACATTGCCGAGCGGAATGACCCGCCCCCGCGAACCCTGTTCCCTGGAAGAGGAACGGGGGGAAAAAGATCAGTCGCCTGGGACTGTAACAACCTGGCCGTCGGCTTTGGCACCGAGGCGGTTGTAGGTGGCGTGGTCGATGTTTTCTGAAATGAAGCGGACAGCGCCGTCACCCAGCAGGAACTGAGCACCGCCGGTGTGGCGGGAGCGGAATCCGAATTCGTCCACCCAGTTGTTGATCCAGTTGCAGCCGGAGCTGGCGGAGGAATTGCAGGTATTCAGATTGATCGGGTACAGCGTGGACGCCATGCCCTGGCCGTTATTGGCTTCCAGCCAGCCCTGTCGCATGTGATTGCTGCATTCCGGACGCACTTCACCCACGTAGATGGTATTGCTGAGTCCGTCCGTGCAGTCGCGCATGGAATCGCAGCGGTTGTTGCGGTAGAAGGGACCTGAAACACCATTACCAGGCGTTGCCCCGATCATAAAGCTGAGGTACTTGTCGGGACAGGGGGGAGTACCGTTGGGATTGCCGCCGGTCGGACTGCCGGCGTTGGAGGCCCCTTTGCTGCCCGCGTAGTTCTGGACCGTTGTGCGGCCGTTGAAATTGTTGCCGGCAGTGTCCGAAGGACAGACATACGTGGGCACGAAGAACACCTGCCGCATCAGCCGACCGTCCGGCAAAACGGCATCGTTGATGTTCAAACTGGCTGCCGGCGGGTTGTTGAAGGGAATCTGGTTGAACATGTTCGCCTGCTCGACGTAAGGCAACAGGTGCGTGAGCAGACTGCCCTGCTGGTAGGTGCGACCGGCGTTGGTTGCATTCCAGAAGGATCCAGGCGGAAACCGGTTATACGTGTCGTGATAGTTGTGCAGGGCAATGCCGATCTGCTTCAGATTGTTCTTGCACTGCGTTCTGCGGGCGGCTTCACGTGCCTGCTGGACGGCCGGCAGAAGCAGCGCCACAAGAATGGCGATGATCGCGATCACCACCAGCAGTTCGATGAGCGTAAACGCGTGCCGGCGCGCGGGACGATGACGGCAGTTCATGGTGGGTTTCCTTTGGTGAAACAACGGGAAGTCACATGAAGGATCAGGAAAAAAACGAGCTCTTTATTGTACGTGAAAGACCGCATTGAAGTCAACTGCAGTGAGCAGGTCGCTGGCGTTCTGTGTCTTCTGGACAATTGTTCATGCAAGGATGTCTTCAACCACGTGTCCGTGCACGTCCGTGAGTCGGAAGTCGCGACCGGAATGGTGCCAGGTCAGCTGCGTGTGGTCGAAGCCCATGAGTTTCAGAATGGTGGCATGCAGATCATGGACATGCACGCGATTTTCGACAGCGCGGTAGCCGAATTCATCTGTATTTCCCCAGGTCATGCCGCCACGGACGCCACCACCGGCCAGCCAGACGGAAAACCCGTGATGATTGTGATCGCGACCTGTCGGGTTTCCACCACCGATGGGCACTTCAACGGCTGGCGTGCGGCCGAATTCACCGCCACAGAGCACAAGTGTGTCTTCGAGCAGTCCGCGCTGGGCAAGGTCGGTGAGGAAGGCGGCGATGGGGCCATCGGCTTCCTGCCCCAGTCGGCGGTGTTCACCGGCGATATTGCCATGCGAATCCCACGGCTGCACATCGCCATGATAGCACTGAACCACGCGGACACCGCGTTCCAGCAGTCGACGGGCGGTGAGCAGTTGGCGGCCATGAACGGTGTCGGTGTGGTAGAGCTGGTGGGTGGTCTGCGATTCACCGGCGAGGTTCAGCGCATCAGACGCTTCCATCTGCATGCGAAAGGCCAGCTCGAAGGACTGAATTCGGGCCTCCAGCTGCGGGTCATCGTGACGAGGCTGCTGATGACGGCGATTGAATCTGGTGAGCAGATCGAGTTGTCGCCGCTGGGTGGTGAGCGGGGTGGAGGGATTCTGGATGTTGGCAATCAGTTCAGCGGCCGTCGTGCGGCGGGTGTCGAGGTAGGTTCCCTGGTAAATACCTGGCAGGAATGCACTCCGCCAGTTGGAAGAATCGGCGACCGGGAGTCCGGGGCAGAGGGTGACAAAGCCGGGCAGATTTTGATTTTCGCAGCCTAGTCCGTAGGTGAGCCAGGCGCCGTAGCTGGGGCGTGAAAGCCGCTCGTCGCCGGTGTTCATCAGCCGCATGCTTTGTTCGTGGTTTGGCGTGTTGGCATACATGGAGCGAATCACGCAGATGCGGTCGGCGTGCCAGCGGGCCGTTTTCTGGAACACGTCGCTGCACCACAGGCCGCTGTCGCCGTACTGCTCGAACCGAAACGGCGATGCCAGGGCGACACCGGTTTCGCGTTCGGTTGTGAGGTTTCCCAGCGGAAGTTTGCGGCCGTTCCAGCGTGTGAGTTCGGGTTTGGGGTCCCACGTGTCAACCTGCGAAGGGCCACCATTGAGGTAGATGTGGACAAGGCGTCTGGCTTTTGGTGTGAAATGGGGCTGTCGGGGAGCGAGTGGGCTGCGGAGTGCCTGGGTTTGGAGGGAATCGGAGGCGGTTGCATGGTCTGCGAGCAGTGCGGGGAGAGCGAGCAGGCCGATGCCGGTCCCGGTGGATGCCAGCCAGTCGCGGCGGGTCGAAAGTGGGAGAGACATGAAAGACTCCGGAAGGTCCGTGCGGTGATCGAACGCCACGTTTTGACGGGTTGTGAGTGGGTTGTCAAGTTTTTTCGGGTTTCTGCGGCAGCGAACGTGGGAGTATGATGCGCGGCTGGGGGCGGGCTGCAGAGCCTGCCGGCGAAAGTTTTTCGGGGGATTTGCAGAATGGTTCAGGTTTCTGCCAGTTACGATGCGGTGATTATCGGCAGCGGGCACAACGGCCTGACGGCTGCCTGCTGCCTGGCCGCTGCCGGCCAGCGAGTGCTGGTCCTGGAACGGCAGGCGGAATTCGGGGGGGCGACGACATCGCAGCGAGTCTTTCCGGATCACGATGCATGGCTGAGTCGATATTCCTATCTGGTTTCGCTGTATCCTCAGCGGTTGCAGCAACTGCTCCAGCTGGATTTTCAGACGCTGCGACGCAGAACTGCATCCTTCACGCCGTGGACTGACGCCAGCGGAGGAGCTCGGGCGCTCGTGATTTCCAACGCCAGCCCGGATCGTACGCGGGCGTCGCTGGAAGAGCTTGGGGGGCGGGAGGCCGTTCGTGGCTGGCAGGAGTTTGGGGAACTGCAGTCGGCCCTTGCGGCACTCGTCTGGCCATCATTCACGCAGCCGCTGCAGCCGCGCCGAGCCTTCACAGAACAGCTGACAACGCCTCTGCTGCGACGGGCGTGGAACGCCTTTGTGGAACGGCCACTGGGGGAGGTGATTGAGCAGGTGTTTGCAGACGACGTCCTTCGCGGCGTGGTGATGACCGATGGGAAAATCGGGGTCTTCACAGAACCTCACGATGCCACGCTCCTGCAGAATCGCTGTTTTCTGTACCACGTCATCGGGAATGGCTGCGGGGAATGGCGGGTGCCGGCCGGAGGCATGCGGTCGCTCGTAAACGCGCTGCTTAAACGCTGTCACGAACTGGGAGTGACTCTGCTGGCGAATGCAGCCGCGCTGCACATCGAACCTGGAAATCACCTGCAGTCGGTCACATTCAGCGATCCCGTAAACGGCAGTCAGCGCCGCGTGCTGGGACGGAGCGTGCTCATCAATGCCGGCCCGCGAACTCAAGCCGCACTGCTGGGAAAAACATGGCAGCCAAAGCCCGGAGACGAGGGGTCCGTGGTGAAGATCAATCTGCTGCTGGAGCGGTTGCCGAAGGTGCGTGCCGCAGGCTTTACTGCGGAAGAAGCGTTCGGGGGAACCCTGCATATCGACGAAGGCTATGAACAAATGCTGCATTCCTGGTCCACAGCAGTGGCTGGAAACATTCCGGAGACACCGCCGGGAGAAGTCTACTGCCATACACTGACCGACCGCTCCATCCTCTCTCCGCAACTGCAGGCCGCCGGCTGGCATACACTGACCCTGTTTGGTCTGGACATGCCCTGGCGACTGTTTGCCAACCGGGATCCGGCGATGCATGCAGAACGCCGACAGCTCGTGCTGCAGAAGTATCTGGCCGGACTGAATCGGATCTGTGACGAACCTGTTGAAGCGTGTCTGGCACGAGCATCCGATGGCAGCCCGTGTGTGGAGATCAAGTCGCCGGCGGATCTGGAACGCGAACTGGATCTGGATCTTGGCAATATCTTCCACAATCAGCTGTCCTGGTTTTTCGGCAGTGACGAGGCGGACAGTGATGGCCCGGGAACAGCGCCGGGACAATGGGGTGTCGAAACGGACTCTCCCGGGATCTTTCGCTGTGGTTCGTCAGCGCATCGCGGCGGAGCAGTGAGCGGTATCCCGGGCTACAACGCCGCCCGCTGCATCCTCGGCCCGAACATGCCGGGAGCGATCTGAAGACGTTCACTCAACTGAATTTCCTTCCGCACCTCCTTCTGCCCGGCCTTTCGACGAAATCGCCTTTCCCGATCGCGACGTTTTACGGGTTTCATCGAGGTCTTCCGTGACTGTGCAGACTCGTTTTCAGCGTCAGCCTGCCGGCTCAATCTGTTACAGATCAATCTGTTACAGATCAATCTGTTACAGAAATGTCAGAAAGTGCAGGTCGAGATCAGGGCTGCGAATTCGCGAAAGCTGAATCCAACTCATCCGTATCGCACCCACAGGGCGGCAGCGGTCGAAGGGATGCGGACTGCCGCGCGCAGCGATCGATCGGTCGCTGTCGTGCCGTGGGATGCAGCCGCACACTGGCGACGTCAGCTCGCCGGGTGACGCACAGTTGCCGATCGTCACTCGAGGTGGTCAGAGTCTTGCCACATCCTGCCAGGAAACCGTCTTTGACGGAGCGGACACCAGCCAGTGGTGCACTTCGCGAAATTCCTGCGGCGGAAAAAATTTCCAAAAATCATGCACCAGATTGATGCGGGCTGCCTTTTTATTGTTGACATCACTGAATCTGGTTTTCAGTGAAGCTCGAGCTCAAACGTGGGAGAAGTTGATCATGAAGGTTGCAGCGATTTTTGTGGCACTTGTGCTGAGTCTGTCAGTGGTTGAGGGCGGTCAACGACATGTGGCGTCGCCAGCAGTGGTTCGACAGCTGCAGACGCTCAGCAACTACGCAACGGTGAATGGACGCAACACGCTGAAGTGGGAAACCGGCGGGGTGGCATTGAGGCAGGCAGAGACCAATCCAACACACTGGGTGGAACCGTTCGCCGTCGGTGGTGGGGTGAATGGAACGATCGCCATGGACGGCGGGAGAAATGAATGCGTTGCGTTTTGCCGACTCGCGACCAATGCGCCGGGCTCCGGCTCGTGGCAGAAAGGGCCGCCTGCGGTCTTCTCAACAGGGGTCAGAAATCAAATGACAATCGGCACAGTACTGGCCAATTTCAATTCGTCCGGAATATACCAGGGCCACTGTGTCGTCTTTGCCGGATGGACCCCCAATGGCATGAGTGTCTGGCACCAGAATGTCGGTACGCGAGCCATCACGTGGTCGGTCATTCCGGTGAGCGGCCAGGGTGGCTACAACGACGCTCAGACCTACTTTGTCGTTGAAACCAACTGATCAGTGACGGTCAACAAAACTGACGGCCTGCACGGTCCGGAAAGTCCGGGCGTTGCAGGCCGTTCTCGTTTTGTTCGCCACAGGGAATCACAGCCGGTGATCTGATTCTGCTTTCAGGTGACTGCTTTGCAGGGCTCACTCTGCTCGAACGCTGCACCACGGTTCCTGGTCAGATCCCTTTTCCACTCTCCTGCACATCAACTGCCTTTAATTACCAGTAGTCAGAAGGATTGAACGCTATGGCATCACAGTTAAAGAACGCAACCCGAGCAGGGTACACCATCCTTGAACTGCTCGTGGCAATTGGGGTCGTGGGCCTGCTGATGGCCCTGCTGCTCCCTGCCGTACAGGCCGCTCGCGAGGCGGCTCGAAGAACACACTGTGTGAATCAGGTGCGACAAATCATTCTCGCCCATGAAATGTACCACGAGACCTTTGGACGCTTCCCTTCTGCCTGGGCGTCAGCCTGGCACGACATCATGAGTGCCACTGCACCTCCGCAGCTTCGCTGTCCCTCCTATGCTTCGTCAGATCCGGAGGTCGAGGCTCAGACCGTGTACGCCCAGAACGGACTGCTCGTCGCCGAGAACAGCAGCAAAATTACAGACGGCACATCGAATACCGTGCTGCACGGCGAACTCGCGTTCGGTCAACTGTGGCATGGATCGCCACTGCTCTCTGCTGTCCGCTGCGAAAGTGGCCATCCCTCGGGAGCCGTCTACGGTCTGGCCGACGGCAGCGTTCGACTCCTGTCCGCCTCGCTGAGCCAGGCCATCCGCAACGCTTTGCTCGAGCCTGCAGATGGCAACGTCGTGAGCGACTTCTGAACTGCTCAATCGCGATCATCACAGCCGCCGGAAAATCGTGGGTAACCGTTCACAGAGCGATTCGTTGCCCCGGGTCAGCTCCGGAGAGGGCATCCTGAAGGGACTGGTCAGACGGGACCTCGAGTTCTGCTCTGTAAAGAGATCCTGAAGACCAGACAGGAAACTTGTGAGAACGGTTCGCAGGGATGCTGGGGACCAGCCTCCAGGACCCCCGGGAGGCCATCAGCAGGTTTGCTGCCTGCGAGGCGCGCTGAATGCGT
>JBJTOM010000546.1:0-25971 GCA_046074585.1 Planctomycetota bacterium | reverse complement strand
GTGCGAGCATTGGGAGAGGCGGGTGTCGCGGCCTGAACGAGCGGCGAGTTGGGAACGCATCGGTGCGTTCAAGTCTCACTGGAACTGACATCGCTTATTTTCCGACTCTCATCACAGCAGAATATGGAAGCCGGGAAGTGGGCTTGCCGAGCTTGTTTCTTCTGGATGTCTGCGGTCAGCGTTTTGGACTGCGACGGGTGCCGCGGGGAATCAGGGGAGATGCCTGGTTCGAGGTGGAACGGAGACTGGGAGAGCTTGTGGGCTGCAGGAATGAGTTGTCGGGGGTCGAAATCTGTTTGTTCGGTGCTGGAATTGCGGGATCGGATTCGGGCGCCAGCAGGACCCAGCGATCGACGAACTGCTGAGGTTGTGCCGCGGGGTCTGCCACCGGGAGTTTTGGTACTGTGCGGGGCTGACGCGCAACTGACGCCAGTTCAGTCCGCCGCTGCGGCAGGACACCATCGAGACCGGTTGACATATCAACGATCCATTCCGGTTCATCGCGAACTGCTCGGGACATCATCGAAGCATACAGTGAAACTTCGTACAGATTACGATCCATCAGGCTACTGGTGACTGGCGTGAGGACTTTCGCGATGCCGGCGACACCGGCGGAAGGAAAGTGGACAAACACGTCGGCGGCCTGTGAGACAATATGCGTGCCGTCAGCATGCGGTTTATACTCCGTTCGAAACCAGATCAGAGCGGAGGCTTCCAGCGGGGCAGGCAGCAGCAGGTTGTGATAACTACCCTGGCAGATGAAAATAATTTCGTCTTCGTCTCGATAGAGAATATCAGCGAGTCCCTCTGAGCCATCAGCAGCCGCTGCTTCGTACTCCATCGGGCCAGTCTGCCACATCTGAAACTGGGAGATCCCCATTGCCCGCCAGGTGCTCACGGCCACATCCGGATGTTCCAGCAGATATCGGTAGAGCGGCTGGTCGATGGTATACTGCAGCCGGGGCAATCTGCGATATTGCGTGCAGTGTTCAAGCACCAGTTCGGCGCGGCTGCGATTCTCCGGGGTCAGGCTCTTCAATGGGAATGCGGCATGAGCCGTTTTCTGTGCGGCAGACGAAGAATTGCCTGGTTCAACGATTCGCAGCCCGGCCCGTCTGATCAATTCTTCAAGCTGATCTGCAGGGGCAGCGATGGTCGTGCCGGTCCACAGACCCCAGAAGCCCACTGCACAAATGACATGCAGCAGGATTTCAGGCAGGAAAATAACGGCCGGACCTCGTTTTTGCATGCCGCCACCCGCTCCGTTCACAGAACGCAGCGTTCTGGCGCGTTCGAGGCGTCGGAACAGCAACCGGAGTGTCTCCGGACTGCCAGGTTCCACCCGCCTGAACTCAGCCTGATCGCTGACTGGCTGCTGCTGCCTGTGGCGTTCCCCCCTGGAAGCACTCTGCAGCAGCCTCCCCCTGACCGTTACTATCGGAACAATCGGTCGGCAACATCAGGGAAACTCCGCTGATCCGCCACCGCGCGACGAGCTCTTTTCAGCGAGGACGGTGTCGTGGAATCGCGCCTGGGCAATCCACTCGTCTGGCCGGTCCCGTCAGACAGTACCGGCTGGGATCCAGTTCCTCACAGTACACCCGATCGAATTTCGGGCCACTGCGGATGTGATCTGAGGTATCGTCGATGGCGGCGTTGTACGTCTCGCTGCAGCTGCAGCAGTGGCAGCCGGAGACCAGCATCATCAGCAGCCCTGGCAACAGTCCTGCAATTCTTCTCAGCATTTCCGGGCTCCGATGTCATACTACAGAGTGAAAACCACCTTTGGGGTCAGATCGGCTTTCCGTCCGGGGAATCAGCGTCCTCGGGTGCTGGAAAAGCGTCAGTTGCCACCGGCAGGTTTAGCGGACAGCGGCCGTTGCTGCCGCAGGCTGGCAGGGTCGGCAGATTGTGCCGGAATTTTTCGGCCTTTGCGTGAGCTCCTGCGTCTGCGGGAATGACACAACCGTTCCCCGGTGAGGGCGTGAACCCGTGAGTGCGACGGCAGAGGATCAGAGCTCCATGGCTTTTCTGAAACTCTGAACGGCGGTGGCGGGATCGAGCGACTGTGTGACGGCAGCGGTCACAGCGATGCGGCGGGCACCAGCGGCCAGAACCTCGGGGTGTCGCTGTGCGGTGATGCCACCAATCGCGAACCATGGACCGGATGCAACCTCGGCAGCCTGTCGCACGAACGACAAACCGGGGAAATCGTCGAAGGTTTTTGTGGACGAGGGGAACACCGGTCCTGCGCCCACGTAATCGGCGCCGTCCAGAAACGCCTGCTGGAGCTGTTCCACAGAATGCGTGGAGACTCCGATGAGTCCATGCCAGTCGGTCAGCTGGCGAATGTCGGCGACAGAAAGTTCTTCCTGTCCCACATGTACGCCGTCAGCATCAGAGGCGATTGCAATGTCGGGACGATCGTTCATGATGAAGAGGGCGGCGTACTTTCGGCACAGCTGACGGAGTTGTCTGCTGCGTTGCAGCAGTTCCCGATCGGTCAGCTGTTTTTCGCGCAACTGGAGGACATCGGCGCCACCCCGGAGAGCCTGTTCAGCGGCTTCGAGCCATGGCAGCCGACACTGCGACTCGGTGATGAGCACGTAGATGGCGGCGTGCTGCAGTCGCTGCAGTCGGATTTCTCTGAGGTCACTGCAGCTGGATTTCTGCGGTGCGGGGCTTCGGATGCCGGATTGTGATTGCGAGGGGTGTTCCAGTCCGAAAAACGGCTGCTCGATCGCATAGCAGCGATATCGCAACTGCTTCATCGCAGCTGCGAAATCCGGATCCAGCAGCTTGCCGAATTCTTCCAGACTTCGCAGGGATTCCTGAACCCGCCGTGCATTCGCCAGCACCAGCTGGTGCAGCGACGTTCGACTGCGTTCCCGGGGATCAGTCACCGATGTTCCGACATCTCCGGGAGTATTCCGTGAATGCAGCAGTGAGTTTTCCTGCTTTGTGTGCGATTGAAACCGCTGTTCCGCAATCACCAGTTCATGGCGAAGGCATTTCAGCTCTGTTGATAAGGAGGCGGTGTTCCAGATAAAACGGGCGCAATCTTCGAGCACTCGGAGACCTTCGCGGGCGCGGTTCAGGCAGGCATCAATGGTGCGGAGAATGGCGGACTCTGCGTGAGCCGTTTCAGGTTGCCAGGCGGTTCCGGAGTTCCATTCAGCAGTGCTGAGCGATTCAGCGGGGGTGTGCGATGGAGTGGTCGCCCCATTCGACCACTCCAGTGGTTCTTCGACGGCCAGTCGTTCAGTGACGACAGTCTGTTCGGGGAGGAGACGGTTGCGAAGGACGTCGGAGGTGCCACCGAGTTCGGCGAGTTGCTGGCGGACAAAAGCGTTTTGGTCGGGGATGGCCAGCAGGAGCAGTGAGCTGGTGATGAGGTGATCTGCGGCTTCACGGCGTGCCAGTTCCCGTGCGCGCTGCAGGATGCTTTGAAAATCCGGAGGGTCTTCGTCGATCACCAGGGAACGCTGCGGACCGCAGCCGCTGCCGTCCGACTCCAGTCGCTGCGGCAGACCGGACTGCAGGACACTGGCAACGACGGAGCCAAGGGCGCCTGACTGCAGCCGGTCAACAGTCATCCCCAGTTCTTTCAGGCAGGCAGACGCCAGCGATTCGTCATAGAGCAGTGCGAGCACAAGCAGAGCGGCGCGGTCGTCGGCATCCGCAGCGGCCGGTAGCAGTTGGCGACACCACACAACAGTGCGTTCTGCGGCTGGAGTGAATCCGGAGGATTTGCCATGGGCCATCAGTGACTCCGGTCTCGCTGAGATTCTGCGGTGGCTGCCAGTGAGCGTTCAAAGGCGGATCGCAGATCATCCGGAATTCGGCTGACACGCTGATGGGTGTAGTCGAAGACGACGATGACACATTTCCCGGAAGCGGCAGCCGCGCCCTGTGCCTCGCTGACGATCACGTGCTCAAGATCGACACTTGACCGTCCGATGCGAGCCACTCTGGAACCGATCCAGACGGTGTCAGGAAACCGCAGTTGCCTGCGATAGTCGCACTGGATTGAGGCAAGGATCGGACCGAGTCCGGAGGCGGTCATGGCGACGGAAGACGGGCAGGCGTTGAGGAGGTCGATGCGGGCGGATTCGAGCCAGCGAAAATAGACCACGTTATTGACATGTCCAAAGGCATCCTGATCTCCCCACTGTACTGGCAGGCGGGTGACTGTGTGGAACCCTTTGAGCAGGTTTTGCAGAGCAATCGGGATATCCGGGGACCATGCTGTCTGCAGTGCCTGTGTACTGCCTTCTGCATCCGGATTCATAGGTGGTGTCCCCGCTTCTGATTTACTGTTGCTGACTGCGTGAATCACTTTGCTGCAGCTGATCGTCGAGATTCCTCATGTGTTCACGGTACTGCCGATCGAGTTCCATCCAGCCGACTTCAGCAAGGTCAGAGAAATTCGGATCCGACTCGGGTTTTTCTGCATCCGGGCGATAGACGGCGGCGAGGAGTTCGATGAGATCATCTCTGTACAGCCCATCCTGATAGTGCATCAGGAAGTGTGCAAATCCGGATGACTGGGTGTAGAGGGGACTGATCTGCGGGTGCGACTGAAATTCATCCCTGCCGAGCTCGAAGAATTCGCGTGCGGGCATGTAGAAGTGGTAGGCAGGGTCGAGCATTCGCTGTCGGGCGGTGTCAAAGCGGACACAGCGTGGATCACCAACAGCAATATTGCCGGTGTCATCGATGACAAAGGATTCAAAGTAGCAGGCGATGCCTTCGATCAGCCAGAAGTTTGCTCGTTCACAGATGATCCAATCCTGTGGCTGCTGGCGACGTTTGAGTGCGAGTGTGCGTGCGGCAACGCGTCTGGCGTCCGTCGTATGCACATCCAGAATCTGATGTGTTGCTTCGTGAAACAGGGTGCTGAAGTCGGGGCCCCTGGGCTTGAGATAGAAGTAGCTGGTGCGTTCGGGCTGCCAGTAGAGTCCATTGGTTTCAAGGCCCGGAGGCACCTTCCCCTGAACTCTTTTCTGGTATTCGTCACGAGATGCGTAGTAGTGCACTTCCAGTGGTTTGCTGCGACGAGCCGAGGATGTTCGCAGGGCTTTCTCGAATCGTTCCTGAAGTGACTGCGGTGTGTCGAAGAAGGCGGCGAAGTTCTGCTGCAGCCAGCCGTGAAACGTTTCCAGCTTTGCAGAGAGTTCAAGTCCGGCTTCCAGACTGACGTTGGTTTTTACAAGGAAATGCTCACTGGGAATCTCCCATGCATTCCGAAAGTCACGGCGAAACTCTGCTTCTCGTTCTGCGCTGATCCAGTCTCCCTTCCACGGCCTTAGACCCTGTTCGTATCGGGTGACGCTGGCTACTGGAATCCAGCCGAACTGAGGATGTCTGATCTGGGGCGTGCGGCCACTGCGCATTTGTTTTTCGAAGGGCGAAACCCATTCACCGGCATAATCAGGTTCTTCACGACGTTCGGGTTCCAGAAAGAGCTGGTATCCGAGCACACCGCGGGCAAATTTGTGGTCGGGGTCGAGGCGGACCACATCTGCGATCAGGGAGAAAGCCAGTGACGGAAAGCCAGCGCGAAGTGCAGCGCGTGCGAGTGTATACAGTTCGCCGGCTGACTGCTTTCGAGATGCGCGCAACCGGACCTTCCAGGACTGCTGATCACTCACCGGAGCAGTCAGTTCCGGCTGGACCAGAGGCGATGGCTCGGGCAGTAATTCCGGTTGTCTGAGTTGCTGCTGCAGGGCGGTTGTTTCAGTTGCTGCCTCTGAAAGCTGCCTTGATTCGCACCATGCTGACAATTCGCCAAGTCGGGCCGACAGGTCATTCAGGATGGCTTCACGACGTTCGTGCAGTTGCCGGTACCTCCGATCCCGCGTTGCTGTTTCATCGCTCCAGCATGGCGTCAGCAGCGTTGCCACGAGGGCAGGGAGAATCATCGGGGACAGACGACGGGCGCAGGCCAGCAGTGCAGCGGTCGAGACTGCAACGACCATCTTTCCGTTCATTCCAGGTGTTCCTGACATCCGTGAAATCACGAGACAGAACTTGAGCCGGATTTCTTCCGGCGATCAGCCAGAGACAGGGATGCTAACAGAATTCGGGCGATGTTCCCAAATCGACTTCTGTGTTGGGTTCTGGAACTGAACCGGGTGGCCATGGATTTCGGCAGAATTTGCGGGACACGACAGTGGCCCGATATGCTGAGCTGAGGCGGAGGAAAACGCTATTGGTGTCAGGCCGGGATGTGGGCGCGAAGCGTCGGAGGGGCAGGGCGATGGGGGCAATTGTGATTGGTGGGCGGCGCGCGGTCAGAGAGAACTGGTTGTGATTAGCCTAGAGTGCTCGGAGGACGGCAGCGGCGCTTTGGCCCATGGCGGTGCGGTTGACGGTAATGGCGGTGCGGTTTTTGAGCTTTTGAGCTTCTCCGCGTGCGACATTGAGTTGGCAGCGAGGGTCGGGGAATTCGTAATTGAGTGTTGCGGGGAGGAAACCGTGCCTGAGGGACAGGAGAGTGCCTGCGAGTTCGACAGCGCCGGCACCGGCGTCGAAGTGACCGATATAACTTTTGAGTGCGGTGACGGGGATGGAAAGGGCGAGATTTCCGAAGACGCGGTGATAGGCGCGGGATTCGACGATGTCGTCAGGTTGAGTGCTTTTGCCCTGAGCGTTGATGTGTCCGAGGTCTGCGGGGGTGATGCCGGCGGTGGCGATGGCAGATTCCATGGCGCGGACGAGTCCCAGCCCGGCGGACTCGTTGGCGACGCCGCGACCATCGCAGCCGGCGCCGGTCCCGAGCACTTCGGCGTAGATGTCGGCCCCGCGCCGGACGGCATGTTCGTAGCTTTCGATGAGGAACGAGGCGGCGCCTTCGCCGACGACTGTGCCATCTCGTTCGAAGTCAAACGGGCGACAGGCGCGGGAGGGGTCGTCAGAGCGTCTGGAGAGACCTTCGAAGCTATGGAATTTGGCGATGTCAACCGGATGGATATTTGAACTGCAGGCCCCCACGATCATGGCGTCGGCACGGCCTGAGCTGATGACGCGAGCGGCTTCGGAGAGAGCCAGGAGGGCGGACGCATCACGGCAGGTGATGGTGTTATTGGGACCACAGGCATTGTGGTCGATGGAGACGTGGCTGGCGGGCATATTGGGGAGTTGCCGCAGGAGCCAGAGGGGGGCGATGCGGCCGACGGCTTCGGCCCCCCAGCGATCGATCTGGAATTCCTGATTTTCGCGGCAGACTTCGACGACCGCGGCGAGTTCCTGGGGGTGGCAGGTCATGCGACCGGCACCGAAGACCACACCCAGACGTTCCGGGGCAACCTGACCAGTGGCCAGTCCGGAGTCGTTGACAGCGAGGGTAGCGGAGGCGACACCGAGCTGGATGTCGCGGCACATGACTTTGAGAAACTTGCGATCGCGGAGGTAGAGAACCGGATCGAAGTCACGCACCTCTGCTCCAAACGCCGAGGGCAAACCATCAGAGGGGATGGAGTTGAGGTAATTGATTCCCGAGCGGTTATGGACGAGGCTGTCCCAGAATCTGTCATTCCCGATGCCAATCGGTGAGACCACTCCGACGCCTGTGACGACCACGCGGGTTTGATGTAGCCCAGCCATGGAACACCCTATGCTGAACGCACGAATACTGGCATCCTGATTCGAGCGTCCGACCCAGATTGAATTCGAAGAATCCTCCTCGATGACAGCAAGCGGCGATTCCCCACGAATCGTCGTTTGCAAATTCCAGAACAACATCTGAGAGCATGGCTGATGAGATCGGAATCCGCCCCCGCGGATGTCCGGTGATTGCCATGTTGATCAGTTGTTTTTTGGAAACTTGAACCTGCGGCAGCCTTCCCAAAGGCTACCGCATTTTCATGACAATCCAAATTACAAGGTGTTAAATCAGGTCTGTCAAGTGGACATCGGAAGAGGATTTGTGGCCGGGTGAGTTTCTGTTGAATGGAAAAACGGGGCGGAATGGGTGGTTTTTGTCCGAAAGCTGAGGCTGGGGGCCCCATGCAGCGAAGACGGCATCGGTGGCGGTTGCACCGGGGGCAGTCAGGGCAGTGCGGTCAGAAACAGGCGGGATAGTCAACGGGTTGCTGGAGTGTGGGGATGGGCTTGCCGGGGCGGAAGTGCTGGGGGAGACGGTCTGCCTGAGGTCGTTTGGTCGACTGGAGGAGTTGTCCGGAGTGAAGGCCGCAGCAGGCGGGGAATGAAGTGCCGTTATCAGCACGTCTGCCTGGGAGTGAGGCGAATTTTTGTTGGGATCCGGAGTGGTGGTGTGTGCGACCTGAAGATCGAAGGGAGAACTTTCGAGGGAATTGCCGGCGGAGTCGACAGCGGTGAGCCAGAACCGGTAGCGACCGGCGGCGAGTGGAACCGGGATGGCGAATTGGGTGGCGCTGATGCTGTTGTTGGTGTAGAGGGTGTTTTGCAGTGCATCGGCAATCCGCAGTGTGTATTTGAGGGCCCCTGCGATGGGTGTCCAGGTGAGCGTTGCGGGGGCTCCGGCGTTCACATTTGCGATGCTGTTAACGCTGGTTGGCAGGAGTCGAAGGATGTCGACCGGAGTGCTCCACGGGTGATTGACGGCTGAAAAATCGCGGGCTCTGATCCAGATCCGGAGGGCAGCTGGAGGCAGTGCGGGAATGGTGATCGAATTGGTGAGGATGCCTGCTGAGCGGAAGACACCGGAGGCGCCGGTGGTGCGATTATCAACCCAGATTTCGTAGGTGGATGCACCTGGGAGCGGGTTCCATTGCAGTTGCAGATCGGAGTTGAACAGGGAGCCGGCGGGGACGATTCCGGTGACACGGTCCGTGATGGAGATGCTTCCAGGGGGGCTCCATGCGGTGAATTCGTTGAGGGCATTTCGTGCGCGGAGCCACCAGGTGTAGCGGCCGACGGGGAGTTCCGGGAGTTGAAAGGATGTGCCGTTAATTTCTGAGCGGCGAACGATTTGGGAGACGCGGGGGTTGACGCTGTCGACCCAGATTTCCCAGGCAGCAGCTCCGGGCATTTCGGCCCATTTCAGGGTGGCGGCGGAGCGAACTTCTGTTCGGCCGGAATTGAGGATTGTGGGGAGGGGACGAATCTGCCAGACGGCTGGGAGGCTCCAGAAGCTGCGACGAGCATCGGCTGTGTTTGCGCGGACGTAGAATGTCCAGTTGCCAAGTGCAAGGTCGGAGGGGGGAGTCCATGAAGTGCCGATGATATCGGTGGCCCATGCGGCGCGTTTTTGCCCGCTTGAAGTGTTATCGCCCCAGATTTCGTAGGAAGCGGCATTGGACACAGCGGACCAGGAGATTGCCGGACGGGCTGTCTGCACGAACTGCGTGGTGGAGGGCAGACGCGGGAACGTGCGATCAAGTACTGAGATGGTTGTCTGCGAGGCCCCGAGTCCGTAGACGAGAGCGGAGAGTGTCACCGTCTGGGGGAGTTCGATGCGGTCGTCTTCGAGTCCCTGTGCAATGACGGAGACGGAAAGTTGGCCGGCTGGAATCACAGCCGTTGCAGGGAGCAGGATGTCATCGGCCGCGTCGGTGGACAGGTGGACTGTGATGGGGACGCTTTGCGGAATGGCCTGAGTGATGGTGAGTGATGCCGTGTTGTCTGCGCCGCGTTCGCTGATGGTGCTGCGACTGATGCTGACGGCCAGCTGATCCGGTGTGCCGGTTGTGAAGCGTTCGAAGTCGAGCTTGACGTTTCTGGTGGAGACCTGAACAAACTGTACGGCGCGGACGTTGAGTCCGCCGTAGACGTAGACGGCCTGGACGGACCATTCGCCTGAGGTGACCTGGAGGGCGTAGCCGCCGGAGGGGCTGAGTGTGGTGGTGAGTTTTTGGCCGGTACTGAGATTGGTGGCGGTAATGGACCCTGAGCGGACAGCTTCGCCGATGTCGTAGAAGTCGTTGTCGGTGAGATCGGCGTAGATGACACCCGTGATGTAAGGGGAGCCATTGCGATCGCCGAAATCCTGGACGGCCATCGAGGCGTTGTAGACGGTATTGTCGGTGAACTGCCCGTACTTCAGGCTGACGCCGATTTCTTCCCACGAGCTGCGAAGCATGTTTTTGCGGTGGCCGGGGCTTTTGAAGAGTGACTGGTGGCGTTCGTAGACGTGCTGGATCTGATTGATTTCGAGAGTGCTGCCTCCCCAGGACAGGTTTTCACCGACACTGCCGACGTAGCCCTGTTCGATGGCGCGGGCGGAGGATCCCTTGCTGGTGCCGAGCGTTGTGTGGGAGAAGTAATCGCGATCGAGCATGTCTGCGGCGTGTGCGGACGCGGCGTTAATGAGCATCTGGACGGGGGCGAGGGGTTGTTGGGGGTCGCTTGAGATTTCGCCGGGTTTGAGTCCTTCGTTGAGTCCGACGCCCTGCAGGGTTGCTTCGGCGGTAGGATTGGCGCGGGCGCGATTGATGAGTTCGAGAAGGAGTTGTTCGTTGTCGGTGAGTACGAACGGGGTGGTGAGCAGGCTGCGGACTTCGAGTTGCTGAGTTGAGGGCAGCGCGGCGCGGGGGTGTCGACGTCGGGGACGCGATGTGAGGATGAGTTTGAGCAGGGAATTCAGCGCGTGCATGTCCGGGATCCGTCGCTGGTTCCAGCATTCGCGGTCGACAGGTGGAGGGGAGAAGGGATCGGCCGCGAAATGCTGGGGAGTGAACTTCGCGCGATGCAGACGGGGCGCCGCGGAGGTTGCGATTTTGGCACAGGTCGGTCTGGGGGCGTAAATTCTGTCTGTGGAAGCTTTTGCGAGGATCTGAGTCGATGCATTGTTGCGGCAGTGGGCGTTGCGGTGTTCAGGATCTTTAGCAGGCTGTTCGGGGCGAATGTACGAAAACACAAGCGCTGGCCGGTGGATGGTGCAGCGAGAGTGAGCAGCCGCTATAACATGGGTGGAGGCGGACTTTTCCACTGTACATGCCGGAGCATCCTGATGTCTGTTGTTGAAGCGATTCGATCCACGTTTCAAATTGCTGTATTGCCAGGGGACGGGATAGGCCCGGAGGTGATGGAGTCGGCGTTGCGGGTGCTGGATGCGTTGCAGCTGGGTGATTCCCGGCTGCAGTTTCGTATTGAAACCCTGGCGGCGGGAGCGGTTGAGTTTCAGCGGAGCGGGGAGGCGTTGCCGAAGTCGACCCTGGCGGGCTGTCAGGCGGCCGACGCTGTGTTGCTGGGAGCGATGGGGCTGCCGGATGTTCGCGGACCCGGTGGCCGGGAGCTCACGCCGCAGATCGACATTCGGGAGCACTTTGAACTCTACCGGGGTGAACGCCCTGCTCGACTGTATCACGCGTCCGACTGTCCTCTGAAGGGTGTGGGGGCCGGGGAGATTGATTTTGTGATTCTGCGAGAGAGCACGGAGGGCCTGTTTTCTTCGCGTCTGCAGCCGGGACCGCTTTCCGGGGAGGAAGCGGCGGATCGTCTGCTGGTCACACGGCGTGGCAGCCTGAGGCTGTTTCATGACGCCTTCCGTCTGGCTCGGCGGCGGCGTTGTCTGGTCACGCTTGTGGACAAGGCGAATGTGCTGCCGTCGATGGTCTTTTTCAGAGCGCTCTTCGACGAGGTGGCCGAACAGTATCCGGACGTGCGTACGGAGCGAATCTACGTGGATGCGGCTGCGTTGTTTCTGGTCCGGCGTCCGCAGAGTTTTGATGTGCTGGTGACGGAGAACATGTTCGGAGACATCCTCAGCGATCTGGCTGCTGCGCTGGTGGGGGGCATGGGGATGGCGCCGTCTGCCGACATTGGACCTGAGACTGCGGTGTTTCAGCCGTGCCACGGCACAGCGCCGGACATTGCTGGTCGAGGAATTGCGAATCCGACAGCGATGCTCCTGTCTGTCCGCATGATGCTGGACTGGCTGAACACACCTGCCAGCGTTCTGGCGGCAGCGGTGCTGCAGGGGGCAGTGGAGCGTGTGCTGCAGGACCCGACGGCGCGGACACCGGATCTTGGGGGGCGTTTACGAACGATGGAGCTGACGGAGCTTGTGGTGAGTGAGATCCGCAGCGGAGGTTCGAGATGACGGCCGGGCGAGGTGTCGAACTCCGGAGCCTGCTGCACGGATGTCTTTCCGACGCGGCGGACCCGGAGCGGGGGCCTGCATCGTCACTTATCGGTCGGGCTGCGGAGTGACGGCGGGAGCAGGTCCGGGGCGGCGAGTTCCGGCTGCAGGGATCTGGATTTGCCGACTGGAGTGATTCTGACAGCGCGGACGTCCATCACAGCACCGGCCTGTTTTTTCAGGCAGCGGACAGTGAGCACCATATCGGCGGTTTTTTGAAGGGTGGCCTGGCCGAGTGGTTTCCAGATGAAATTCTGAAAGTGTCCGGTCTCAATGACGGTGAGCGGAAGTTTCTGGTTCTGCAGGCTGACCTCCACGCGACTTCCACCCTGACCGGCACCACACCCCTGGAGAATGTCGACATCGTAGGATCCGCTGGCCGGGACTTCACAGTGCCATTCCGCGTAGTCCTCGGCAACACTCCAGTAGCCCACGGTGTTCTTCTGCGGTTGGGGTTCATAACGGAGGTTTTTTCCGTGAACTTCGGCTTCGCAGGCGCGCAGAAAAACGGCATCTGCGGTTGCCGCAACGGGTGTCAGGGCATTGAAGAATCGTGGTGGAGAATCGAGGGTCAGGACGAGTACTGGTTTGGGCAGATCGGGGACGCCTGAAACGCGGACGCGCCATTCGCGAGGTTCCGGCTGAACGCTCATTTCTGCGGTGCTGCCTTCCAGCCAGCGGATGAAGCGAACAACGGAAACCAGCCGGGGGAGTCGGAGTGTTGTGTCGGCAGCCGGGGGTTGGCTGAATGTCAGGAACAGACGGTTGCCGTCGGTGAGAGCGGTGGTGCCGGGAACTGTCCACCCTTGCAGCGGCCGGGCGCTGGCGGGAATCTCTTCAGCGGTTGCTGAGGCTGGCAGGAGCAGGCAGGCCAGCAGGAGCGTCTGCAGGGCGGGAGTCAGTCTGCACTGACAGAACCAGGGGTGCCGACGAACTGCGAACATCAGAAGGCTCCGGCTGATGGGAGGCGGAAAGTGAAGGAGAGGCGGATTGCGGGGAAACTTCGTGGGAGCCGCCGCGGGCATGGGATACAGCAGCTGGAGCAGAATGTCAATCGCCGCGGTCGGGAATGCTGCAGTGGTAGGTGGCAGTCTGGAATATCGCGAAGAAAAAGGCCGCTCGAGATGTGTCGAGCGGCCGGGGAACGAATTTTTTTTGCGATGTCCGGTGGGGAAATCAGTTTCCGGGATTATCGCCGGGCTGGTCGCCTTCTGCTTTCGGAGCATCTTCGGGTTTGGCGTCTCCCGGTTCTGCGGGAGCGGGTTTGTCAGCATTTTTTGCGGCTTCTTCTGCGGCTTTCTTCAGCTTTTCGATTTGTTCCTGAGCCTCTTTCGAGGAGGTTTCCGCGGCTGTGAGTGATTTTTGGAGGGATTCGGCCTTGACGACCAGCCCATCACGTTCGGCGAGAGCGGCTTTGAGGTCTGCTTTGGTTTTTTCGAGTGTTTCGGCGTTGCGTTTAGCGTCTTCGCGGAGGGTGGCGACTTCATCGACAGCAGCTTTGTGAGCCGCTTCGGCCTTGTCTGCCCGATCCTTCTGTCCGGCGGCAGCAGTTTTGGCGGATTCGATCTGTTTCTTCAGGTCGGCGGACTGAGCTTCCATGGCGGTGGTGAGTTTGGCGAGTTCCTGGCGGAGTGTTTCGGTTTCAGCTTTGGCGGCGGCCAGAGCAGAGGTGGCCTGTTCAGCCTGAGTCTTGACGGCCGCCAGTTCTTCCTGGGTTTGTTTCAGTGCCGGTTCGAGTGCATCGGCATCGTCAGCGCGGTTGACAGCATCCCAGTAGGCTCGCATTTCGCGAATGGAACCGTCTTTGGCTTTGTAGAACTGCCCGCGGGTGACAGAGGGGACACCGGCAGATGGAACACACGTGGTGGTGGTGGTCCGCTTAGCGCTTTTGGAAGGAAAGAGAAAACAGCCTTTGTCACCGGCGCGGATGCCGCTGCAGGTGAAGGCGAGGACGATCAGTGAGCAGAGGAAATGTTTCATTGAGGGAGGCTCCGGTCGGAATGATTCCTGGAACGCAGCGCTGCGGTGGGGGCTGCTGGGCAAGACGTCGACAGTATAGATGAACCAAATTTTGACTCCAGCAGAAAGAGTGGCGAATTGCAGGGTACTGGAGGCGATTGGGTGAAAAGGGGAATTCGGGAGGAATGTGACAGAAGCAACGGATTTGCGAAGTGGGGATTGCGGAATGAGGAGTGTCGTGATGCGTGAGACAGTCCCAAAACCGGGAATCTGCGGGTAAATCCATGGTTTGTGCCACATGGAGCTCTGTCTTCAGGCGTCTGAAGAGGCGCGGGAAAGTGGAATCCATTTTCCTCATTTTCCGCAGCATGGGATTCTGCCCATCACGGGTCAGGGAGTGCCGGAATTTTCCCGTTTCCCCGGGAATTTTGCTTTTCCCCTTGGCCACTTCTGCTAATTGTGGCCAGTATTCGATGGCTCCTTTTCAGTTTCCTTCTCGCAAAGCGACCGGCGTTTGACTACGGCATCCTCCATTGACCGCCCCGCCAGCGAATCTGTGGCGGCGTTGCAGCAGCGCTACAGCGGACTGCTCCAGCGGCCTGGGATTCAGTGGACGTCTGAGCGTTTATTTCTGAAGCGGCTGGGAACGGGTGGTCAGGGAAGTGTGATGCTGGCCGAACGTCGCGGGGCGGCCGCGTTCAGTATCCCGGTTGCGTTGAAGTTCTTTTCGCCGGCGGCTTTTGAATCGCCCGGTCACTACGACCGCGAAATGTACCGCATGGCCGAAGTGGCGGCTTTGGTCGCCCGCATTCAGGTGGACCACCTGGTCAACGTGCATTCGTTTCAGCTTGATCAGGGCATTTACGTACTTGAAATGGAGTGGATTGACGGCTTTGATCTGTTGCACATCCTGCGTCGCGACAGCCTTGAAATCGTCCAGGACGCGGTGACGGAACGTCGTTGGGCCAGCATCAACGAACGCGTGATTACCTCCGGCGAAGTCGACTGTCGGCTCAAACCGGGAATGGCCGTTGCCATTCTGCGTGAGTGCCTGGAAGGTATTGCGGCCCTGCATCGGGGCGGTCTGATTCACTGTGACCTGAAGCCATCCAACATCATGGTGAAGCGAACCGGCCAGGTGAAGATCATCGACATTGGCTCAGCATTCTGGGTCGGGCGTCCGCCGGAAGGGCAGCCCTGCACGCTTGAATACGCTGCCCCTGAGGTGCTCACCGGGCAACGGGCCACTCCCCAGTCCGACCTCGCCAGCCTCGGATACATGCTCATCGAAATGCTGTCGGGGTTCAGGCCCTTCGCGGGACTCAATTTTGACCAGCTTGTGCAGGCCAAGCTTCATCTGCTGGACCGGCTCCCTGGACTGCTCCCACTGGAAGAATTCCAGTTCAGCGAAGCTCTGATCCGCCTGCTCCGCGGACTTGTCCACCCGGATCCGCAAAAGCGGTTCAGTGGTGCTGAGGAGGCCGAACTCTCCGATGATGGTGCTGCGGGATTTCTGAAGGATCTGGTCAAAAGTGACCTCGCAGACGAATACGGGACGGAACTGCGGCGCTGGATCGAGGAACTGGAAAGCAACTTCAACCGTCGCCTGTACTCCGAAGAGGCTCAGATTCCCAACGGTACCACCCGCGTGCTTCCGCGTCAGCCCCCGTCCAGTTGACCCCAGACAAACTCGCCAGGCAACCCAAACTTCCCATCCAGTCTCCGACACCCGGCATTGCTCTGGCTGACATTCCTTTCCACGAAACGCTTGCATGCCGTCGCGGGGGACCGTATCGTCCACGCATTCGCACAGCGAAGATTCCTCTGGCAGCTCTGTCTGCAGCACAACAAGTTGACCCTACAGATAAAACCCATAGGGAACCCGGTCTGATCCCGGCCGACTGTCACGCCGACCATGTCTCGGATCACATGACCCGGGCGTCGGGTGCCCACCTGTTTATTCTGACCAAAGGGCGTCAACAACGTTTGCTCAGCACACCTGGCAGAGGTTTTTTTACGCGCTGATTCTGATTTCACGCACTCTTTTGCTCACCTTGCTTATGAACGCTGCACTTCAGGACGCCGGCCATCCCAGCCATGTTGTGGATTATCCGGTCGACGACATGACCATCACGGTTCGCGCTGAGCTGACCATGGGCCAGCTTGCCACTGTACTCGCCCAACACCACCAGCAGCTCCCGATCGACGCAGAGGACGACAGCCAGACAATCGGAGAGCTCGTGATGCGCGACGTTGCCGGACCGCGACAGTATGGCTGCGGCACACTCCGAGACTATGTCATCGGAATTGAAGCCGTGGATGGACATGGTCGGCGGTTTCATGCAGGCGGACGCGTTGTCAAAAACGTGGCCGGATACGACCTCTGTCGATTGCTGGTGGGGTCCGAAGGTCATCTGGGGCAGGTCACGATGGTGACACTGAAGGTGCGTCCGTTACCACCCGCCACGGCACTGATCGCAGCAGCATTCCCGGACGTCAGCCAGCTTGCTGCCGTCCTCGAACGGCTCAACACGTCTGCCACCACGCCGGTAATTCTGGACGTCGTCAACGATGTGGCAGCACGGCGACTGTTCGGCAGCACCTTTGCCGGCCTTTCAGGAATGTCTTCCGGGCCGCCCGCCCGGCCTGCCGTCGCTTATCTGCTTATCGGATTCGATGGTTCGCCGGAAGCCTGTCGCTGGCAGCCCGGGATCATCGCCAGGGAATTGTCCACCTTCACCACGGACCTGCAGCCACAGGAGCAGTCTGGTGCGTTCGCAGACTGGTGCCGCATCGCCCAGCAGGCATCGCGTCCCGAGGCTGATGCCGCGTGGCTGAGCCGCCTGACGATACTCCCCTCGCGTGTCGCTTCTGCGGTCGCACAGGCGAGCACGGCGGGATGTGAGATTTTCGGGCGGGCTGGCAGCGGGATTCTTTTTGTCCGCCCCCCGGCAGGCCGGCAGGTCGACGAATCCGCCACTCTTCGCCGGCTGCAGCCACTGCTGGCACCCCCTGGCGGAAGCCTGCGTGTGCTGAAGGGCAACACAGAATTCAATACACGGCCATCCCTGAGCGTTCAACAGCTGTCCATGGCTCTGCAGCAGGCACTTGCCACAACAGGTTCTGCCAATTGACCCGCGAACGCCGAATCAGATGACTCCTGACCGCATTCCTGCAGTCACAAGGACCCGATCAATGACAGCTTCCAGCTCCACACCAGCCCCCAACCCCGCTGCACTCCCGGTGATTGGCCAGTCCATTCCCTACGAGAGGTTTCTGGACTGTGTGCATTGCGGGCTGTGTACAGCAGCCTGCCCGACATACGTGGAAACCGGCAACGAGAACGACAGTCCGCGGGGACGGATTTACCTGATGCGTGCTGTGGTTGATGGCCGTCTGCCGCTGACCCCGGCCGTTCGCGGACATCTCGACTCATGCCTCGACTGCCGCAGCTGTGAAACGGCCTGCCCCAGTGGCGTGCAGTACGGTCGACTGCTCGAACCATTCCGCGTGGAAATGCAGGATCCTGCTCGCTCGGAAGCAGCTGCCGCGGGGGTGGACGGAAACGCGGGTCACACCGGCCGTTCATCCGCGCCCGTTGTTGCGAAGCGCAGTGACGACTGGTTTCATCGCTGGGTGCTGTATGGCTTGTTTCCCTATCGCAGCCGTCTGCAGTGGGCGTTGTTTCCTGCGCGGATCATGCAGCGGCTGGGGCTGGATCGACTGGTTCGTCGCGTGGGACTGACGCGTCTGCTGCCGCAGCGACTGCAGCGCATGGAAGCTCAGCTGCCGCAGCTTCGTCCCATCCCGCCAGAGCTCCCGGAATTCCTCCCAGCCATCGGAGCCCGCCGCGCCCGCGTGGCCCTGTTTATCGGCTGCGTAGCCGATGCCATGTTTCGGCATGTCCACTGGGCAACGGCCAGAGTGCTGCAGGAGAATGGGTGTGATGTGCTGATTCCACGGACACAGGTCTGCTGCGGCGCGATTCACTATCATTCGGGGGCTGCCGAACCCGCGCTGGACCTGATGCATGACAACGCGCGGGCGTTCAGTGATCCGGCCATCGATGCCGTGATCGTCAACGTCGCCGGCTGTGGTTCGATGCTGAAGGATTACGGGCACATCGCCCACGAACTCCAGCCACAGTCGGCCGCCACCGGCCCGGAGGAATTTTCGGGGAAGGTTCGCGATATTCATGAGTTTCTGATGCAGCTGGGACCGGTGCTTCCTAAAGGCCGCATTGATGCCGTGGTCGGGCTGCAGGACGCCTGCCATCTACAGCACGCCCAGAAAATCCGCAGAGAACCTCGCGATCTGCTCGGACTGATTCCTGGTATTCAGCTGAAATCCATCGCAGAACCTGAACTCTGCTGCGGGGCCGCCGGCACGTATAACCTCACGCAACCCGAGATGGCAGATCGACTCGGTCGCCGCAAGCTCCGCAACCTTCTGGATGTCAACCCTCACGTGATCGCCTCCGCCAACGCCGGGTGCTCGCTGCAGCTGCAGGCACATCTGCAACAGCAGTCGCTCACCATCCCGGTTCTGCATCCAATCGAACTGCTGGACGCCAGTTACCGCGGTGTTTCACTGGAATCAATCATATGAGTCGCCAGCGTGCATTGACAGGGCGTCTCAGGGCTCAGGTGACACTGTCGACAGTCACACGTGCGACCATGAAAGCGACTCGCATTCGTCAGACAAAATCGGCCCCGATTTTCCTCATCCTGCACAAACCCGAAAATCATCCGGATTCAGCTTGATTTCGGGCGCGGCGTGCGGTCAGAGTTTGCAGAGTGTGCACGGCCCTCCAATTCCATCCCGCCCGACTCAGCTGGCGCTCGCCACTCCTTCCTCCACCGCCACAGGAATGCTCATGTCCGCATTCGCTCATCAGCGTTCCCTGTTTCTTCTCCTGCTGCTTGCAACTCAGTTCGCTCAGGTTCAGGCTGAAGACACCGCGCAACACGTAAACGCGGACGCAGTCATTTCCTTTGAGCGTCAGGTCCGCCCGATTCTGAAGACATGGTGCCTGGATTGTCACGGGGGCGAATCCTTCGAAGGCAGGCTCGATCTGCGCCTGCGTCGCCTGATCCTCCGCGGCGGCGAAAGTGGTCCGGCGATTGTTCCGGCAGATGCGAAGTCCAGTCTGCTGATTCACCGTGTTCGTACCGGAGAAATGCCTCCCGGAGAAAAGAAGCTCCCGGCTGCCGAGGCCGCGGTGCTTGAACAATGGATTGCTGCCGGCGCCCCGACTCTTCGCCCCGAACCTGACCAGTTGCCGCCAGGCGTCGGGATTTCCGAAGAAGAGCGGTCGTGGTGGGCCTTCCAGCCAATTCGCC
Organism: Planctomycetota bacterium; assembly: GCA_046074585.1. GTDB lineage: Bacteria > Planctomycetota > Planctomycetia > Planctomycetales > Planctomycetaceae > SXXK01. The sequence goes on along the minus strand of JBJTOM010000546.1, from coordinate 6,603 downwards.
GTCCTGATGTTCCTCAGTTTCCCGCTGCTCTTCGCGTACGTACGCCCATCGACGCACTGCTCATGCAGCAGATGCACCCTCTCGGCCTGCAGTTTTCACCCGACGCCGACCGGCGTACGCTCATCCGCCGTGCCTGGCTCGACCTGCTGGGGCTCCCGCCAACACCCGAGCAGGTGCAGTCGTTTGTGGACGACCCATCCGAGTCTGCGTGGGAGCGCGCGGTCGACCAGCTGCTGGAATCGCCCCACTACGGCGAGCGCTGGGGGCGGCACTGGCTGGATGCTGCCGGCTACGCAGATTCCGAAGGGGCCACCAACGCAGACGTTGAACGTGGCAACGCCTGGCGTTATCGGGACTATGTCGTCCGCGCATTCCAGCAGGACAAGCCTGCCGATCGATTTCTGCAGGAACAACTTGCGGGAGACGAACTTGCGGGCCCTCGATCAGGCGACCTCACCCCCGAACAAACTGAACTGCTCACGGCAACCGGGTTCCTCACCATGGCAGCCAACGGAACCGGCAGCGGTGACGATTCCCCCGCAGCCCGCAACCAGACGATTGCCGATACCATCAAAATCATCAGCACTTCACTCATGGGCCTGTCCGTTGGCTGCGCTCAGTGTCACGACCACCGCTATGACCCGATTTCGCACGTTGACTATTACCGACTGCGGGCGGTGTTCGATCCGGCGCTGGACTGGCAGAACTGGAAAACGCCTGCCGCTTCCCAGGTGTCGCTCTACACCGCAGCCGATCGCGCCAAGGCCACTGAAGTGGAACAGCGTGCCAGTGCCCTGCAGCAGGAGCGCACCGGCAAACAAACGGAGTTCCTCGCTGCAGCACTCACACAGGAACTCACCAAATACGAACAGCCGCTCCGGGATCAGCTGCGTGCGGCCAGCGAAACGCCGGCCGACAAACGCACGGCCGAACAGCAGGAACTGCTCAAAAAACATCCCGCAGTAAATATCTCGCCCGGCGTGCTCTATCAGTACAACCAGGCTGCCGCTGATGAACTCAAAAAATACGACGAACGCATCGCTGCCATCCGCGCTGAAAAGCCCGTCGAACAGTTCCTGCGCACGATTCTTGAACCCCCCGGACACCTCCCCGGCAGTCATCGCTTTCACCGCGGCGAATTCAACCATCCGAAGGAAGCTGTGACTCCCGGAGACCTCGCTGTCAGCTCCCTCTTCACGAAGCCCCCGGAGATCCCGATCGATGATCCGGCGGTTCCCACCAGTGGCCGGCGGCTGGCGTTCGCCCGCTGGCTCACCAGTGGTCAGCATCCGCTCACGGCACGCGTCCTCATGAATCGATTCTGGCTGCATCACTTCGGACGCACCTTTGTCAGCACACCCGGCGAATTCGGTCGGCTGGGTGCTCCCCCGGTCCACACATCGCTCCTTGACTGGCTCGCAGCGGACTTCATGGAAGGGGGCTGGACCTGGAAACGCATGCATCGTCTGGTCATGCTCTCCACCGTTTATCGTCAGTCGTCAGCCCCCAGCGCGGCCATGGAAGCCATCGACCCTGTCAACCATTACTACTGGCGCAAACCGCTCCTGCGACTGGACGCCGAAGTGATTCGCGATTCCCTTCTGGCTGTCAGCGGTCGCCTGAATCCGGCCATCGGCGGTCCCCCACTGCCTGTGAAGGCAGACGATGCCGGACAAATCGTCGAAGCAGAGCCTGCAGCGCGACGCAGCCTGTACGTTCAGGTCCGTCGCAGCCAGCCACTGGCAATGCTCACCGCCTTCGACGCCCCCGTTATGGAAACCAACTGCACGGCCCGCAGTCAGTCCAACTCCGCACCGCAGTCGCTGCTGCTCATGAACAGTCGCTTTGCACTCGACGCGTCCGAATGGCTCGCCGAAGCGGCACTCACACGCGCCCGCAACCGCGTTCCCGCAGCCGATGATCCTTCCGTCGAATACCAGCTCCCGCGAATGTCCGTCTGGGAATTTGGCTGGGGGGCCATTCAAACCAGTCCCGCGGGCCAGGTCACCGTCGGACTGACTCCACTGAAACACTGGACCGGCAGCAGTCTTCAGGCGGGGCCGACACTCCCCGATCCCAATCACGGCTGGGTGCTGATCACGCCCCAGGGCGGACATCCCGGTGATGCGGCTCACGCAGCCATTCGCCGCTTTCATGTGCCCGCTGGCGGCAGCCTGAAGATTACCGGTGCAATCAGTCGCCCCGCAGCAAACGGCGATGGCGTCCAGGCCCGTATCGTGTCCAGTCATCGCGGGGTTCTCGGCGAATGGGTCGTTCCTTCCGGCAGCATACCGACAAATCTCGATCTCGCCACTGTGGATGTTGCAGAGGTTCTTGACCTTGTCGTTGACTGCCGCGAAACGGTCGAATCCGACTCCTTCGCCTGGTCCGCCTCGCTGGCACTGTCCGACGCGACCGGCAAATCCGTCGGTACGTGGAAGACTGAAGAAAGTCTGACACCGCCCGCCACACCGATCGAGCTCCTCGGGCCCGCCGCAACCGAAGCCTGGAAGCTCACCCGCGGACGTTCTCCTGAACCCGCCGAACGCGATGCCATTCGTCAGTTCGCTGCCGGACAGCTTGAATATCTGAGCCGTGACGGCAAGGGCCGCGCCCCCGATATCGTGAAGCAGATCATCATCAACCTGTCACAGTCGCTGATTGGCAGCAATGAGTTTCTGTACCTCGAATGAACGACTCGCTTGAGACCATCATCGGGATGGTCACCAGACGCATGGATGGCCGTTGAGTCACAGGACTGTCGGAAGATGGCAAAGCTTTTGTTTTTCTCTCTCGTGACGATTTGTGTATCAGCTTCCGTGACCTTCATGGATTCAGAGAAATACGCAGGCACGAGCATGGATCGCCTGCACCCGAAGCTGTTTGATCTGGTAACGTCGTGGGATTCTGACACCGAACAGCCAGTTGTCACGGAAATCAACCTTGATGCGGTGGCGAGGAATCGGAACCAGTTCGACTTCCTCAGCGTCAGAAAAAATGGCGACTGGACCGAATGCCCGGGAGACGATGGTGTTGGATTTCAACGCTTCAGGATGATCGGGGCAGACAGGAATCGGTTTCGGATTGAGTACCAGCGCAACGCGGGTGGGACGTTGACGACGGCAACGCGGATTGAATGTGTCGTGGAGACGCGACAGATTCTGGTGGCTGGCAGGCGTGATTCGATTCAGGTGCTTCGTGTTGTTTCGATCGCAGCACAGGAGGACGAAAAACGAGCGGACGAAAAACACGTGCGCTGACGACGGCAGCATCCGCGGCCGGTCGGACAACCTTCGCGGCCACGGCGGGACCTTCGCTGCGTGTTCACGTCTCGTGCACGGAGGGTTCCAGAAAGACATCCACTCCTGCCGGATCAAACGCGAATCCGGCTGGCGGGTTGCCATTGAGCTGCAGGGCACGCGCGGCACGTGCGACACCCATGCCAAAGCGGTTGGCATATCACGGAGTCCGCATGGCCTCGGCCAGCACCGGGTTGCGACAGGCCACCTGATCCGGAAAGTTCCGGACGCTGGCTTCTCCCCGAAGACCGCCCGGGCTGGCGATTCGAATATGATCACTGAACCACAGCCAGCGGATGGGAGCGGTGGACCGATAATTCCGGTGCATGACCGCATTCAGGAGGAACTCACGCAGCGCCACTCGGGGATAGTCGTACCGCATCAAAGGTTAAAGCTGAAGTGGTTCGCTGGACCTGGGACGTTTCGATATCGGCGAGCAGTTCAGGGAGTTGAGATTCTTTGATCATCGCATGAGTTTCCAGCGGGGGCGTTTACGATTCTGCCACGGCGCCCCTGACCTGCGACGGTCGCAACGCGGAATTCGCCACTGAACGCAAAAAATTCCCCGTTTTATGCCATTTCCAGGGACTGTCTGTTTCCCGGCAGGAAAGCCTCTGAGTATCCTTACGGGTTTGAACCGGGTGAATGACTCGGCACCACCCCGAACCGCCCACCGACCGCCTGTTCCGTTCCGTCCCGCCCAAAGGTTGTTCTTATGCGATCCCCGTTCCCTGCCGACTCCATCCGGGTTGTCGCCCTCCTGCTGGCCTGCTGTTTCGCTCTGTCCCGGACGGCTGCTCAGGACCCTGCCAACACTGCACCCCCAGCATCCCCGGCCGCCGACGCTGCCACCGGCGCTCCTGCCGAACCTGATGCCGTGGCCACCCCGGCACCCCAGGCCCCGCCAACCGCGGCCCCTGCAGCTGGCAATGCCGCCGCAGGCCTGTTCGATCGCATCAACGACGCGCTGGCTCCTGTCGATGCCTACTTCGGAGAACTCAACGCCGTCATCGGAAAATGGATCTTTTATCCGATCCCGATTGAATCCCCCAAGCCGGACAACTCGCACCAAACCGCTCCCTTCGCGGTCATCCTGCTGGTTGTGGGTGCCGCTTTCTTTACCATTCGCATGGGTTTCATCAGCATCCGTGCGTTCAGTCACGCGATTTCCATCACGGCTGGCCGTTATGACAACGGCAACGCTACGGGCGACGTCAGTCACTTTCAGGCGCTCACAACAGCACTCTCTGCCACTGTGGGGCTGGGCAACATCGCCGGTGTGACGACCGCAATTGCTCTGGGTGGTCCCGGGGCTGCCTTCTGGATGGTGCTTGCCGGCTTCCTTGGTATGTCTTCCAAATTCGTCGAATGCACACTTGGCCAGAAGTACCGTGAAGTTCGTCCGGATGGTCGAGTGATGGGCGGTGCCATGTTCTATCTCTCGCGCGGGCTCGCCGAGCTGGGGCTCGCACCGCTCGGCAAAGTCTTCGCAGTCGCCTTTGCGGTACTCTGCGTAGGCGGTTCCTTCGCCGGCGGCAATGCCTACCAGGTCAAAGGCAGTCTCGATGCGGTCGGTCAGACGGTGCCCTTCGTCAGGGACTATCCATGGATCTACGGTCTGCTCATGCTGGTGCTCACAGCCATTGTGATTATCGGCGGTATCCGTCGCATTGCCTCCACGGCCGACAAGATCGTGCCCATCATGTGCAGTGTCTACGTTCTCGCCGGTCTTGTGATTCTGCTCAGGAATGCCAGCGCCGTCCCCGCGGCTTTTTCCACCATCTTCTCGATGGCCTTCACGGCTGATGCGGCCCGCGGGGGCTTCTTCGGAGTGCTCGTGTGGGGCTTCAAGCGCGCCGCCTTCTCCAACGAAGCCGGAGTCGGCTCCGCCGCCATTGCTCATGCCGCTGCCAAAACCGAATATCCCATTCGCGAAGGCATCGTCGCCCTGCTGGAACCATTCGTCGACACCATCATTGTCTGCACCATGACAGCCCTCGTCATCGTCGTCACCGGTGCGTGGGACTACCAGAACCCGGACTTCGCTCCGGAATACCGTGCCCTGTACGACTTCAACGACCAGAATGTGGCCACCGGCGTCAGGGGCGCTGCACTCACGTCCGTCGCCATGGACGGCCAGATTCCCGGCTTCCGCTACGTGCTCGCCGTCGCCACATTCCTCTTCGCCTACAGCACGATGATCTCCTGGTCCTACTACGGCGAACGCTGCTGGGCCTGGCTCTTCGGAGAACAGGCATCCAACATCTACAAGGTGATCTTCCTGCTGTTCACATTCCTTGGTTCCGTCGTCTCAGCCGGCAACGTGATGGATTTCGGTGATCTGATGATCTTCGGCATGATGATCCCCAATATGCTCGGACTGTTCCTGCTCTCCGGCGGTGTCGCTCGCGACCTCAACGCCTACTGGTACAAACTCAAAAGTGGCCAGATGGACCGTGAACACCAGGCAAAGGTGCGCGGCGGCAAGGCCTGATGACATGGCCTTTGAAATCGATATCCGCAACGACCAGTCGCTCCTGCCGATCGATTCCGTCGCCATCCGCCGCGCGGTCGCGGTCACTCTTCGTGAAGAGCACGTGCGCGCCGCGGTCATCAGCATCACCGTCGTTGACGACGCCACCATTCACCGACTCAATCGCGAACATCTGCAGCACGATTATCCCACGGATGTCATCAGCTTCCAGCTGGAATTCCTCCCGGACGAAGACGGCAGCATCGTGGAAGGTGAAATTATCGCCAGCGCTGAAACGGCCATGCGAATGGCTCCGGACGGCGGCTGGTCTGCCCACAGCGAACTCCTGCTGTACATCGTTCACGGTCTGCTCCACCTCTGCGGCTATGACGATCTCTCACCGCCGGACAAAGCCGTCATGCGATCGCGCGAACACCACAATCTCGCCCTGCTTGGCCTCACCCCGACCTGGCTCCCGGAATGAACCGCGCTCAGCCCGCTGAACTCCGGGATCCATGGGGATGTGCTTTTCTTTGTGCCTTTGCGTGAGGCAATGCCCCTGCGAAGTACCAAAAGGATTCTGCGTCTCACGCAAAGGCCCGAGGACGCAAAGGTTGAACAGGACGTGCGGATTTCCAGAGTTCATCATTCCACGCCGATGCTGTGTGATTGGGGGGTGGGTTGAGTGATTGCGGGGGGCAGGGGTTTTGCAGGGGGTTGACCCCTCACCCCCGGCCCCTCTCCCCTGGAAGGGGAGAGGGGGGCTGTGGGCTGGCGTGAAATCGCGCAGATTGCGAGAATACGGAATCTGGGGCAGTTCCCGGTCGATCC
>JBJTOM010000545.1:0-14654 GCA_046074585.1 Planctomycetota bacterium | reverse complement strand
CTCGACTACGGCGCCCGCACCATCCAGATTCGGGGTGACTTCGACGACGCCCTCGCGCGCGTCCGTGATCTGTGTTCCAAACATCCCATCTATCTCTGCAACAGCGTCAACCCGTTTCGGCTGGAAGGTCAGAAGACGATCATGTACCGAGTTCTTGAAGGGCTCGGCTGGGAAGTACCTGACTGGATTGTTGTGCCAGGTGGCAACCTTGGCAACAGCAGTGCCTTCGGCAAGGCCTTTCTTGAGCTTCAGCAGCTGGGGCTGATTGATCGCGTGCCTCGCCTTGCCGTGATCAATGCGGCCGGCGCCGCCACACTGGCTGAATTCTGGAACTCGCGCGGTCTGCGGTGGAACAATGGCCGTCCTGATGAGCAGCTGATGTCCGAACGCTTCGCCCGGATGGATGCTCAAAACGAACGCGCCGCCACACTTGCCAGCGCCATTGAAATCAATCGCCCCGTCAATCTCGTCAAAGCCCTCCGCGCACTGGATGTCTGCAACGGCGTGGTCCGCACCGTCAACGATCAGGAAATCATCGATTCCAGAGCCCGCATCGCGGCCACTGGTTTCGGCTGCGAACCCGCCAGCGGCGCTACCGTCGCCGGACTGCTGAAGCTGCGTGACGAAGGTGTCATCGCCGGCACGGATCGCGTCGTCTGTGTCCTCACCGGACATCAGCTGAAAGACCCGGACCTCACCATGGCCTACCACTCCGGTGAACCCGCCCTCTTCGACAAAAAACTCCGGCCCGCCGGAGTCACCTCCGCCCCGTTCGCCAACCCCCCCGTTGTGGTGGACAACACCGAAGACGCCATCATGGCCGTGCTGGGACCGATGTAGGGCATGCCTCCCAGCCGCCCAACCGATCAGCCGCATGGCGGCAGCCTGCGGGCGAAGAGCCCTGCCAACGCAAAGCCAACGGGGACGCCCAACGCGCGCACCTTCGGTGCGAAACACCGCTGGGGGTGCTTTCGGCCTGCACCGTCGGACGCAACGCGCAACGTTCAGGGAGCGGGAGCAGCACCGCCGTTCACTGCGCGGCGTTCCCAGACAGCCGGCAGGTTTTCCGCTTCCTCGCCCCAGGTCTGCGAGACGATAAAACCGCTGGCCTGAGAAAGATAAAAGATGCGTCCGTTGGAGACGACAGCTCCGAGGCATTCGCGGCTGTCGATGGCGGGGCCGGTGGAGACGAGTCGGCTGTTGTCGGAGAGATCGATCATGTCCATGTTGGCTCCCAGGATATAGGGTTCGGACATGGTGAAGCGACAGCAGGCGTAGTTGTGGCCGACACCGCCAATGACTTTTCCGGATTCACTGTCAAACACATTCCCGCGTCCGCGGAGTGCATTTGAGAAGATAAACTTTTCTCCGACGGTGACCACGTTGAGTGCCGAAGTGATCGGGTCGGATTTCCAGACCAGTTTCCCGTCCGTGGCGTTTAAACACCAGACAAAGCGATCGGTCGTTTGTTCAGAGGCCTGGTTATACCCGCCAATATAAATGCGGCCGGCTCGGCCAGTGAGTGTGCATTTGGCTGTGACGTAATAGTCGGTGGTGAGCCAGTGCACGTCGCCGTTTTCGGGATTCAGGCATGCTGTCAGGCCGTTGTTCTCTGGTGGCAAGCCGCGGCGGGCGCGGCGTTCGGCGGAATAGCCGAAGAACACCGAATAGAACAGACGACCATCCAGCAGACACAACCCACAGTCGTTGCCGCCTCGACCATAGTCCGAAAAGTCCTTCGTCCAGACCAGCTTTCCGGTGGTCAGATCCCAGGCCCAGAGTGTGGGATGGTGATTCTTTGGGTAGTAGGGGTTGTCGTTGGAATAGATGAAGCTCATGACTTCTTCACCTTCCTGCGTCGGTTCCGGGTTGCCGCGGAAGATGAAGTACTTTTCGGAACCCTGATGCGAGTATTCTCCGGAACCGGAGGCGTAGATGGCCAGGTTGCCGTGCACAACCGGGGGAAACTGACGGCTCCAGCTGGGTGACCCGGTGAACGGGGCTTCCCACTGCAATCCGCCGGTTTCGGCATCGAGGCAGCGGACGAGCGACTGCTTGAGGCCGGCCTGGGGAATCAGCAGGCGGCCATTGATGTAGAGTGGAGAGGTGAAGGACAGGTAAACATCGGGCCAGTAGCGGCGCCAGAGCAGCCGGCCGGTGTCCTGTTCAAAGGCCAGCACCTGACCTTCAGCCGTATGCACGTAGAGCCGGCCACCACCGCACACCGGCAGATGCTTGACGGTGCCTTCCAGCCGTCGCGCCCAGCGCATGTGCAGCGGGGGTTTGAGTCCCTGCTGGTTGGCGTTGGTGCAGCCGAAGTCGCCATAGTTGGTATACCAGTCGAATTCAGAGCCGGAGAACGGTCCGGAAAGGGGACTGCGGATCTTCCAGATTTCGATGTCACGGGTGGGGAGCGGTGCGGTGCCGCCGGGACCCAGCACATACAGATAGCCATCCTCACAGCCAAACACAATGCGTTCCCCGGACACGGCTGCAGGTGCAGAAATCGGACTGCCGAAGCCTGTGGCAAATTCGTAAGCCTCGCCGCCGTTCAGCGGGACCATCCGGAAGATGCCGTCCAGACCCCCGTAGAGCACGTGCGAGTCAGCGACGAGGGGTGGGGTGATGGAGGGGGCCGCACAGAGCAATTCGGTGTCGGCGGAATCCGCACGGTGACGGCACAGCCCCAGACCCGCTTCAGGACGCACGCGGTAAATCTGACCGTCGCGGACGGATGCCGAGGCAAAGCTGAGCAGTCCGGGGAGGTCGATGGCGGTCTGTGTGGAGGGTACGAATGAGGCTTCCACGGCATCGCCGCTGAGCTTGAGGATTTCAAGGCGACCGGCATTGTCTCGCCGATGCCATTGCACGTAGACACGCCCTGATTCATCAGCAGACTGCCCGAATGTTGCCGGGTATTCATTGCCTGCGTAGTCGGGAATCGCGGCAGCGGCCTTCAGCAGCGGCTGACTGCCATGGTCTTCCAGAAACACAGTTCGCCCGCCGGCTGGGATGACAATGGTCCGATCAATCAGACACAGATCTCTGGAGCAGACGAAGTGATCCTTCCACGTGACGCGTCCGGAACGCTCCTTCAGCCAGTCCGCACCGCTCCAGCGATCCCCTTCAAAGCCGACTACGCTGCGTACAAAGTCCCACTCCCAGACCGCCGTGCCGTCGGCCTCGAACGCATGCACTTTGGCACCAAGCGTTGCGACGTAGATGCGGTCGCGACCGGCAGCCGGTGACGAGAAAACGGGCTCGCCAAGATCCTGTTCACGTTCCAGACGCCCGGTGGATCGTTCAAGAACATAGTGATAGCCGGCCGCGGTGCTCACGTGCAGCCACGGCCCCATCACTGCGGGCGCAGCCGTGTTGTTGCAGTTCCCGGAACCACCTTTCGTGGTGAATGTCCAGAGCAGCCTGCCGGTGGACAGATCAACGGCGATGACAACACCGGAACCATCCACCGCATAGACCACTCCGTCCGCGATGACGGGCGCGGCGTAAAAGCCGTCGGTCCCGGCGATGGCATGCAGCAGCCCCGGTGCCTGTGAGATGCTGAATCCAGAGGCATTTCCTGATCGCAGACCACTTCCCAGCAGCTGCGGCCAGTCTGCCGCAGCGGTGGTGGGGGCGATCACTGAGGTGATGACGGCAGCACTCAAGAGCACCTGCAGGAGAACTGGTGGCAGCAACATCGCTCCCTCCTTTGTCCATCGGAATTGTTTGCTGGATTTCACACCGGCGGATGATAGCGTGGCGAGGTCAGCGGGGGAAATCAGGCTGGAGGCTGCGGAGGGTGGGGTTTGTCCTGCCTGCCAGCAGATAGACCATTGTCCTGTAAAGCCCGTGAACCTCGGAGTCGCGAGGTCCCGGTCCAGCTCCCGACAACCGCATGGTGTGACCCGCAAGCTCTGCCCCGGGATTTTCCATTTCTCAGCAATTCCGATGCACCACACCGGAATCTGCTGCGGAAATTCCTTAGTATTTGCCGCCTTTCGGCAGCCATGTTTTCAGGCCTCGTTGCTCGTCAATCACTCCAGGATCAGGAAGTCAGCCTCGTGTCTGTGCTCGTTCAGAAATTCGGCGGAACCAGTGTCGCAAATGCCGAAAAAATCCGCAAAGCAGCTCAGCGGGCCGTTGATGCACACCGGGCCGGCCACGACGTGGTGGTCGTCGTCAGTGCCCGCGGTCACAAAACGGACGAACTGATCGACCTCGCCCGCGAAATCACTCGCACTCCCCGACCCCGTGAAATGGACATGCTCCTGGCCACCGGTGAACAGGAATCCGTGGCGCTCATGGCAATGGCCGTGCACGAACTCGGCGAAGAAGCCATCAGCCTGACCGGTGCCCAGATCGGCGTACGCACGGATACCACCCACACACGGGCCCGAATCGTCAGCATCTCCACCGAACGCATGCACGAACTGCTCAAGGCAGGTCAGATCGTCATCGCAGCCGGGTTCCAGGGCGTGGATGACGGCATGAACATCACCACGCTGGGGCGTGGTGGCAGCGACACCACCGCCGCCGCACTCGCTGCCGTGCTCCAGGCCGAACTCTGCGAAATCTACACCGACGTCGAAGGTGTCTTCACTACCGACCCACGCGTGGTCAAATCTGCCCGCAAAGTAGAACGCATCTCCTACGACGAAATGCTCGAACTCGCCAGCCTCGGTGCTGGTGTCATGCATTCACGCTCCATCGAATTCGCAAAAAAATACTCCGTGCCGCTCCGCGTCCGTCCCGCCTACTCCGACGGCCCCGGAACACTCATTGCCCCCGACGCCGGAAGCTCACCCGCCATCGTCACCGGCATCGCCTTTGTCCGCAGCGAAGTCCTCATCTCCCTCGTCGGCCTCCCCGATCAGCCCGGTGTCATCAGCACTCTTTTCACAGCCCTCTCCGCCGCCAAAGTTCCGGTGGATATGGTCGTCCAGAATGTTGCCCGAGCCGGCTTCGCCAACGTTTCATTCACCGTCGCCGAAGACGATCTGCAAGCCGCACTCAAAGTCGCTCGTGAAGTCGGCAATACCGTTCAGGCCCAGGATGTGCGACAGACCGAAGGACTCTCAAAAGTCTCCATCGTCGGTCATGGCATGCAGACGCACACCGGTGTGGCAGCACGCATGTTCAAACTGCTTGCCGAAAACCGCATCAATATCGAAGTCGTCACCACCAGCGAAATTCGCGTCTCAGTGCTCATCGACAGCAGCCGCTGCACTGATGCCGTTGAAGTAATTCACCGCGGCTTCGGGCTCGACCAACCCACAACACCGCTCCCGGATGTCGGCCGCGAATCCACCACAACGGCGCCAGTCACCACGATCCCCGACGCCGCACGCATCGCAGATGTCGTGGCAAGGCTGGATGGCATGGAAAGCATCCTTGTCAGTGATGTCTCCGCTGATATCGCACAATCGCGGATCACCGTCACGGAGCTTCCCGACGACCCCGGGATCGCTCAGGCCGTCTTCACCTCTATCGCAGAAGGTGGGGTACTGGTGGACCTCATCGTCCAGAATGCCCCCCGCCAGGGTCGCGCGGGCATCTCCTTCACCGTGCCCAGCTCAGATCTTGATCGCGCGCTGCTGCTGCTTCGCGAGGTGCTTGATCGCCACCCACAGGCGGTCGTCACCTCAGATCGACTCATCGGAAAACTCACCGTCTCAGGCATCGGACTTCGCAGCCACACAGACGTCGGTCGCCGCGTGTTTCATACGCTCGCCCAGAATGCCATCAACGTCGAAATGATCAGCACCAGCGAAATCAAGCTGAGCGTTGTTGTGGCAGCCGACGACGCGAAACGAGCGCTACGAGCGTTGCAGGCTGAATTCGAACTGGCCTGAAAACAGGCCCGGCCGGTGGATGATCACCAACCCTTTCATCCCCGCAGAAATTTTCAGTCTGATGCCTGGTCAACAGTAGCCGTTGCCAAACCAGTGGCGACCGGCCGGACAACCGCTTCCGTCGCTTTGCGGTTGTCCCGCACCTTCACAAATCCGCTCATCGCGATGATCACGCCGGCCAGAACCAGCACCACTGTTTTCCATTTGGCCGACTGATCACGAAATTTCTGCGTGCCGGCAGAACGCCCCACCAGAGCAGACGCGAAGAAAAAGGCAATCAGGGCCAGAATGATCTTGGTGCCAATCAGCCCGTGATACAAGCCGTCACCTTTGTGTGAGGCCATCGCGAGAAAATAGTTGATGAAACCCGAAACCAGAAACAGCGCAATGCCCGCGTGCACGAATTTTTTCCAACGCTGGCGGATGGCTTCGAGAGCGGTTGTGTTTCCGGCAAGGACAGGTGCCACCACGAACCGCAGCGCAGTCAGCCCACCGATTAATACAACCGCCGTACCAACGTGCACCCAGCGGGAAACCACGGCAACAAGAAAAGACGGGTCCATGAAACCTGGCTTTCAGCGAAAAACGGACAGAACAACACCCCTTGATGGATCATAGTCAACCCATCTCAGTTGGCGAATTCAACCGCAGTGCTCCCCGTCAGTTTTCACTCTTTCTTCGCCGCAAAACAGTACAGGTGTTTGCTGGAACGAATGAGCAGCCGGCCATTGCTGATCGCCGGCGAAGCACTGAAGTCTTCGGTCTCAGTTGTAATCCGGCCGGACGAGATCTGTTCGAGCGTTTCGGAAGGCTTCAGAACGTACAGTTCGCCGCCGCGGCTGACGTAAAAAATCTTGCCATCACCCAGCACCGGCGATGAATAGTCCTGTCCGCCCATGCCACCTCGACCACCCCGGCCACCACCAAAGCCACCAAATCCGCCTCGTCCGCCACCCGGAGGCTGGCCTGGAGCGCCGGGGCCACCTGATGCCCCAGGCCCCCCCGGAGGACGCCCTTCCGGCTGTCCTTCGGTGTTTCGCGAGGACTGCAGACGACCCTGGAAAACTTCGCTGCCGTCAGTCGCCCGGATGCACTTCACCGTGCCACCGGAAATCAAATACAGCCGGCCCTCATACAGCAGTGGCGTGGAAAAGCGATTGCTGTCGTTGCCGGACCAGGCCACATGATCAGCCGTCACATCGCCCCGACCACCCCCGCGGATAGCAATCGAACCGCCCCCGCGTCCCTCCACGGCGTATATCATGCTGCCGTCCACCAGAACACTGGAATTGAACTGATCCGTCTGCATGGCACTGCAATACCAGCGGAGCTTTCCGGATTGTGGGTTGATGCCCCAGATTTCGGACGGAGCACCAATCACCACGTCGGTTCGGGAATCGTCCACCACGCTCAACGCCGGTGTTCCCCAAACGTTGCCAAGGAAATCACTCTCAGCCTTCCAGAGCTCTTTGCCGGTCGCAGCATCCAGCCCCACGACGGCCCGCGACTCAGGACCGGCCGCCACCACCAGAACATTCCCAGCCAGAATCGGGCTGGACGAAGAACCCCAGGCACGGTCGTCTGATCCTGTGCCGACAGCCGCGTGCCAGATCTGATTGCCGTCCAGATCCCAGGCGTAAACGCCGGATTTTCCAAAGAAACCGTACACATGCTTACCGTCAGTCACAGGCGTATGCGACGCATAGCCATGTTCAGGCACGCCCATGCCTGTGTATTCGTCCTCCGGGAGCACCGCGTCGATGGTTTTTTGCCAGAGCACTTTACCGTCGGTCGCTGACAGGCAGACCATGTGCCGCTTGAGCTGCTGCATTTCCCCCGGTGCGCTGCGGTCCACCCCGTAGCCGGAATAACACGTGACAAAAATCAGGTCACCTGCCGTGATCGGACAGGAGACTCCGGCACCCGGGAGCGGCGTTTTCCATGCCAGCGATTCCGGGGACCGTATGGATTCCGGGAGTGCATTCTGATCCGGACTGACCCCCGTTCCGTTGGGACCGCGAAACCTTGGCCAGTCGCCGGCAGACAGAGAGCCCGACAGTGTTGATCCCAGCAGCACCGCCAGCGCCCAGCGGTGAAGATGAGTGAAGGGACGGATCATCGCGGCGGGTCCTTTGAAGAACGGAAATGGGATCGGCAGGCTGCTGACAGGCAGGCAACGAGGGCCACATGCCTTCAACACCGCTGTCGTTGCTGAAGACCGCGGAATCCCGCAAAAGCCCTTTCATTTCTGAGAAATCAGAGGCTGGTCGGGTCCATCAGCTCCACGGCATTTCCAGCCACATCACTGATATAGACGGAGCGGGTGCCGTCCCGATGGGGTTTCAGTCCTGGATGGATCGTCGCGCGGTCGGAGACGAAGGCCACATGCGGTGGGTGATGCCCGGGCAGCACCAGAGCCAGATGCAGGTTGGCAAACTTCAGAAATCCCCACGTCGCATCCTGATAGGCAACTTCGCAGCTGAACTGCGAACGATACCAGTCGATCGCCTCAGCAATGTCCTTCACTTCAATCGCCACGTGGTGAACAGAATCCAGATTCTCTGCCATGGTTGGCTCCTGTGGTTGATTCGTGCGTCCGGACTCGAACGCCGACGGAATTATAGGCATCCCGCTGCCGAAGTGGTCGTCAGCCGAACAGAACCCGGAATTTCACTGGGCCCTCTCGCCCGTTTCCTGCCCTTTTTGCGGATCACTCTCTGCTGGTCCGGCCGGTTTGTATTCGCTGCAGCCAGAGACCGCTGCACCCAGTGCGAGAGCCACCACAAACGCCAGCAGCCTGTGAGGGCAGGTCGTTTTTTTTCGCAGTTTCTGCATGAGTCATTTCCTTCCGTCGGGGACACGTCTGAACTGGAGCTCGTCAAACCAGAGATCGTCATTGGGGACATTGAGTCGCAGATCCTGAAAAACTCCATCGGCATCCGGCACGAACTGGATGGTGCCCTCAGCGAACCACGCGAATGTTTTTCTCCAGCGAATCACAAACGTGTCGAAATGCAGATGTTCAAGATCAGCCACCAGATCGGGATGAGGGAGCAGCCGCAGGACCAGTCGACCATTCTCTTCCACCACGGAAGCATCGCCGTAGAGCGGGCACCGCCAGGTACCGGTGCAGGCTGCAGGCGGATGGGAAGGGCGAGTGTCTGAGGCTTTGGGCCTGATGGCTTCAGCAATGCGGGAGACAAATTCCCGACGGCCGTCCTGATCACGTTTCAGCCCATCGGTAAGCCAGTCCTGCGTGGGACCGCCAAGGAACTCATCTGCGATTGTCATGCAGAGTGCCTGCGGAAACCCGGTCATGCTGTTTGTCAGCACCACCACCCCGAGTCGCTCCTCAGGAACCAGCAGCACCTGCGAATACATGCCGTCGTAGCCACCACCGTGGCCGACTGTCTGACGCCCACGGTAATCCGCCAGCATCCAGCCGAGCCCGCAGGAACGAAAATGAGTCGAGGGAATGCGCTCCCGAGCCGCTTCGCTGACTGGCAGCACCGTATAAGGTGACCACATGCGGTGAGATGTCGCCCGGGAAAACAGTCGCCCACCACCCTCCAGCTCGCCCCGCCGCAACTGCAGCAACAGCCACTTCGCCATGTCATCTGCACAGGAAATCACACCCCCTGCCGCTGCCATCGTATCCCAGTTCACCCACGGAATCGGACTGTCTCCCGTCACAGCCGTCTTGTGTGGTGTGGCTGCGTTTCCCAAATGAGCGAGTTCGGTGGTCGACAAAGCCGTTCGCTGCATTCCCAGTGGCTGCAGAATGCGGCCGCGGATGAATTCCGACCATGACTGGCCCGAAGCGCTCTGAATCACCTCGCCAGCCGCAAGAAACATCAGATTGGAGTATCCATAGTCGGCACGAAATCGGTTTTTCAGGGGCAGGTGTCGCATGCGCCGCAGCACCTCTTCAGCCGAATACGGCGTTCCCCACCAGAGCAGATCGCCACTGAAGGTGCCAAGGCCCGAACGGTGACAAAGCAGGTCGTCGATGCGAAGTTCCGCCGTTACCCACGGCTCACTCAGCTGCAGCCACGGCAGATGCTGCTGCACCCGATCTGCCCGCCGCAGCTTGCCCTCCTCCTCCAGCATGCAGACAGCCGCTGCCGTAAATGCCTTGGTGTTGGAAGCAATGGCGAACAGCGTCTGCTCATCCACAGGCTCCGGTCGACCCAGCTCACGCAGTCCGAATCCCTTCGACACCACGACTCGGCCGTCCTTCACAATGGCCACCGCCAGCCCCGGGATCTGCCACTGCTGCCGAGCTGACTCGATTCGCTCTTCCAAAGCCGCCGCGACCGGAGGCTGAATCGCGGCTGCGGCCTGAGCAGTCGTCGCCGTCTGCGCGATCGCGGGGAGGCTGTGCTGACAGAGGATGAACGACAAAACCGTGAAGAAGAAACGAGTCATCAAGGTGCTCCGGAAATCGACGGAAAGGACGTCCAGTCGGGGCAATCCACCGGAGCCTGGATTCTGACAGGTTGTCGCCGGAGGTGCCAGCATCCGCGTGTCTGCGAGGCCGCAAACGACCGCAGGCCGACGGATTGCCTTCCGCCGGCCTGCAGAACACCGTTGCTATTTCACAGACAACGACTTGTCAGACGTTGGCCGCACCTTCCTCGTCATCGTTCCGTCGCACGATCCGCGGCAGGACAAGTCCGGCCAGCATCGCAAGTATGCTGGTGCGCGAGACGACAGCCTTCTGAGTGGCTGGTTCCCCGTCAGCCACCACCGGAGCGGACGCTACGGTCGGAACGGCAGGCACAGCTTCAAACCCAGTCAGCTTTTCCGGTGTGCCGGAAGCAAGGAATTCGGCCATCAGCGTATCGATCTCAGCAGTCGCTTCCGTGACACTGCTGTCCACCACCGGAGCGGCAGCGGGCAACTCGATCACCTCAGGATCCAGCTGCACCACCACGCCCGTGGCGTGCACTGATACGCTGCGGAACCCGTCGTCTTCCACGGCCGGCATTACTGTGGTGAAGACAGTATTCAGATTCAGACCAGCAATCAGCGGCGCATCACCATCACCGTTCGGCTGCTCCGGCGAATCACTGGAAACCACGCGGAAGTCAAGCGGCTGACTCCACGGGAGCCCGTTTCCACCAGCGTCCAGTCCGCGAACCCACCAGCGATAGGTACGACCGGCCGTCAGCGTGATCGGAGAGACCAGCGTTCCACTCTGCAATCCCCGCTGATTAATCACAATCGGCTGCGATGCCTGCGAAATGTCCTTCACCAGAATTTCGTAAGTCACCACGCGAGTACCACCGGTCCAGCGGAAGGTGGGACGGCTGGTGGTCACACCTGATGGTCCAATCAGAGTCGGGGCATCACCGACACCGACGCTGATGGAGAAGTCCGCCGAGGCACTCCACTGCGAAACGTTGTTGTCCTTGTCAAAGCCTCGCAGCCATGCACGGAACGATCCGTTCTCGAACGGCAGCACTGTCTGATAGGAAGTGCCGGTCAGATCCTGCAGCCGCAGAACCTGCTTCTGCCCCGTCGTCAGATTGTCAACCCACAGGTCGTACCGCACATATTCAGCCACACCACGCCAGACAAAGTTTGGCAGATTGGTGTTGATCGCCCCGCGCGGGGCAACAATGACCGGCACAGGCACGTTGAAGTCCGTCGGTCTGCTCCATGCAGTCCGTCGGCCATCAGCCCCGATCGCCTGAACCCACCAGCGATAATTGGCAGCACTCAGCGCCGTTGTTGGCGTGTATGTGATCTCCTTCGCACCCGGGATGTGATTCACAAACAGGCGAATGACCTGCTTTACACCGGTGGAAAGATTGTCAACCCACAGGTCGTACCGAACCGCCGCGTCGATGGCCTGCCAGCGGAAGGTTGGAGTGCTGTCCGTGGACACTCCGATCGGTGCGATCGTCTGCGGACCAAGCCGGTAATCCATCTGGAACGTATACTTCTGACTCCACAAGCCCGCTTCGCCATCAGCCGCCAGAGGTCTTACCCAGGCGTCAAATGTGCCGTTGGGCAGTGGTGTGGTCGGAGTAAAACTGGTGCCCTGCACGATGGTGTAAATGAGTTTCACCTGACCACCAACCTGATTCACCCAGAACTCATAACGGAACGCCCCAGGATCGGTCCACTCGAAGGTCGGAGTCGTGTCCATCGTGGGAGTCAGTGGTTTGGTAATCGCGACCTGTGCAATCGTAAAGGTCTGCACAGCACTCCATGCACCCGGGTTGTCATCCCCATCAAACGCCCGCACAGACCACGTATATGTACCGATCCCAATTGAACTGGGAGTTTCGTAACTGTTCGTCGGAATGAACTGCTGGCGAATGACGTCAGTCTTTCGCACCGGCTGAGTGCGGTCCACCGCAAGCTCGTAGCGACTCGATCCGGGAATGTCAGACCAGCTGAAGAATGGCGTCAGGTCGAACGTCGTGCCGGATGGTCGGGTCGGCGAAATAGTCGTGATTGTAAACGCGAGTTCGTCACTGGTGGATTCGCCCATCGCATTGGAAGCAATCACCACAACGCGATAATTGCCAGGCGCCAGGTCGTTAGCCGGAGTGAACGATGTGGTCGACAGATTCTCGGCCAAAGTCACATCGGGACTGCCCGTCTGCTTCAGCACCACCTTGTACTTCGCCGGGCTGGCAGACCAGCGAATCTCCGGTGTCCGGTCTGTGGTCACGCTGAACGGACGACTGATCACAGGCACCGTGGGACGTCCCACGAGCACCTGCGTTTCGACAAAGCTGCTGGCCCCCAGACTGTCAGTAACGACCAGTCGCACCGTGTAGCTCAGCCTCGACGCATCGTTGTAGGCGAATGTCGTCGTCCGCTGGTCGCCCGCTGTGGTCAGCGTGGGAGTCGGATTCGGCCAGTCAAAGAACCACTGCAGCTGGCTGATGGTGCGGCCGGAGAATGGATTTGGGTGCGACGATCGGGTTGCGTCGAAGAAAATAGTTTCGCCCAGAGCTGACGGGTTCGGGTTTGCTGTGAAAATGGCTACCGGAATATTCGTCAAAAACTCAGTTGCCCCCACGTCAATTCTCAGATCCCCGTCCCGATTGCCGTCCACAAGTCGGGGATTTCCGCCGCCGTCCTTCTGGCTGATGATCGGTGTGTTCGGATACAGAGCATTGCTTCCGGCGTCGATCGCGGCACTTCCCGGAATCAACGGGTTGTAGCCGACACCATTTCCGCCAAGGTATGTCAGATCTCCGGTGGACGTCACCAGGGGAGCGCTGTCGCTGCCGACTTCATCAGCCGCCAGCAACCCAGCCGCGGCCTTGTTGATGAATGTCTGGTCCATTACCTGGATTCGATTGAATCCCAGTGATCGCAGAATCCCGTGGAAGTCAAGGGACGAAGACGCCGTTGAGCCCGGCAGATCCGCATCCGTCACGTTGCGTTCCAGCAGCGTATTGACAATCGTCACCGCAGCATTCGTTTCACTATTGATACCACCCCCGCGCGATCCTGACTCGTTATTGATCACGCTCACGTTCTGCAGCAGCACTGTGCCGGTCGGCTCGTTGAACAGACCGCCACCACGAGAACCCGCGTAGTTTGTCGAGAGCGTTGTACTGGTCAGCGTGATGGAACCCAGATTGTTGATTGCACCTCCACGCGAACCCGCGATGTTCTGCGAGACAGACACCACGTTGCCGGTGATCGTCCCAGTATTGTAAATGCCGCCACCCTGGCTGCCGGCGATGCTGCAGATGACGTTGACGTTGAGCAGCGTCAGCGTGCCTGCATTGTAGATCCCACCGCCCTCGAACGCTCGACCATTGCGAATCGTCATGTTCTGCAGTGTCAGGCGAGCACCCGGGTGCACATGGAACACACGATCCAGAAATCCACCGTCGATGAATGTGACGTCAGCGCCCTGACCACGAATCGTCAGCTCTCCCGTGACGTCAAGGTCCCCCGTGGCCGCTGCGTCCTCAAAGTCCCCAGCCGTACTCAGCTGATAAACTCCGGGCCCCAGTTGCACCACATCAATACCAGGTGATGCGTTACTCTCCATAATCGCAGCGCGCAGAGTCCGATCACCCGTGATTGCCAGTGAAACACCGTCGCCTGGATTCGTATCGGGAAGATCCGCGAGTGCCAGCGAGTCAACTGCAGTGGTCCACGTGTCGGATTTCTGTGACAGCTCCACAGTGGGATCCAACGGATCCTTCAGGAACAGAGCCTGACTCTGATCCACATCGCGAATACCGGAATTCGCGGAGATCAGCGTCAATGCGTAATTCCCTGGCTCAGCCGTCAAACCTGACAAATCAATGGAGTAACGATGCAGTGCCAGTTGATTAACCGTCAGCGATGTCAATGGAATATCAACACCATTCCGACTGAGGCGGAAATCAGTGATGTCAACACCCGTGACGTCCTCGGTGAACGTGACAAACACCAACCCTGCCGAAACGCTGCGAGGATCCGGAGTGACAGGCCCAATCGATTCAATGTCAGGGCTGCCAGGACGCGCCCCGCCGCCACCGCCACCGCCACCGCCACCGCCGCCACCGCCACCGCCACCGCCGCCACCGCCGCCACCGCCACCGCCACCGCCACCGCACTCAACATTGTCAGAGTGTTGAACTCGATGAATGATATTGCGGCAGCCAGACTACGCAGAGAGCAGAGATGGTGTGGTAACGACACGTGTATGCTCGTTTCAGATCCAGTGATAGTAGACAGAGATGGACAACATAGAAGACAGCCTCCGCTACCAAGTGTCCTGTATCATCATCATCATCATCATCATCATCATCATCATCGTCATCGTCATCG
>JBJTOM010000544.1:0-2028 GCA_046074585.1 Planctomycetota bacterium | reverse complement strand
CATACAGGCTGAGGTCATCATACAGTTGCAGTTCCTGGTCGGTTGCCGGCCGTCGCTGCAGCAGTCGACTGCGAATGTCATCGGCGGCAGATCGCGCGCGTTCGAGGAGCCGAATCAAATTGGGGCGTCTCTGCGTGGTCTGGTCAGGAGTCAGGCTCCAGTAGGTGTCCGGTTCCGCAGTGAAATCCGCTCCGAGTGCCTGCTTTTCAAGGTCCAGCCTTTCCGGAGTGAAGGGATTTGTGCAATTGAGCCGCGCGAGGGCCTGCAGAAACGGGCGTTCGGAATCCTGAATCAGAGCCATGGGAGCCTGCCGAGCGGTAATGGAGAAAAGTTCTGTGTCAATCCCCGCGACCTGCCGCAACGATTTTGGAAATGCCCGGAGGACTTTTGGGGGCGGTTATCATACACTTTTGCCGGGTCCGGGCGAGTGCCGGGCAGGTCCAGAGTACTCCGCGGTTTCACAACGGTTGATCGATGCAATTTTCGTCTTCAAGAGTCTGCCGGATTCTGATGCTGTTGGTGTTCCCGCTGGCAGGGTGTGGTCGGCCGGACGTCAAGGAAGTTTCCGGGCAGTCGCAGGTGGCATCGCCTCAGGTTCAACGACAACGTCCGAATCACCCCCCCAGGCCCATTGATGAAGGTGACCGATATACCGAAAGGAGCAAGGCCGAAACGCCGGTGGCGACCGAGCGGGAGCGCGGCCCGGCATCCATCGGGGCCTTGTCGATTTCCGCGTTTTCTCCTGAAGGCCCGAGCGAAAATTCCGGTCTGCTCATCGGCTCCCCCGTTCCTCCGCTGGCTGATCTGCAGGTTGTGAAGTCAGATAAGACCGCATCAGGCCCGGACGGCCGTCTGCTGATTGTGCATTTCTGGGAGCCCTGGAATCTTTTAAGTCGCCAATCCGTCCTGCTGTTGAGTGGGCTGCAGCAGGAGTTTTCTGATCGGGTCCGGGTGCTGCACATCGCGGCTGCAAAAGCCGAGGCCATCAATGAATTCCTGGACGAGGCAGTCCCATCCACGGGTAAGCCTCGCAAAGAACAGCTGGCAGGTACGTTCCTGGCGGACACGCAACGGCAGATGGTGCGGATGTGGAAGGTACCCTCCGGCGAGTCGTGTCTGCCCGTGGTGTATCTGGCCGACGCTGCCGGGATTCTGCAATGGTCTGGTCCGGGGCTTCGCATTGAACGTCCATTGCGAGCGGTTCTTGGGGGGACCTGGAACCTCGAATCCGCGGCTCTTGCCGCCGAGACACTGGAACAGATTGAGCACGGAATTCAGCTGGACAGCATGCGGGGGCTGCCTGCCAAAGCGAGGCAATTGTTTCAGGAGACTCCGGATGATCCGGACGCAGCCATCATTCTGCTGGATCTGCTGCTGGCGTCAGAGAAATATGGTGAACTTGAGCAGGTTGCTCAGCAGGCCGTTGCCTCCTGCGGAAACAACGTGGAGGCTCTGAACAGCCTTGCCTGGATGCTTGTGGCGGCTTCTGAAAGTCCGCGAGTGCCGCTTGAAACAGCGCTGCTGGCTGCCAGCAGGGCCGTACAGCTCAGTGGTCGCCGCAGTGATACCCTGGAAACGCTGGCGAGGGTCCATTTCCGCCGTCGCAGCTTTCGTGAGGCAGTGGTCATCCAGCGGGAGGCCGTCGCTGGTGCTGCAGAAGACAACAAACGGCTGCTCGAAGCGATTCTGCGTGAGTATGAGCAGGCGGGACGCTGACAATCCCCGTCATCTGCAATGCCTGTCAGGACACTTTTCCAGACCGCCGTTTCCGATTATGCTTCCGCAGCAATTTCTGGCCCGGGAGAATCCGTTTCATGCCCTCTGCACCGCTTTGTGACCTCTCTGTCTTCAGCACTCCGCAGCCGTTGTTCGACCTCGACGCGATCCGCGCCGTGAATCCTCAGCGGTATGAAATGGAACAGCTGACCGCGATCGTTCACGTGGATCAGACTCAGCACCTGATCGCAGGTTATCGTCAGCTCACAGACCACGAATTCTGGGTGCGTGGCCACATGCCGGGATACGCCC
>JBJTOM010000543.1:0-27579 GCA_046074585.1 Planctomycetota bacterium | reverse complement strand
GAGCACGGTGTTCGACGCCCGCAGGGTGGATTGGTTTGAACAGGCGATCCGAACCGGACTCCAGCTCGATCAGGAGGCACCAATGCCAACGTGCTATGATGCGTTGATTGAACGGGGAATGGAAAAGGGTATCAGGCAGGGTCTCGAACAGGGGCGTGAACAGGGTCTCGAACAGGGGCTCGAACAGGGGCGTGAAGAGGGACTTGAGCAGGGGCTTGAAAAGGGCGTCGTGATCGGTTCCATTCGCACCCTGCAAAAAGTCCTGCAGCAGCCGGTCACTTCCCAACAGGAACTCCGATTGTTGTCTGTCGCCGAACTGCACCTTCGCGCTCAGCAACTGCAGGGCCTGCTGGAAGACAGGTCGGTGTGATCGATTGCCAGGCCACGGCTGGACCCGAATGCCCCGGCAAATCAGAAACTCGGTTACTCTGCTGCTCTATATTTTTCGTGGTGTCCTCTGTGTTCGCCAGAGCAGATCAGTGCCGCTGCGTCACCCCGTGCTGAATCCCAATGACCTCGAAGCTCTCTCGCAGCTGCTGAAACAACGGCCCGCAACCCCAGGAGGGCGAGGCTCCTGCCGAGCCATCGCATGCTGATTCTCGCACTCGGACTCCTCACAGGACCATGGCTGCACGCCTTGTCGCCGCATCGCCATGTCGCGGAGTCCGAACCACCTTCCTGAGTGTCCTGATCACCGCATCAAACCAGCACGTCCTGAAGCACCCGACCGTGGACGTCGGTGAGTCGATAATCTCGGCCCTGAAAGCGGAAGGTGAGTTGTTCGTGGTTGAAGCCGAGCAGATGCAGGATGGTGGCCTGAAGGTCGTGCGGAGTGACTTTGTTTTCAACCACTCCAAAGCCAAGTTCGTCTGTCTGCCCGTAGTTGAAGCCGCCGCGGACGCCACCGCCAGCCAGCCACATGGTGAAACAGTCGGGGTAGTGGTCGCGTCCCAGCACTGCACCGCCGGCTGTGCGGCCTTCACGAAACGGTGTACGCCCGAATTCGCCGCCGCAGATAATCAGCGTATCTTCAAAAAGTCCTCGCTGCTTGAGGTCCTGGATGAGCGCTGCGATGGGGCGGTCTGTCTTCGCCCACTTGTTGGTGAGTCCGTCGGTGAGTCCTTCGCCGGGGCCTGTCCCATGGAAGTCCCAGCCCCAGTCGAACAGCTGCACGTAGCGGACGCCCTGTTCCACGAGACGCCGGGCCAGCAGACAATTGTTGGCAAAGCTGGCCTGGCCCGGCTGCGCTCCGTAGGCTTCGAGTGTAGACTGAGTTTCCCGGGAAATGTCCATGACTTCAGGAACCGAAGCCTGCATGCGCCACGCGAGTTCGTATTGGGCGATGCGGGTGGTGGTTTCGGGGTGCCCAAGTTCAGCAGCCTGGAGTTCGTTGAGCGATTTGAGCGCATCGAGGGAGCGGCGACGCAAAGCCCGGTTCATGCCGGGAGGATCGGACACATACAGCACCGGTTCCCCTCGCGAACGACACTGCACCCCCTGAAACACGGACGGCAGAAAACCGCTGCCCCACGAATTCGCTCCGCCGTTCGGCTGCACGCCGTTGCTGATGAGCACCACAAAGCCGGGCAGGTTCTGGTTCTCGGTGCCCAGTCCGTAGGTCACCCACGAACCCATGGACGGCCGGCCCGATCGGGGGGATCCGGTGTACAGGAGCAGTTCTGCGGGTGCATGATTGAACTGGTCCGTGTTCATCGAATGGATGAAACAGATGTCGTCCGCCACCTTCTGAAGATTGGGCACCGCATCAGACAGCCACGTCCCCGACTGACCACACTGCATGAAACGCCGGGGTGTGCCCAGCAGCTTCGGGACGCCGGATGTGAATGCAAAAGTGCGTCCCTTGAGAAATTCATCCGGACAGTCCTGGCCCGTGCGAGCGACGAGTGCCGGTTTGTAGTCGTAAATGTCCAGATTCGGCGGTGAACCCGTCAGATGCAGATAGATCACCCGCCTGGCACGCGTCGCAAACGGAGCGGACCGCTGTTCAAGAGGCACCACCGGATTGATCGGCAGGTCGGCCCTTGCCGTCCCCGCAGACTGGTTGCTGAGCGACGAGAGCGCGATTGCGCCCAGTCCGATTCCGGAACCGGAGAGGAAGTGCCGGCGAGTGGCATTCTGGAGCCGCTGATATGGAGGATTCATGCGGAGGGCTTCCGGAGCGGGCTGAAGGAGATCTGACGGCGTTGGATTTCAGGCGCGTAGATGGCCATGGTAACGCCTGACGCAGCGGAAATCCAACCTCCTTTTGGCCCGAATAATCATCCCTCGCTGTTATCTTCGGAAAGTCCTGCACCCCGAGAGACTTCGGCGTAATTCGCAGGTTGACCGCCACAGAAGCCCATGCCGGCCGAATTTTCCGAAATCCACCTGGAAATTTCTGAAACCGGCCGATCTCCTGATTGGCTTCGGCCCTCGTCAGGGAGTTTGACGCACCGCAGAAAGGATGTCCCATGCGATTCGTACGGCTTGGCCTCGCGTTCTCCGCGGCGGCCCTCTTCAGCGGTTGCCAGTCACTGCGAAAACAGCCCCCCGCGACGCTCGATCCCGTGCGGATCCCGCCCGCCCGCGAAGGCGAATATGCTCCGGAACGCCCTCGCCCCCGACCGTCACTTGCCACAGAACCCGAAGAAGCCCCGTCACGCGGACCCGTCAAAAGCATCGGCTGGCCACGCTTCAGCCTTCGGCGCGAACAGTCCGCAGACGTCACGCCAAACGAACAGCTCGCCGCAACCGCTCGACCGGAAATTCCCGTCCAGACGGTTTCGAACCCCCTCACCGAGCGCATGCGGAAACTCTTTAAAGCCTCTGCCGATCCCGAATGTACAGATCACTGTGACGGCAGCCCGCACTTTCAAATGGATTCCCCCGGAGCCTTCACGGAACCGGCACTCACACCCCGCGGCCCAGCCTCCGTTCGGGCCGACTACGGACAACCTGGCCCCCGCGTCACCCCCGTTCCGGACGCCGGTCCCGCACCCATTCCCGGGACTGCTCCGGGACGCCCCCAGGTTCCCGCGCCGGCCGTCAAACGCCCGCCGCAGGTCTTCGTCGAAGACGCACCGAGCCCAGGCCCCCCCCCTGCAGAGCCCGCACTCCGGATTCCACCGGCCACACCCCGCCGCACGCCAGCACCCGCTAACCCGGAAGAGTCGGAAACCGCTCGACCTTCACTCCCTTCAGTGCTCGTCGAAGATCCGCCCGCAGCAGTTCCACCCGTTCCAGCCACCCCGGCCGTTCCCGAGCTTCCACCAGCCGTTCCCGAGAACCTCGCGTTCCCGGATCCCCCGACCTTCCCCAGGACCGCTCCCCCGGAAGTGCCAGCCAATCCGGATCCAACCCCAAAATCCAGCAAGTCATCCACAAAAACCAAAACCAAATCCACCACGCCACGGAAATCCACCGTACCACGCTCCACGGAGGAGGATGCCGTGCTGGAGGAACGCCTGCGACAGTCGGCTGAGCGAGCGCGGTCAAACGCCCCGAAATCCAGCGGAACCACTCCGGCTCCCGCTCAACAGAATCCCCAGGATTCAGGCGACGCAACCACCGACCCGCCCCTCTGGCCCAAACGCTTCGGCGGTTCGCCACCCGTCGGCGAACCTGTCCTCGACCCACTCCCCGAACCTCCAAACGCTCCCACGCCCGCACCGGCCAACCCCACGCCCGCACCGGCCAACCCCATGCCGGCCCCGGCAGCACCCGTCGCGCCAATGCCCCAGCCACCGGTCATCCCTGAAACTCCTGCCGATGCCCCGCCAGCCATCCCCGGGCTGCCGCCGACGATTGACCTCGACGATGAAATTCCCCGTCCGCCTCGTACACCTCCCGCCAGCCCATCACCAACAAGCTTTCGATCCCGCCCGGGTCGCAGCATCTGAGTCGCTGACCGGGTGTTTGAGGGCGACGGCGCAGGATCCTGAACGGGGGATGGACATTCCCGCAGGCCTTTGCCAACCGTCGGGCACGCTCGCGATGACCGTTTGCGTAACGAGCGGAGAACTTTGGTGGAACCACGAGGGGAGACGTGTCGGGATTTTTCGGGAACTTCCCTCGCAGGGGCCGTGTCTCGTTGACGGAAACCGCAATCCGCTCGAAACTGACACGCTTCCCGCACCCTTCATCGCCCGTTTGCCGCCGACTACCCCGCATGCCCCGACAAATTCTCGTCACCGCCGCACTGCCCTATGCCAACGGGCACATTCATGTTGGGCATCTTGTGGAATACATCCAGACGGACATCTGGGTGCGATTTCAAAAGCTGCGGGGGCATCAATGTGTGTTTGTCTGTGCGGATGACACGCACGGCACTGCGATTATGATTCGGGCCCGTCGAGAGGGGCGTTCTGAGGAGGCGGTGATTGCCGACATGCGGGAAGCCCACTTGCGGGACTTCGCGGGTTTTCAGATCGAATTTGACAACTACGGAAGTACGCATGCCGACGAAAATCGTCAGTTTTGCCACCGCATCTGGGCCGCCATCCGCCAGCGCGGGCTCGTAAAAACTCAAAACGTCCAGCAGCTGTTTGATCCCGTAGCGGGCACATTTCTGGCAGATCGGTTTGTCCGCGGCACGTGTCCCCGCTGTGGCGCCACCGACCAGCCTGGCGACAACTGCAGCAGCTGCGGCGCTACCTATACTCCGGCTGATCTCAAGGACCCCCGCAGCGTACTTTCCAACGCCATTCCGGAAGTGCGTTCTGCCGAACACCTGTTTATCGAACTCGAACATCTGCATGGGTTCCTCGATCAGTGGACACAGTCGGGCAGCCACCTGCAGCCGGAAGTGGCACGGTACCTCCGCGGTCATTTTCTGGGCGACCCCCTGCGAGACTGGGACGTCTCCCGCCCGGCGCCTTACTTTGGCTTCGAGATCCCGGACCACCCCGGTAACTACTGGTATGTCTGGTTCGACGCGCCCATCGGCTACATCGCCTCAACCTCGCAATGGTGTCAGCGCCACAACAGCACTCCGGAAGACTGGTGGGGCGCGCAATCCAGCGCAGAGATTCACCATTTCATTGGCAAAGACATCATCTACTTCCACACGCTGTTCTGGCCAGGCATGCTGCATTCCGCTGGTCTGCGTCTGCCCGAAAAGGTGCACGTTCACGGGTTTCTCACCGTGGACGGTGAAAAGATGTCCAAGTCAAAGGGGACGTTCCTCATGGCGTCCACCTGGCTGAAACATCTGCCCCCGGGACCGCTCCGCTACTACTACGCTTCCAAACTGGGGCCGGGACTGGATGACATCGATCTGAACTTCGACGAATTCATTGCCAAAGTGAACACCGATCTGGTCAACAAAGTGGTCAATCTGGCATCTCGCTGTGCAGGATTTCTGGCAGGCAGCAGCCTGACAGCCACGTATCCTGAGGACGGTGGTTTGTTCGCGGACGGAGCGGCCCGCGGGGAAGCGATTGCAACCTTCTACGAAGACTGCAATTCCAACGCTGCCATCCGCGAAATCATGGCACTGGCCGACCGGGCCAATCGCTATGTCGACGATCAGCAACCCTGGGTGCTCAAACGCGACCCGGCCCGGACTCAGCAGCTCCACGAAGTCTGCTCCGTGATTCTCAATCTGTTCCGTCAGATCGTGGTCTACCTCTCCCCGGTGCTCCCGCAGCTTCGCCAACAAACCGAAGTACTGCTTAATTCCCCCATTCAAAGCTGGAGCGACTCCCAGAGACCGCTCACCGGAACACCAGTGAGTCCGTTCCAGCATCTGATGAAACGTCTTGACCCCAAACAGGTGGAAATCATGCTCGAAAACAGCCGCCAGGAAACTGCTGCCGAATCCGCGACCGCTCCATCCACAAGCCCCGCCGCTGCCCCGACACCCGCCGCTGCCACACCGGCCCCGGACCCTGCCCCCGCAGCACCCGCCATCCCCGAATTCCATCCGGCCGATCGCTGGCAGGATTCCGGCGACGCCCTGAAGAATGAACCGCTCGCCGCCGAATGCACGATCGAGGACTTTGCGAAAGTCGACCTGCGCGTCGCTCGAGTCCTCGAAGCCCGACACGTCGAAGGCGCCAACAAACTGCTCCAGCTCACACTGTCCCTGGGCGGCGGCGAAACTCGCAATGTCTTCGCCGGCATCAAGGCCGCCTACAAACCCGAAGATCTTGTCGGCAGACTGGTCATCTGTGTCGCCAACCTCAAACCCCGACAGATGAAATTCGGACTCAGCCAGGGAATGATCTGTGCCAGTGGTGCAGGCGGTACCGATGTCTTCCTGCTCTCGCCCGATCAGGGCTCCGTCCCCGGACACCGCGTGCACTAAGCGACAAGCCACCCGCCAGCCATTCGTCCGAAAAAAGGATTTCCAACAATGCTTCAAAGACGATTCCGGAACATTTTCCTGCTGCTGGCATCGTGCATTTCTGCAGCCCCCTTAACGGCTCAGGATCCCCCCAAAACAAAAACCGCTGCCGACGAAGACGGTGTCCCCACGCAGATCTCAGCGGCCGACCCGATCCGGGACATGCAGACCATCGCCATTGCGCAAAAGCAGTCCGACTTCGCCTGGTGGGGCACCGACCCGGCCGTGTGGTCCAATCACACATCCCATTCCAACAGACTCATTCCAGTCTACACGTTTGGCACAAAGGGTGGCGGTCCGGGAATCGACCTCGATTCCTGGTTTGGCGCCAACAGCGTGTATCGCTCCGAAGAAAAGCTGCGACAGATCTACGGTTACCTGCCGGAACGAACCGTCAATCCCAGCGCCATCTGGATGGATCAAACCAACGTCTACGATATTCAGATGGCAGCAGCAACCGCCGGGAAGAAACACATCTTCCTCGTCGTTTTCGACGGCATGGACTGGCAGACGACTCAGGCCGCTGCCATCTGGAATTCCGCCAGCGTGCCTTATCTGTACGGCCGCGGTACCGGCACGCATTTTCAATCCTACACGGCCTCCGGAACAACTCAGTTCGGCTTCTTCGTCACCAGCCCGCACAACGAAGGCACCGACGTTGATATCGATGCACAGACCGTGACCAATCCTGGTGGCACAATCCGCGGCGGCTACGATGCCTCCGTCGGCGGCATCGCACCATGGTCCGTACCGGTCGATCCTGGCTATCTCATCAGCAAAGGCGCAAAAGCCTCCCCCAAACACGCCTACACCGACTCGTCTTCATCTGCCTCCAGCATGACAGCCGGAATCAAAACCTTCAACGGCGCCATCAACGTGGATGCTTCGGGTGAACTGGTGGCGACCATCGCCCACCAGCTGCAACAGAAAGGCTGGCGCGTGGGTGCTGTCAGCAGCGTTCCCATCAGCCATGCAACTCCCGCCTGCACCTACGCTCACAACGTCGCTCGCGACGATTATCAGGACCTCACCCGCGACATGCTGGGACTCAAATCCGTCGCGCATCCGGATGCCCCCCTGCCAGGCATGGATGTGGTGATTGGAGGCGGCTATGGTGTCACAGCGAAAAGCAGTGATGGGATCAAAAAACAGGGCAAAAACTTTGTTGAGGGTCCGATTTATCTGACTACCGACGATCTCAGGGCTGTCGACGTACAGAACGGCGGCCGTTATGTCACCGCCGTCCGCACGGCAGGTCAGGACGGGACGGAGGTGCTGCAGACCGCTGCCACAGCGGCCGCCACCAGCAATCAGCGGCTGCTCGGTTTCTTCGGCAATGGCAATGCCGCCGGGCATCTGCCTTTTGCCACCGCCAACGGTTCCGGGCAGCCGGCAGTTGGCGGCAGCGGCAAAGCCGAATCATACGACGACGCTGATCTTCTTGAAAACCCCACGCTCGCTGAAATGACCTCCGCTGCACTCACCGTGCTGGCGCGCGATGATAAACGGTTCTGGCTGCTGGTGGAACCCGGCGATGTCGACTGGGCCAACCACGACAACAATCTCGATAACTCCATCGGTGCAGTTAACAGCGGCGATGCAGCCGTGAAGGTGATTACGGACTGGGTGGAACAGCACAGCAACTGGCAGGAATCGCTGCTGATCGTCACAGCCGACCACGGTCATATGCTCAACCTCGCAGCACCGCAGAAAATCGCTGATCAGGCCGTCCGCTGGAAGACCTATCAGAAACGTGCTCAAAAAGCCCCCGTCGCCCCCACCGCCCCAGCGCCCACCCACAACCAGGACCAAAAGTAATGCTGGCCGCCGGACTGCCGTCCCGTCTGCTCACGAACCTCCGAAACAACTCTCCGCAAATGCCACAGACCTGGCTGTGCAGTGGCCTGCTGCTGTTCCTCCAACTCACGTCATTCCCAGGCGCCTTCCCCGCACAAGTCGCTGCAGCGGACGAACTGCCCGGGCTGCACAACGTGCGGGAAGTCGTCCCGAATGTCCTTGTGGGCAGCGAACCGGAAGGCGAACAGGCATTTGCGGCACTGCAGAAAAAAGGCATCACTACGATCATCAGCGTCGATGGTGCTCTGCCTGACATTCGTCTGGCCGCCAGATACGGCCTGCGCTATGTGCACATTCCGCTGGGATACGACGGGATCGACGAACAATCCCGACTGGCACTCGTGCGCGTCGCCAAAGAGATTCGCTCACCGCTCTACATCCACTGCCATCACGGTCGCCATCGCGGTCCCGCAGCGGCCGCAGTGATCTGTCTGGCCGCCGGAACGCTCACCGTCCCCCAGTCCACCGAACTGCTCAAACGCTGCGGCACCAGTCCCGATTATACCGGGCTGTGGCGGGATGTGGCAGCCTTCACCCCCCCCCCGCCCACGGCCACGCTCCCCGAGCTGCAGGCACAGGCCAAAGTGGATTCTCTGGCCGCCGCAATGGCTCAGCTGGACCGACACTTCGACAATGTCAAACTGGCAGCCGCCGCCGGCTGGAAAACTCCGGACGACCACCCCGACCTCGTGCCACAAACCGAACTGCTCCTCGTGCAGGAAGGCCTGACCGAATCCCGAAGACTGCTCTCACAGAACCGGCCAGCGGACTTCGTCCGGCTGATGCAGCAGTCCGCACAGCATTCCCAGGAGCTGCTGCAGGCAGTTAAAGCCGGTCGTGCCGACGATGCCAAAAAACTCCTCGGGCAGCTCACCGCCAGCTGCACAAAGTGTCATCAGAAGTTCCGCAACTGAGCAGCGCCGGGAGGGCGAAGCTGGGATGACGAAACGGTGTTATGAACACCAGAAGCCGTCTTTCGGACTCCGCCCCGCGTGACAGGGTGTGCAGTGGATATCAATCCCCCGGTAACGGTGCGTGCCTGCGCGGCCAATTCCGCACCAATTCCGCACCAATTCCGCACCAGGAACGCACCGGCCGATTGACATCGGCCGCGACCGTGAGGGAGTCGTGCGGGGTGGATGATGCTGCGGTCGATTACGATTGCGAGTATCGCTGCGCTGAGCACAGGGCCCGGGCCGTATTTTGAGGTTCAGTGCCGTGCACCCTGGCATTTGGTTCGCTCCCGCTGCAGCCCAGCCTCCTCTTTTTTCAATGGATTCCAGAGAAAATCAGGGCCGACGGCGGACAGTCGCACAGGCGAAAAGCGATCTGAGCAGCATTTCTGTGAATAAAGGGTGGTATTGTACTTCATATCACAGTAGTGTGTGTGAAACATCCGCAAACTCCTCAATCCAACAATCCTGCCTGTCAACCAACACTCAGAAAGTCACCCATGGTCCTTGGAATCAACCTGCTTGTGGATTTTGCCTTCAAGATGCTCTTCGGGAACGAGCTGCATCCGCGGCTCACCATTTGCCTTCTGAATGCAGTGCTGGAGGGACACCCGCGGATTGTGCGTGTGCAGATCCTGAATTCGGTGCGGACTCGAACAACGGCGAAAGGCAAACAGTACATCCTTGACATTCTGGCCACCGACGACATGGGGCGGATCCTGAATATCGAAGTGCAGACGTGGCTCCCGCTCGGGATGGCCCAGCGGCTCACGTATTACACGTCCCGGTCCTATGTGGATCAGTTGAAGAAAGGGCAGGATTACAGCGAACTTCGCCCGTCCATCTGTATCTGTATCCTTGCCGATCCGCTGTTTTCCGACCCTCCAGCGCTGCATCTGGACTTTCGCCTGCGAGACCAATCCTCCTCTGTCACGCTGACGGACGATCTGCAAATCCACTTTTTGCAACTGTCACATCTTCAAGTGACGGCCGAAACGCTGTACACTGCCACAGAGAAGGAACGCTGGTTATTCTTTGTCCGGGAAGCTCACAAGCTGACCGCAAAAGAAATCATTCGTCTGTTTCCCGGCGAAGAATTCGCCGAAGCTGCTGGAGTGCTGGACATGATCTCGAAAACCCCTCAGCAGAAGATGGAATACGAAGCGCGTCTGAAGTTTCAGCGGGACCAGCGAGCCCGCAGGCAAGGTGCGTTGATCGATGGGCACCGGCTGGGGCACCAGCAGGGGCTTCAACAGGGGCTTCAGCAGGGGCTTCACCAGGGGCTCCAGCAGGGGCTCGAACAGGGTCTTCAACAAGGCCGTCAGGAAGGCCGTCAGGAGGGGCGAGTCGTGCTGTTGCTGGAGATTCTCGGCCTGCCAGTCTCGACTCCGGAAGAGCTTGCATGTCTTTCGGCTGATCAGTTGAAGCAGTTGGAAGCGGATCTCCAGCGGCAGCTCAAGGACCGCGGAATCTGATGCAACCATCGCTGACCGCATGGACGGGACACCAGTCAGACGCGCGCCACTGGATGCTCAACATCTGCCCGCCATTGAGCTGCAGGCCGTCGCGGTGGATTGTTTTTTGAAAGTGGAAGAGGATCGCGGAAGAACGCATGATCCTCGCTGCTGACAACAGTCTGCCGATCTGCAGCGAGTGAGATGAGGTCCTCGTTGACCTCGGCGGATCCCTTTTCACGCGGGTGTCTCCAGTGGCCCGTCCCATTGCTGTGAAAACGCACACACTCTTCCACCCCTTGTAAACTGGCGTTCCCCGACCGGTTTCAGATCTGCAGATTTCGTCTGGCTTACCTGATTTGCTCAGCAAGTCGACGCCCAGGGTGTGGCGATGTTCATTCGTTTTCTCAACCATTGCTTGACATCGCAAATGCCGCTCGTAAAACTCAACCGAAGTGTTCTGTGGTTCTTCTGCAGCATCCAGCCGAATGCGTATTCGAAGCCGGGAAGCGGCTGCAGAGAGGAACGAGGAAAATCAATATCGCGCGGCGGCTTTAACCGCCTTGCCATTTCCCGGCCGCGGTCGCGTTCCGAAGAGAACGCGACTTGTGCCCGGTCAGCAGTAAGATCAAAGTCCTGGCCGAACAGCGAATTTTTCAGAGGGACGAATGATGCGGTGCGACCTCTCTGTCCTGCTCGTAACCCTTTTCGGGATGGTCTTTCCAGGTGCTGTGCATGCCGACGAGCGAGCCAATGTGGTTTCCCTGGAAGGCAACTGGACGGTCGTGGCTAAAAAGGAAAACGGAGAAGATATTAACAACACGAACCTGTTCGGCATCATGACCGACAAGGGCTCGAAACTCTCGATGTACGCGAACGGGTACGGCAGGTTCCAGGAAGACAACGATGTCTACTGGGCGTTCGACAAAAACAAGCGAACGTTCGCCCTGCAGCAGAAAGCGCGGTTCACGTTTGGCTGGACGACCTGGATCGCTGATGCCTCCGCGAACCGCGTGGAGGATACCGTCGTGTTGAAGGGCACCAGGACGCTGCTGGATGGCAAGACGACCTTCCCTGTGGAAGTTACGCTCGTTCCAACGCACCTTGCGTCCCTGCATGCGGCCTCCATCCAGTTGGACCAGAAGACGTTCGACCGGGACTTCTTCACGGAGGAGTATGAGACCAGGCCGGGAGTAAAGAAGAATATCGTCCTTCGGAAGGAATACGAAACGAGCGTAACAGCGACCGCGACGGCAGGCATCGAGGTTGGCATGGAGGCTAAGGCGGAGGCAGGGATTGCTTCAATCACCGGGAGCCTGAGGGGAAAAATAGAAGCATCCCTGGGTACGACCATCGGGACACGGGACGTGTTCAAGGAAAATTACGAGCTTGACGGAAAGGAGCACGTCAGTTTGACCGTGAAATGGGTCAAGCGCTACCGCAAAGGGACAATCATCCTGGCCGACGGGAAGAAGCAGCCGTTCGAGGTATTCATAGGCTACAGGACGATCCCCGAATACAGCAAGTGACGGCTGCCGACGAGACAATAGGCAGAACCAGGCGATTACATGGGCCGCTGGCGTTTGATTTGCTTTTCGAGGAGCTTCGCCCTCCCGCCTGTACGCCAGACACAAAACGAGCCGCGACCGTGAGGGAGTCGAGCGGCAGTACGAAGACGCGACCCGTTCCACGAAACAGACGTTTGGCGGACCGGTGCCATGCACCCCCGGCACGCACCCGGACACGCACCGTCACCGGGGGTTTGACATCCCGGCATACGGCTTGGCGCGCTGTGGCGCGGAATCCGGCATATGATATTGGGAGTCGTCAGCCTCTCCGGACCTTGTCACAGCCCTGACCTTGTCACAGCACGCTTCGCTTGAAAGTCCAGGCTGTTTTGGATTAAAATGAAGCGGCACGCTGATCGTCCTTTTGCAAGGGACCACCAATCATGAACACTCCGCGGACCCGTGCTGCTGCCACCGCACTCTGGGTGCTGGCCGCAGACATCGCGCAGGCAGGAATGCCAACGATCAGTCTCACCGATGTCGGCCGGGCACGGCTTTCTTCGATTTCCTTTTTTCTGCTGCTGCTGCTGATCTGCACTGTTGTTGTGCAGCGTCTGTGGAACGCTTTGGCAAGGGATTTTGCGAGGCTTCCGCGGCTGTCGTTTCGCGGCGCGCTGGCCGGAGTTGTGCTGTGGGGGCTGTTGTTTATTGTTGTGCTCACCATGATCTCCGGCGCCAGAGAACTCATGACGCCAGGAGCCTGGATCCGCACCGGTTTTACCTCGCGGCTGACCCTGCCAACAGAGTCATCCGTGGAACAGCAGGTGGCTCAGGAAGTCAGTCGTCAGCTGCAACTGCGAAACGTCCGTCAGGAGCGACTGCAGCAACTGGGGATGGAGCTCCGCCGTTGGCGTGAGCAGCACGACGGTCAGTATCCCACCGTCGAGCAGTTCCAGACGCTGCCGGCCGAGCTGCGGCAGGTGCCCGGAGATCTGCCGGCGGAATACGTCTATCTGCCTCCGGCGACCGACGCAGGCGACGCTGCGGATTCCGCAAACTCCCCTCTGATCGTTGAGCCTGCCATCTTCGGCGATACACATCAACTCTCCCTGTATCGTTCTGGAGCGGTTGTTGGTTCGGGGAGTCAGCCATGAAACGCCTGCTGAAAATTGTCGCAGTTTTTTTGCTCGGATTTGTCCTGCTGTTTTTCGTGGGCAACGGGTTGGTGTTCCTGGTCGAGGTTCCGTGGCTGTTGGTCTTCGGCTGGTACTCGTTCCTTCATGAGACGCTGCCGGCAGTGCGGCCGGATGTGCCAGCGATCATCACGGCTCTGCTGGCCTTCGGACTGCTCACTGGCGGACTGCACATCGGCGTGCGTCGACTGCTCGCCAGTCGCCCGGCGTCTCACCCCGGAATCTGGAAGCTCCGCTGGACTATCGCCTCGATATCGTTGGTGCTGCTGCTGTTTACGGCCGGTATTGGCCTGGTGGGAGTGGTGCATCATGTCGCGTGGATGACCTTTGGTGAACAACCGGTCCTTCTGATGCCAATGTGGAACCAGCGGGGGCTGACCATGCATCAGCTGGAGCAGATCGGCACGGCCCTGACAGATGTTTTTGCAGATCGCAACGAGTTTCCGCCTGCAGGTGAACTGAATTCCCGGGGCCAGCCCATGCACAGTGTGCTGACAACGCTGCTGCCTCATCTCGACGTTCCCGCCTTACAAATCGATCCTGCGAAACCATGGAATCACCCGAACAACAAACCGGCTTTCAGCACTCCCGTGAAGCAATTTCAGCTGCCACTGCCCGCCCATTATCGGTCTGCGAATGAGCCGGTGAACGGCTACGCGGTGGCCAACTACGCTGGCAATCAGCATGTGTTCCGTCTGGGGCGTCCGCTTCCGCTCGACTCCATCACCGACGGCCTGTCCAACACGATTTTTTTTGGTCAGGTGATTGAACGTCCGTCCGCGTGGGGGGACCCCCTGAATCTGCGCGATCCGGCACGGAGTCTCCACGGTGACCCTGCCGGCTACAGCGGTTTTGATTCGCGCGGTGTCTGCGTCCTGCTCGGAGACGGTTCTGTGCAGTGGCTGGACCAGAACACTGCCACAGAGACGCTCAAGGCCCTGAGCACTCCAGCGGGTGGAGCAATACCCGGGAGGTGAAGCACGTTCAGAATCCCTAAGCCAGGCGTGGGGCTTGCCTGCGGATGGGGTGGTGTGCTAGATTGGGCAATCTTCGGAATTGGGTGACTTCAGGGATGAGGCGAGGGGAAATATGATTCGGTCACAGGGGCGTCGGCTGCAGTCGCGACGATCAGCCGCGGTGATGATCTGGGTTTCCATGGTGCTGCTGGCGCTGTTGCTCTGGCGCTCGCGGGTGGACGGACAGATTCAAAGCCTTGTCTGGGAACCTGCAGTGCTGGTGCTTTCAGCATTTGTTACGTTTCTGTCGCTTTTCGGCTGGCTGTTGTTCTGGCCGGACCGTTCCACCACCGAAGAATCACCGCTTCTGTTTCTCGCCGGACTGCTCACACTGATCCCCCCCTGTGTGATCGCGTGGCTGATGATGCCTCCGGGAGCCGTGCTGCGTCCCTGGCTCAGCATGGCTCTGCTGATTTTCGGGATCCTCACAATGCTCAGTCCGATCCCTGCCGAGTTGTTTCGGGTTCCGCGGGAGCGTCGGCACTGGCTGCAGCTGGTCACGGACGCGTCGCTGTCGCTGCTGGATGTGGAACCGCCGCGAGTCAGTTTTGACAATGTGCAGCCGCAGACACATTTTCGCCTCACACGACCGCTCGATCAACCCCAGTCCGACCCTCTTTCAAGCGCACGCTCCCTGGGGCGTGAACAGGAGCGTGAGCGGGACACGGAAGAACCGACGCGTGATCCGTGGGAGGATCCGTTTCGGGGAACGGGGCGGCGTCTGAGTCGCGTGAGGGATGCCGCAGCGGCAGCGACTGGCGGGGGCGCGGCGGCAGCGACCGTCAGTCGAACAGCAACCACGACCGCCGGGCCGGCGGCCGTGACTGGACCTGCGGTGCCCCAGACTCCTCCGCCGGTTCCTGTGCCCAGGCTGCTGCAACAGCAGTTTCCGAATCCGCCAGTGGCGGGATCGTCAGTGGTTCCGGATGTGCGGGCGCTGGATCGCAGCATCCGGGACGAGGAGCGTTGCGAATCGATGGAAGCAGAGACGGGCATGGGAGCGGCATCCGGGGGATTGGCCGAGGAGGACGCTTCCGAGGCGGGGCTGACTTCAGAAATCCTCAGCATGGAGCGGACGACGGATGAATTCGGGGGCGTGATGGTCGAGGGTGTGGCGCGGGCTGTCTTCAAATCCGGCCAGAAGCGAGTGAATCTGCAGATTCCGCTTTCACCACCATTGCCGGGGGTGCCGGAGGCGGAGTGCGAGCCGGCCGGCCATGAACCGCTGCGGGCCCGCGTCGCGCTGCGTCAGCCGTACGGACTGCGAATCGAAGTGCGGCGTTCCGAGGCTTCATCGCCTCTGGAAGCTGACATCGCGTTTTCGGCCGTCTTCACACCCTCGCGCCCCGGCTGAACAGACAGAGCACACTGCTGCAGTTCCCCCCCACTCACCGCACACAAGGATCCCGATTCGTGCTGTATCCGTCAGAATTGAAAACAGGATTGGCGGCCGTGCATCAGGCGGCTGGTCTGTGTCGTTCCGTGCAGTCTGCGCTGGCAGCAGCATCGATGGCGAAGGCCGACAGCAGTCCGGTGACGATTGCAGACTTCGGCAGCCAGGCGCTGATTTGTCGAGCGTTGCGGGACACATTTCCGGGCGATCCGGTGATTGCAGAAGAGGGAGCTGCGGAACTGCGGACTGTCGCAGGGGCTGCTTTTCTCCAGCAAGTCCTGGAGGAATGTCACAGAGCAGGAGTCAGCGGGACCGCGGAAGACGTCTGCAGCTGGATCGATCATGGCGGTTCCAGCACCTACGCTCCCCGTTTCTGGACGCTCGATCCCATCGACGGCACCAAGGGATTTCTGCGCTGTGAGCAGTATGCGATTTCACTGGCACTGGTCATCAACGGGCAGATCGAAGTGGGCATTCTGGGGTGCCCGAACATGGCCTTTCCAGGAGTTTCAGAACCGGGGGTGCTGGCGTGGGCCGTCCGCGGCGGCGGTGCATGGCAACGACCCCTCTGGCAGGACGATGCGGCCGCACTTCCCCTGCGAACCACGGTCACCACAACTCCTGCCGACCTCCATGTGTGTGAATCGGTGGAGTCCGGGCACAGTGCTCACGACTGGTCCGGCCTGATTGTGCAGGACCTTGGCATCACGGCCACTCCCGTGCGGATGGACAGCCAGTGCAAATATCTCGCCGTAGCGCGCGGAGATGCCGACCTGTATCTGCGGCTGCCCACACGGAAAGGCTATGCAGAGAAGATCTGGGATCACGCCGGCGGAGTGCTGCTGGTGCAGGAAGCCGGCGGAATGGTGACAGACATCGGCGGTCGCCTGTGCGACTTCCGCCACGGAAGTGCGCTCACGCAAAATGAAGGTATCGCTGCGACCAATGGACGCGTGCACCCGATTGTGCTCCAGGCCATCAGCCGTCACAGACCGGCAGCGGCGGCTACACCCTGAGCATCCAGCCGGAAATGCGTTCCTCCAGCAACTGTCGATACAGCTGCTGCATGTGCGGTTCGCTGCGACAGCTCAGAAACACCGTGGAACCACTCCCTGACATCCAGACCGACTTCCGCGTGATGCGTTCCAGTCGGGCGATGAGATCAGCCATGGCAGGATTGAGCTGTGCAGCGGCGGCCGTGAGCCGATTGAAACAGAACTGCGGCAGCTCGATTGTCTGGCCAGCGGTGAGCACCGCGACAAGGGGCGCTGAGCTGCGCGGGGCGACGGGCAGCTGAGTGTGGCGAAAGATCTCTGGTGTGCTGTTGCCCTGTTGCGGACGAAAGGCCAGAAAGAACAACTGTGCGCCCAGCGAAAACGGCTCGATCCGTTCACCGCGACTACGACAGACCGCAGCGCGGCAACCGGCAAGCAGAAAGTTGATGTCACTTCCCAGCGACGCTGCGATCGTGTGCAGCACATGATCTGAAACTGTCAGATTCCAGATCTGACGGCAGGCGAGCAGTGCAGTGGCTGCGTTGCCGGATCCCCCCCCAAGGCCTGACTGTGGAGGAATCTGCTTGTGCAGGACAAAGTCGACCCCCGCCCTGACCTGACAACACTCCTGAAGGGCCGCAGCCGCCTTCAGAATCAGGTTGCGATCATCAAGTGGCACCCCAGCTGTCACGGCAGGCACCGTGGCATCGCTGAATCGCAGAGTCAGTCGCCCCGAATCATTCGGTCTGGCCGAAAGCATGTCACAGAACTGCGTCCGCAGCATCACCGTATCCAGCTCATGAAACCCATCAGGGCGCTTGCCGAGCACTTCGAGGAACAGGTTGAGCTTGGATGGAGAGGCGAGCGTGAGCATGGGAGTTTTCAGTTTTTAGTGTTCAGTGTTCAGTTGGCGTTTTTGGGGGAGGGCGAAGCTCCTGCTGAGCCGAGTCGGCTGAGCAGATGTCGATTGAGCCAGTTGAGCATTTCCCAACTGACATGTTCCACGGATTGCCGGGCGGCGTAGCTGTGGGATTCGTGGGGGAGGAGGACGCAGCGTGCGGTTCCTCCATTGCCACGAATGGCCTGATAGAGTCGTTCGCTTTGAAGAGGAAAGGTTCCGGGGTTGCTGTCGGCTTCACCGTGGATGAGCAGGAGCGGAGCCTGGATCCGGTTGGCGAACGTGAAGGGGGACAGTCGCAGATAGATTTCCGGGGCTTCCCAGAACGTGCGTCGTTCGTTTTGAAAGCCGAAGGGTGTGAGTGTGCGGTTATAGGCACCGCTGCGGGCGATTCCGGCGTGGAAGAGACGGGAATGGGCGAGGAGTGTCACCGCCAGCAGCGCACCGTAGCTGTGCCCACCGACTGCCAGTCTCTCCGGATCGGCCACTTTCATGTCAATGACTCGCTGCAGAATTGCCTCGGCACCCGAGACGATCTGTTCGATGAACGTATCGTTGGCGGTTTGCGGATCGCCGACAACAGGGAGTGTGGCGTCATCAAGGACAGCGTAGCCAGCCAGCAGCAGATGCAGGGGACTGGAGCCGGCAAAGGTGGTGAAGCGGTTGACGGACCCCGCTGTCTGGCCAGCCGTATCGGCATCACTGAATTCGCGCGGGTAGGCCCAGAGCAGTGTGGGGAGTGGTGTTCCGGGCTGAACATCTGGCGGCAGATACAGCGTAAATGACAAAGGCACTCCATCTGCCCGAGTGACACTGATGATCTCCCGATGAATGCTGCGAATCTCCGGAACAGGATCGGTGAAGCCTGTCAGCGGAGTGCATTCACCAGCGAGTGACCGCATGCGCAGGTTGGGAGGTGAGACGGGAGTTTCGTGAATGGTCAGAAACCTCGTGGCGTCGTCCTCCATCAGCATCAGCACCGCTTCGTGTTCGGCTTCACTGCTGAGAAAGAGGGTTTCAGACTGACCGGTCTGGAGTGACAATCGTCGCAGGAATGGACGATCGCCCGCGGGTGTGGCACCGGGACCTTCGAGGAAGATGCAGTCGTCTTGCTGCAGCAGCACGCGTCGACCATTCGGCAGACGTTTGGTAACCGGAGCCCCGGGGTCGTTGTAGCGGTCGTTGACAGAGCGATCGTGCAGGAGTCGCGGAGGGGCGGAGGGGATCAGCGGGTTGAACTGCCACGTACGGGTCCAGCGACGGTCACGGTCATATTCGCGGTAAAGCGCCAGCTGCGGATCGGTGCCCCAGTGAACGCCGGAGCAGCGGTGGCTGGATCGCAGCAGTTCGCGCGGGGGTTCGAGAAACGGCGCATCCCGGACCACAAGACGATCACGATGTTCGGCCGCTCTGCGCGGATCGCCCCCATCAACAGCTTCCAGCCAGACAAGGCTGTCGGCTGCGTTGGGGA
This sequence comes from Planctomycetota bacterium, assembly GCA_046074585.1. GTDB lineage: Bacteria > Planctomycetota > Planctomycetia > Planctomycetales > Planctomycetaceae > SXXK01. The sequence continues at coordinate 8,495 of JBJTOM010000543.1, read as the reverse complement.
TCCAGCCGACGGCGCGAGGTCCGACCGGGACGCCTTCGATGGGGATGTTTTCTTCAAGCCCGCGACGAAAGACTTCGCAAAGCTCACGCCCGTCACGGTCAAACACACGTGTGGCACGCGGAAAACGGTTCCACGGAAGCGTGCCGGACAATGGACGATGAAGGGTGGTGGTGAGCAGGTGTCGGCCACTGGGGGAAGGATCCAGATCGGCGTACAGAGCTGGCGGGCCACAGACCGTGGTCTGCCCGGAATCGACCGAAATCAAGGCTGGCTGAGACAGGCCGTAGTATTCGAAGAGAGCTTCGTCATGCGGTCCGCGCAGCAGGTCCTGCAGTGTTCGCAGGGGCCCCGCTTTCCCGTGACACTCTTCCACCACAGGGCCGGGCGGGCATGCAGGTTCGGCAGGTGGTGCAGATGAAGGTGGCGCGGGCAGCAGAATGAGCAGCTCACACGAATCCGGCATCCACTGCGCCGGGGCTGTGAACACGGCGGAAAGCGTGACAGACCCGAGCCGGGAAGCGAGTCCGGTTGCCGAAGCCAGCAGCCAGAGTTCGATGCCGTCGGGCTGCGTGAGTGTGAAGGCGAACCAGCGGCTGTCCGGTGACCAGCCAATCACTCCAATGCGACTGTCCGGCGGGAGCGTCACCAGCGACCCTGCCGCCGTCGCCGGTCGTCGCCATTCAATCGTGTGTGCTGACGGCCGCAGCTGCGGTCCCAGCGTACGTGGGTTGAGCCGGAAGCCGCCCATGCGAATGAAGGGCGACGCGAGTTCCGTCAGGTCAGGATAACTCCGGCGAGCAAACAGCAGAAGTGTGGATCGATCCGGGCTGACAGCAGCGGACGGCGGTGGCGCCGCTTCCAGCAGACGGCAGATAATTTCAGGAGGCCGTTGCCAGTAAGATTCGGCGTTGGACATGCAGCTGGAGTGATCTCACTTCAGGTGAATGGAGTTGGATCCGCACTGACCTTTGCCGGCCCGGGTTGAATTCAGTTGCCGCTGCTGCTGTTGCCGCCTCGTCCGCGTCGACCTCCACCAGGACCCCCGCCGCCTCCACCCGGCATGCCCGGCATGCCCGGCATCCCAGGCATCCCACCACCAGGCATCCCGCCCATGCCTCCGCGACGACCGCGGCGACCGGATCCCGTGTTGGAACTCCCTTCCCGCATGCCACTGCCGAAGTCCATGCCACCACCCATGCCCGGCATACCCAGGCCACCCATGCCTGAACTGCCGGATTCACCCTTGTCACCGTAGGGATTGTCGCTGGTGGCTTCCGTTCCAGGACGCAGACGTTCGTAGGTTTTGAGCACATAAGTGGTGAGGCGTTCGTCGTCGCTGCGACTGCGGAACTCATCACCATTCTCGACCCGGTCACCCACATAACGGCTGACCACGGCGCCGTTGGCGTCGATTACAGTGAGTCGATCACCGACGGGACGGAGCGTTCCGGCGGCCTCGAATGCATCCTTCAGTTCCGGGAAATCACCCCGCGCGAGACGGGGAGCTTCGGTGACCGCGGCCAGGTAATCGACCGACTTGAGGTCGACTTCCGTGAGTTCAAGGGAATTCTTGCCGAGGTCTACCACTTCGACGGACTGCTTGCCGCCGATGCGACTGCCGACCGGGACTCGCACCGTTGCCAGCAACGGTGTGCCCGCCGTTTCGTGCTCGTAGTACATCGACATTCCGGCGTATTCATCTGCGCGAGGCTTGGATTCGGCCTTTTCCGGGTAATACCGGTAACCGCTCGGGACGAATGTCGGCGGGGAAGGATCGCTCCATGCAGAAAACAAGGTGGGCTGGGAGGCCATTTCCGGTTCGGCGAGGGAGTCGATCGGGAGGTTGAAGAGGGGGTTACGCATTTCGAGGCGAACACGATAGCGATAAGCGGTGCCACGGTCACAGGTAAAGTCCATAAAGCGGACCAGCAGCAGGCGACCGGCAGCCAGCACATTCTTTGCCTTCTGCTCCATCTTCTCGCGTGCCTTCTTGTCCTGTTCCTTTTCCTCGTCGCTGCCATCTTTTCCTTTGGCTCGAGTGTAGGCGTCGTTGAACATGTTCTGAAAGCTGTTGTCACTCAGCCCGCCCGCGTTGTTCAGGCCCCCCATGATCGACTGGCTGCCAAGGGAATAACGGCTGAAACCACTGGCAGAAGCCATCGTCGGAGGCAGGCTGGCCTTGCGCTTCTCGGCTTCCTGTCGCATGTTTTCTGTCAGGTTGTTGATCACTTCCTGCTCTGCTTCCGACAGCTGAAATTCTTCCAGCAGCTTGTGGGAAGCGTTTTCCGGGGTCCAGCGACCGGCCGCGCGACGCGGAAGCGGCATACACACCGCGTAATCGATGACTCCAGGGAGCACCACATCCATGTCGAATCCTTCAGAATCGTCAAGGATTTTCATGAGCGAGTCAATTGGAAGCGTCTCCCATTCGCCCGACCACGGATCTGCCCCAGGAATGGCTCGCTGACGCTGAACTTCAAAGTTCACCAGTTGCGCCTTGGACTGAGCTGCATTGCCAGACAGATTGAGAGCGTCGGCCATCTGCCGCGCCTGGGCATAAAGATTGAAGACGTAGCGAACCGAAACACCCGCATGGGAGCGCACTTTTTTCGTGTCAAGGATCCCGAGGTTCATACCGCTGCCCTCGCCGTATCCCATCATCCCCATCATGCCTTCACCTGGAGGGGCCGAACCGTAGCCCTCCGCACCCAGTCCACCTGGCAGACCGAGACCACCTTTGCCGCCTGGCCCCGAGAGGCCGCCGGGAGAGAGTCCCGAAGAGCCATCCGACAAGCCGCCGGGAGCACCGAGCCCGCCAGGGGCGCCGAGCCCACCAGGGGCACCGAGGCCACCTGGGGCTCCAAGGCCACCGGGGGCTCCAAGGCCACCGGGAAGATCACCGGTTGCTCCAGCGATCGCTGCGTTGCCCGTGCGGCCGAAGAGCTTTTCAAGATCTTCTGTATTGTCCTCGCCCTTCTTCCCCTTCTTCGAGGGACTCTTTTTGTTTTTCTCTTCCGGTTCGTCCGGGGTTGCCTCTGCTGCATCCTCACGTTCAACCAGCGGGAAGATCACGAGCGTGGCTTCGGGGGCCTGAGGAGCAAGGACAGCAACGCTCTGCAGTTTCTCCTGGGCGCGTTTGAGCGGTTCATTCCAGGGCGTTCGAGTTGCATATTTGCCAGCTTCTTCGATGGACCCCGCCATCTTCTGTGCCATCTTTTCGACTTCGGGCGTATCCGTGAATGCGGTCTGTCGGTCTGCCGGCCAGACTGAGGCCAGCCACGCACTTTTCGTGCTGTCGGCGTTCGATCGCAACTGGGCGGGATCGAGGTCACACGCTGACCAGCGGGCTGTCGCCAGCCCTGCCATCCCGAGCAGAGCAACCACGCTGGCACCGATTTTTTCGCCGTGATTCAGAAGCAGGCCCTTGAAATCCATCTTCATCTTCGCCATGACCCGTTCTCCAGAGAGAAGCCGGTGGGGGAACGTTTATTTGAACGCGTGAACTGGGGTTGTTGCTATTGTCCCGGTGTTCCTGACGGAGCGCCTGGGGCAGATCCTGGAGCTGGTGCGGGGCTGGAATCTCCGGACGGAGCGCCAGCGGGATCCGCCGGGGGCGTTGAGGACGGACTGTTCGGGTCGGAGGCTGGTGGAGCCGCCGGGTTAGCAGGAGTATTGGGATCTGCCGGCGCCGCGGGATCACCTGGCGCCGAAGGGGTCGGTGAGGCAGGAGCCGCGGGAGCAGGTGGAGCGTTCGGATCCGCCGGCGTCGCAGGGGCGGACGGATCGCCAGGGGGCGTCGCTGACGGGTCAGCAGTGGTCGTCGCCGGGGCGGCACCATCAGCTGGAGCAGACGGATCGGCTGGCGGGGTATTGGATGAAGGAGCCGCGTTGGTGGTTTCCGTGGCGGCTGCCGCTTCCGTCGCTTCGGCGGACTTGGCTTCTTCCGCGGACTGATAGAGCGTCATGAGCCCGCCGATGCGGAGCATCACGAGGCTGTCATCGGACATTGCGAGGCGGAGTGTTTCGGCGTCTTTCTGGTTTTGAGTGCCATAGGCTGAGCCACCCGCGAGTCCACCGACAGCACCGCTGGCATCGCCTTCCCCAAGACCGCCACCTGGACTCAGCATGCCGCCGCCGCCGGACAGTCCAGGCAGCCCTGGAGCACCGCCGATGCCGCCACCGGAGGGAGGACCACCAAGGCCCTTTGAGCCGGCACCACCAGCGCCTGGGTAGCCGCTCAGGTTGGGCATACTTCCCATTCCAGACATCTCGCCCAGACCGGACATTTCGCCGAGACCGCCGGCACCTCCCAACCCGGACATTCCGCCCGCCGCTGCACCGCCACGCGTGTTTGCTTCGATCTCGACACGCACGATCTCAACAGGGAAATCGGAATCGGTGAGGGCTGCCAGCAGATCGGGAACTCGGTCGTCACGGACAAGCACATCCAGGAGAAAGGCTCGGGTTTTATAGGATTCAGGCACCTCATCGACGTAGCGATCTTCTTCGGCCGGCGCGGCAGCACCGCCACCGGGCATGCCACCACCCGAGCCCATGGCGCCTGCTCCCATGGAACCCATCGACATCATCCCGGGGCCACCCCCCATGCCTCCCTCTTTACCCATGCCACCCATGCCTCCCATACCGCCCGCAGCACCAGCCACAGCGCCGAATTCCTCCGCCAGAATATCACTGCCGGCCGAACCCACGAAGGAGGCCCCAGGATGTCCAGCGGAGGCCCCGCCACCCATGGCCTCGCCACCGGAGCCCATGCCCATGCCACCCATACCCCCCGGACCTGCCGCAGCACCCATCGGCGACATGCCGCTGGATTCACCCATACCGCCCATGCCACCCATGCCGCCCATGCCGCCGGCACCACCTGACGAGGAGGCCCCAGCCGCACTGCGGTCGCCTCCACGCAGATGCAGACGGTAGATCTCGCGGACAGCAGATTCGGTGATGCGTTCTGCTGTTCCGTTGGCGGTGGCGATGGATGTGAGCAGGGCGCGAAGCAGCCAGATGTCTTCCTGGGCGTCCCAGATTTCACGGGACTGCGGGTTTTTGGTACGCCATGCGTTGTAGGGACGATGTGTGATGCGATTGGAGTCAACCACGACGAGTCCCTGACCCTCGCGCCACGGCTTGACGATTTCCAGGAGCGATTCGACTTCGTCCTTGTAGTTGGCAGCCCATTTTTCTCGTGTGAGCTGATTCTGGATTTGTTCCTGGTAGGCGATGCCTTTCATTTCGTCGCGAATGAGTTCCGGCCACTGCCGCGCACCGATCTGCCGCTCGCGGAGTGATGTGGCTGCACTTTTGTAGGATTTTGAGTCAGCTTCGTTCTTCTTTTTGGCCTCGTCCACCCACTTCTGGTTGGGCTGATCCTTGCCCTGCCCGGATTTATCGAAGGAGCCTTTGACGGAGGCCGTTCGGGCGTCGATTTCCGCTGCGAGCTGTCCGCTGGCCAGAAACCAGGCAGTGAGCACAAAGATGGTGGCCAGACCGAAGCAGATCCAGTAGCGGTGCTTGATCAGCGGCTGAAGTTTGTCCATGGGACGGGCTCTTTAGGGACAGCGGAGGCGAATTGGAGTGGATGCCGATAAGGTCTGTGAACGATGTGAGTGCTTTTCAGGGGGTGGCTGGAGCAGTCGGGTTGGCGGAATCTGCTGGCGGTGTACGCGGATCAGCGTCCTTGCGATCCCGTTCGATCGTCGGTATCCAGACGAACTGCACCACGAAATCCGTGCGACCGAGGGTCTGGATGGCCTGTTGAGTTTTCTGTTCGAATACCGGGCCGCCGGCACCGGAAACCGGGTTCTGGCCGTTCTGTCCACCCAGTCCGGAGGAACCTGACAATCCACCGGGGATGCCTGGACCTCCAGCTCCCGGGAGTCCCCCCGGACCACTGAGACCGCCCGGGCCACTGAGCCCCCCAGGGCCGCTCAGACCGCCAGGACTTGGGATCCCACCGCCTGCCGGGAGTCCACCGGGGCCACCGGGCATTTGGGGAGCGGCACCGTAGCCACCGGCCAGTCCGCCAGGCGCGAGTCCTTGCCCTTCACCGCTCATCAGGCCATCGCCGGACAGACCGCCAGGCATCATTCCCCCGCCCATGCCACCCCCGGCTCCGCCGTCAGCCGTGCCGAGGTTGGGGTCGTAGCGCACATCGTTGGTGTCAAACCAGGCAATGATCGGATGCGAAATCCCAATTCGACCGACCGGCACATCGACACCGCCGGAATTGACTGCCCACTTCCGCAGGTTGGCCACGAGCGTATTGCCGACGAAGCGCTGGGCCTTCTGGTCGAAAGGAGTGTCCTTGTGGTTGAAGAAATGGAAGCCTTTGAGTGTGATGATGTAGCCCACGGCCGCGGCGGGCGGCGTCTGATCGATCAGGCTGAATTCTTCCAGCTTCTGGCCGTCCACGAACGCCTTGTGCCACGTCGAAACATCAGTGACTCGTTTTGATGTAATTGACGTCAGTCGGATCTTCTTCTGTTTCATGATGTCGGCTTCGTCCAGCGCATCGCCGGTGTCTGCGGGGAGACATTCGTTGATGGCTTTGAACAGCTCCAGCCAGAGTGCTCGTTTTTCGAGCGGCGCGACGAGCTGGCCGATGTCGCCGACAATCTTCTTATGATTGCCGTCTTCCGCATCGTACTGACTTTTCTGTGTGCTGATTTCGCTCTGGACGCTGTCCACGTGTTTCTGTGCGGGATCCCATTTGGTGACGTTCCACGAATTCAGCACGCTGGCACTGCCGAAGGTGCTGGCGCCCATGGCCAGCATGAGCCCTGCAGCGGCGGCCACGGCCCACGGCTTCTTGCTGCGAATGCGGCGGTCGAAGGCGATTTCGGGTGGGAGCAGTGTGGTGCGAATTCGAGTTTTGCCGATGGCCTGCAGCGCCAGCCCATAGGGCACGGCAAACGTCATGATGTTGTCGGCAAAGAGCGGATCGGTGAGTACTGAGTCGCCCGTGACACCACTGAGCGTCTCCAGACGCTCGACCTTGTACTGCTGCAGGTTCTGTTCGAGGAAACGCTGGAGCCCGGCGAGCCGAAAGCCGTTGCCGACACCAATGATGCGACTGATCTTTGCCCCCCGGTTGACGCTTCCAAAATAACCAATCGTCCGCTGAATTTCGGAGACAAAGTCGTTGAACACCGGCCGCATTGCCTGGAAGACGGCTTTGGGATCAGGAGCTTTGGTGGCGTTGCATTTGAGATGTTCAGCCTTGGCGAACGTGAGCTTCATTTCGCGGGTGAGTGCCCGTGTGAAATGATTGCCACCATAGGGCACGTTGCGAATCCAGATGCTGCGACCGTTCGACACCAGCATCGTGGAGTTGTCGGCCCCCATGTCCAGAATAATCGTGTATTCGTCCTGAGCAGGCGGGTCGGGCGTTTCGGCAGTCCTGCGGAATCCCAGGACATCGTAGGACAGAAAGTTGTAAAGCGCCAGCGGCGCGATCTGTACGAGCTCGACTTCGCGGCCGGCATTGGTAAACGGCTTCATGGCTTCGTAGACGAGTTCGCGTTTCATGGCGAACAGACCAACCTCGGCTTCGAGCATAAAGCCGCTTTCTTCAACGCCCCCCCCGATCGGCTGGTAATCCCAGATCACGTCGTTCAGATCGAAGGGAATCTGCTGCCGGGCTTCGTACCGGACAATCTCTGCCACCTTGCTGGATTCGACAGGCGGCAGCTTGATGAATTTGGCCAGCGAACTTTGCCCAGGCACGCTGATGGCAATGAGGTCCCCTTCGAGCTTGTTGCGTTCGAGGAACGTTTTCATGGCCTCGCGAATGAGCTCTTCAGGGATGGCGTCGGGCTGGCTGAGAATTTTTGGGTGGGGAATGTAATCAAAAGCAGTGGCCACCACGCGACCGTCGTCGGCAGCCCGCAACCTGACGGCCTTGAGCCCCGCCTGACCGATGTCGATTCCCCAGGCACTGTTCCCATTTGCCATAACCTTCACCCAGCCCCTGTCCTGCAGGATTGTACTGCCAAACTTCGACGCCGAAGACCGTGCGGGAAAGTAAACCAGCGCCCGCGCCCCCAGTCAACTCATTTTGAAGCCTGAACGGCCCCGCGGAGCGGCTTTTTTCCGGGATTTCGCCACTCGCAGCACTCTGACGCGCAGCCCATGGCAAATGTTCCGCGAAATCCGCAGGAAATCAATACCCCCCTCTGCCGTCCACGCGGACCGCCCAATACGGAAGCGAATGGGGCGCATGGGCCGCTTGACATCGGTCGCAGGCTGTCGGCTGCAGCAACACAATCGGAAAAAGCGTCCCCACCGGGGCCCTGAAGCCGACGATCCCCCACGCTGGCGTTGCGGGGACAGTCCCCGGCAGGACAGGGAATCCTGCCAAGGTGCCTCGCACCAGAACGCAGAAAGATCGCTACAGATGTTGCGGCAGGATTTGCCGGTGCCTGCTGCCTGATGCGTGTATTCCGAGCTTTGCAAATGGCTCAAAACTCCATCGCCCC
>JBJTOM010000542.1:0-3143 GCA_046074585.1 Planctomycetota bacterium | reverse complement strand
GCAATGCATGCTCCACCTGCCCCCGCTGAAGCTCGTCATATCTCACGACCGCCGGAAAGATGGGCAGTCCTGCGGCGTCTGCCGATGTCCAGCCGTCCGGACGCATTGCGCTGGAACTCAGATCAAATGTCGATGCCTGACCCGCCGCCCAGCCGCTTCCGGTCCGCCCGAAGGTGAAAAATTCATACAGCTTCCGATTGACCGGATCCACAATGATGGCATGCCGGTCTCCTTCGTACTGAGGTGGTCTCTGCTGCACACGTTCAAGCGGTACAGGCTGCCCGTTCTGCTGCATGTTCCCGGGCCAGCCTTCAATCGGGACGTTCTCGGGAACCGGCCAGGGCCCCGGATCGGATTCCCCGGGATACTCCACAACCGCCACGTCCACGCGACGCTGATTCGGGGGCACAATCACAAAACTCATGTCCGGGTTGTATCTGAGCGGCTTATCGGCTCCGACGGAGGCGACGATGTTTCGCGAGTTGGGATGGAGCGACCAGTCTTCAATGGACTGGTTGAAGGCATTGTCCTCCGGAAAGATCTGCATGGCCGAGAGAATGGCATCCGCTTCCGGCGTGTGGAAGAGCACGGGCTGTCTGATGGGCGGGAGCGTCGTTGGGCGTTTTGGCCGCTCATCCGTGAACGCCTGTGAGCAGCAGGCTGCAAAAACAGCGACCATCGCGACCATTGCCGCCGGGACATTCAGACGCTGCATGTTTCGTCTCCGCAGAAACCGTTGAAAACCCAAAACACCGGTCACCAGAAATCGCCGCAAATCCACTCGGCAGCCGACCGATTGCGCTGCACCTGACGGGATGTTCACAAAAAGCAACGCCTGCAGCAAACCGATCAAGCATTTTTCAGGGGGCCTCGTCGGCCGCACACCACCTGTCTGACAGGTGTGACATCACAGCCGGATCCTGCTAAACTCTCCGACATCCGGAGGCTCTGTCGCCGGCAGTTTCCATATCCTTACCCACGCTCCCTTCATCCCGGACGCACAGGAGTTCACTGTGACGATGACCATGGCGCAGCATCAGGTTTTCAGGATCTGTCTGGCAGCACTTCTGGCAGCTGGCTTTCCGAGTGTCTGTCGTGCAGACGAAGCAACCGCCGGCGCTGCCGCAGCAGCCAAACCCGCCGCTATGGTGTTTCAGAATGGTGAAGCCCAGATCGTCCCCGAATTTCGTCGGGCGTCCGAATGGATTCGGCATTTCCTCTGGGTGGAAACTGAATTCGATTCTGACGGTGACGGCAGACGGGACCGCATGCACGTGGATGTCACCCGGCCAAAGCAAACCGATACCGAAGGACTCAAAGTGCATGTGATCTACGAGACCAGTCCCTACTTCGCAGGGACCGGAGCCAACAATCCGGAAAACTTCTGGAACCCTCGCCATGAGCTTGGACAGACCCCGCCCCGCCACACAACGCCCCCGGAGATCGCACATCAGAAGGACATGGGCATGATCTCCGACTCGCACTGCGCGGAATGGGTCCCTCGAGGATTCGCCGTCGTGCATTCCTGCTCCCCCGGCACCGGTCGCTCGCAGGGATGCCCCACCGTCGGTGGCACCAACGAATCGCTCGCCCCAAAAGCGGTCATCGACTGGCTCAACGGCCGCGCCCACGGTTTCACAACACCCGACGGATCAGACCGCGTCGAAGCCACCTGGTGCACGGGCCGCGTGGGCATGACAGGCACATCCTACAATGGCACACTGCCTCTGGCCGCCGCCACCACGGGCGTCGAGGGTCTCAGGGCCATCATCCCCGTCGCCCCCAATACGTCCTACTACCACTACTATCGCTCGCACGGCCTCGTCCGGCATCCTGGCGGCTATATGGGCGAAGATATTGATGTGCTCTACGACTTCATCGCGAGTGGCGATCCGGCTCGCCGGACCCACTGCGACACTGAAGTCCGCGACAGGGTCATGCTCACTCGACAGGACCGTGAGAGCGGAGACTACAACGATTTCTGGGCCGGTCGCGACTATCTGAATCAGCTTGAGTCGTTCCGCGCTGCACTGCTCATGGCCCATGCCTTCAACGACTGGAATGTGATGCCCGAACACAGCGTCCGCATCTACGACGCGGTCCGCGCCAAAGGTGTGCCCGCACAGATCTTCTTTCATCAGGGCGGGCACGGTGGCCCACCTCCGCTCAAACTCATGAACCGCTGGTTCACCCGTTACGTCTGCGATGTGCAGAATGACGTCGAAAAAGATGCACGTGCCTGGATCGTCCGCGAAGGCGGCACGCGCGGCAATCCCGAATCCTACCCCGACTATCCGCATCCCGAAGCTTCCATGGTCCTCCTGCAGCCCCGCACAGGTGGTCAGAAAACCGGTCCCCTGCAGCTGCTCAATTCAGATTCGTCCGCTGCCGGCGGTACCGAAATTCTCGTCGACAACTTCTCCTTCGACGGCGCCACTCTCGCAAAAGCCGAATGGACTCAGCATCGCCTGCTCTATGCCACACCAACACTCAAATCCAGCGTCCATATTTCCGGCACCGCAACACTCAAAATTCGACTGGCCTGCAATCGTCCGGCCGCCAATCTCTCCGTCTGGCTGGTCTCCCTCCCATGGACTGACAGCCGCAACATCACCGATGACGTGATCACTCGCGGCTGGGCCGATCCTCAGAACCACCAGTCCCTCAGTGAAAGCCAGCCACTGGAACCTGGCCGATTCTATGACCTGTCCTTTACCCTGCAGCCCGATGATCAGGTTCTGCAGCCCGGGGAAAAACTGGGCCTGATGATCTTCTCGACCGACCGGGACTTCACCCTCTGGCCCGCACCCGGCACAGAACTCACCGTCGATCTTGATCACACGCAGCTGCACCTGCCGATTGTCGGGGGCGAAAAGGCGTTCAAAGAAGCCACGGCTCCCTGAATTCCGTCAACTGTGAATCCGCGGCAGCGAACAGCCGACAGCGATGATTTCGGCTTCCTGACCGCTCAGTTCCTGCAGTCGCCGCTGCACCTCGGCGGCGTCTGCAAACAACGCCGCCAGACGCACGTACGTGGCGTGGTGCCGAGCTTCCGATTCAAACAGGCTGCCGTAGAAGTCCTGCAGTTCAGCATCCTTCAGATGATCTCTGAGCAGCTGAAATCGCTCGCAGCTGCGGGCTTC
>JBJTOM010000541.1:0-35026 GCA_046074585.1 Planctomycetota bacterium | reverse complement strand
CCCCACCCCCCCGATCTCCCGGTCCATCTCACTCATCGCTGCCGCCTCGGCTGCCGGAGAACGCCGGGCCGGAGACGTGCTCGGGACTGCTGCCGAGGGATTCCCGCTGAGCCCCGCTGATGTTCGAGTTCGCACCGATTCACCGCTGATGCTCGCCTGAGGTGCGTCATCCCGACCGGACAGAAAATTCGACAACGCCGGCCCCTGCCACGAACGACCACTGCTCACAGACGTTCCGGCCGACGCCGCCGGACCCGTTGTCCCGATCGCATTCAGAGGAGCGCTGGCTGATGCTTCATCGACCGTCTCCGGCTGCGGATATGCAGCATGGGCAATACCGGTTCCAGCTGATCGTGGACTCTGCACTGCACTCGCACGCTGGATCGGCTTCGGACCCGGCAGCGGTGGAGTCGGGCGGGGATCGAAGGCCGCCGAGGAGGAAGAATCAGCCGTCGCCTGGCTATCCAGACTGGCCACGCCCGCGCCGCCACCCGTGGCTGAACCGGCCACCCCGCTGCCCCCGTCCATAAACGGGTCGCGCGTCTCTTCGTACTCACGGCGTGTCAGGGTGCGGGACGTATTGCAGCCACCCGCCAGCAGGGTGCTGATGAGCAGAGCAGTGATGGGGAGGAGTCGAAACATAGATGGCTCCGCAGTGGAGTGAATTTGCAGATTTTTGGGCGGGAAGTGCGTAGACGGCTGATGGAACGCAGAGCTGTCACGGGGGCAGTTCAATACCGTCATCCGCTGGAGCTGACGGTGTGGAATCCGGAGTGCCAGGCTGCTGAAAACGTCGATTGAATAACGCAGGAGAAAAAGGATCGCTGGCGACGGCCCGAGCGGCCTGCTCCAGCATTTTTTTATCGGCCGATGTGCGTTCGACAGGACGACCGTGAACCAGCTCGGACATCCCGGCGGCTCGCTCAATGCCACCGGCTTCGTTTCCACCTGCGGCAGCCGGAGTCACGCGACGGGCGGGCAGGGTGTCCTCCAACGTCAGCGATGGTGTCAGGTCGTCCGGCTCCCGGTCTGGTGCGAGTTCCGGGTGCAGATCGTGCACGGCAGCCAGAACCCATTCACGCAGCATCTGTCGCTGCTGAGCTCCCACGCGACCACGGAAAGCCGGCTCCTGCATGCCGCCGTGCAGCTGATCAGCGCGCTGCAGCAGCGGAGATTGAAGCGGAGCTTCCGGGGTGACCTGGGCCAGCACTGCTGCGAGATTTCGTTCAGCCGTCAGCGGAGTGGAACCGCTGCGAATCGAACTCAGACGGAAATCAGACGTGGTCCCAGGCCCGTGACAACCGGCGGCCCCGCAGCGGTTGGACATCAAGGGCTGAATTCGCCTGACAAAACTCCGCGCGTTCTCGGACGTCAGGCCTCCCAGTGACTGCGCTGACATTGCTGCGGTCACCCCGGGAGCACCGGGAATGGCACGCGCATTCTGCGGACCCGAGCTGCTGCGGGAGGCGGCAAGGCGCCGACCGGTGATGTCCTCCAGAAGTTCCCTGGCATCCGTGCGATTCGGATCCAGATTCAATGCGTCCAGAAGCTCGCGTTCGGCGCAATCCGGGAGCTGATACCGCAGGCACCAGCGGGCCAGACGCAGGTGAATGTCCGGACTGAAGGACGAAAAGGTGCTTCTGAGATGCCGCCAGGCTTCCGTTCGCGAATCCGCTACACAGAGCACGCGAGACGATTCAATGAACTGCGGCCCGCCTGGAAACCTGACCTCGTAACCGTCATCGCGGGTTGAAAATGGATACTCAAGCAACTGCCCGTCGGCCAGCAAAAGCAGCTCTGCGCCCCGCGTCGACCGCGCAGCCACCGACTGCGCCTGGGTATCCACCGGGACAGCCAGACAACAGACGAAGATCAGGGCAGAAATGGAGCGGGCACCGTCCATGGGCGTCGCTCTGGAGCGAGTAGAAGACGAACGCTGGCGGAGAAGGATCGCGATAACGCCAGCAGCATAGCAGGGAACATTACGTCCTCAGGCGGAAATGGGTCAAGAGGAAGGTGCCGGAGCGTTTGTGCCGTGGCGGCCGCCTGGCTCACCGTTATCTTTTGATGGCCTGATTGTGCCGCACGCCCGCGATTTCCGAAAAGGCACTCCGAAAAAATCGGAACGCCCCCGGCCGAGTATCCATTCAGGCCGGATTCTGTATGATCTCCCACCGGCCCGCAGTCGCCCGCAAGTCATCCGCCGTCCCCCCACCGGATCCTGCCAGATGCTCCATTCACGCTGTCGCATTGTCCTGCTTTGTCTTTTTATCGCCCTGGCTTCGGCCGCAGGCTGTGACAAATCTTCCAGCCTCGACTCCTTCCAGGAGCGTCAGGGAAAAGGAATCAGTCTCACCCGGAACCTGGCTGGTCAGATCAACGCTATCCGCTTTGAATCCACTCCGCTCACCGATGCCGACCTGACACTGCTGGGGTCCGCGACTACGCTTCGGGAACTGGCGGGGAACGCAGCACAGGTCACATCGACGGGGCTGATCGCACTCCAGGGCTGCAGTAGTCTGCAGTCACTCCAGCTGAATTCCTGCCGGCTGTCCGAACAGGCCGCTCAATCAATCGGCTCACTGAAGACGCTCACAACGCTGAACCTGACCGACGCGCAGGAACTCACACCCGCCTGCCTCGCATGCCTGTCTGAACTGCAAAAACTCGTCGAACTGGGACTCAGCGGCACCGCGATCGACGACGCCTGTATCCCCCACCTGCCGGCTGCTCCAGTGCGCTCCCTTGCACTGTCGCGCACGCGACTGACCAGTGCCGGAATTCTGTCGCTCGTGGACAGATTTCCTGACCTTGAAGTCATCCAGCTGGATGAAGTGGCTCTGGATGCTGCAGCGACTGCGGCGCTGTCACGGCTGGAAAGGCTGACAGATGTGTCGCTGAGCTCCTGTCGGCTCGATGACGCCGCTGCAGCCCCGCTGGGGACACTCAAACAACTCCGCGTACTCAATCTCAGCCACAACACCGCCCTCACCGACAGTCTCATCGGTTCCCTCGGGAATGCTGCTGAACTCAGGACGCTGAATGTCTCCGGCACGCAATTCTCCGGCGTCGCATTTGCAGAAGCCGGATTTCCCAGCCTTGCAGCATTGATCGCAGACGACACCCAGGTCAAAGGCGAATCCCTGAGGTCACTGAAACTTCCCACACTGTTCTCCCTGAGCCTCAATGGCTGCCCGCTGTCCCTCGCAGAAATCCGCCGGGTGTTTGCAGAAAATGACCAGACCGCGATATCGTTTGAAGAATCGGCCCCCGCAATCGAACCCGGCAACAAGGATCGCTCCGACAGGAAGGTTAAAGGCCAGATCTGAAATTCCCTCCGCATGCCCACCGTCAACACAGCTCGAAATCATTGTGCCTGTGCCGGACTGCTGGTCAGCCTGCTGATTTCAATCGGATGTCAGCAGCAACCAGCCGCCCCGCCATCGCCGGCACCTGCTGAATCCCCTGCTCACGCTGCCCCCGACGTATTACCCTCGTCGTTTCCCACCTTCTCCGGCCTCAGATTCTCCGAGCAAGCCGCCATGCGGAGGCTCGATTTCCAGTATCAGAACGGTGCCCAGGGGCAGGCGTTGATGGTCGAATCCATCGGCGGGGGCGCAGGCTGGCTGGATCTGGATCACGACGAACGTCCCGATGTGCTGTTTGTGCAGGGAGGTTCACCGCTCTGCCCCGACAGCCAACGCCCCCTCGATGTGCTCCTGAGACAGACTCCAGGGGGCCCGTTTGTGTCGATTGCCGAAACAGCCGGACTGGATGACCGCCAGTACAGTCAGGGAACAGCCATCGCCGATTACGATAATGATGGCTTCGACGACCTGCTGATCACAAACTACGGCCAAAACGTGCTCTACCACAATTCCGGCGACGGCACTTTTCGCCGCGTGCCGCAGGCGTTCGAAGACATGCCGGATCGCTGGAGCAGCAGCGCCGCCTGGGCGGACCTGGATCGGGATGGATGCCTCGATCTGTATATCTGCAACTACCTCCAGTACGACGTCCTCAACCCCGCCCCCTGTTTTCAAAACGGACGTCCCTCACTCTGTCATCCTCGACAGCTCGAGCCCTGGCCTGATGAATGCTGGAGAAACTCCGGTGATGGACGGTTTGAACGCGTGACCGGGAAATGGGGACTGAAAGGGCCCGGCAACAAGGCACTCGGAGTCGCGATTCTGGATCTCACAGATGATGCACGCCCCGATATCTATGTGGCCAACGATACAACGGCCAATTTTCTCTTCGTCCGCCGGGAGCCCGATGGACAATTTGTTGACGAAGCACTCCGTCGCGGAGCGGCCGTCAGCGGAACCGGAGATCCCCAGGCAAGTATGGGAGTCGCTGTCGGTGACTATGACGGGAACGGTCTTCCCGATGTACTGCTGTCACACTTCAGCGGCGAATCCAACACACTTTATCAAAATACAGGCGCCGCCGGAATGCTGGATGTGTCAGCCATCACCGGCATGCGCGAACTCAGCTTCCCCAAACTTGGTTTTGGAATCGTCCTGCAGGACTTCAATCAGGACACTCACATGGACTGCCTGATCGCAAATGGGCATATCGACGAACGCACGGATGAATTTGACGGCTATCAGCAACGCCCGCAGCTGCTGTCGTTCGACGGCAGTCGCTGGAGGGACTGCAGCGACGCGTCCGACTGGTTCAGCAATCGCTTTGTCGGCCGAGGAATTGCGCTGGGGGATCTGGATGCAGATGGTGACCTTGACGCTGTGGTCGTGCACCAGAACGCACCCGCCGCCCTGCTGGTCAATGAATCCGTACGAAAAAACTGGTTGCAGATTCGATTCACAGGCACTCTGAGCAACCGTCAGGGAATTGGCTGCCACGTCACCATCAGAAAATCCGACCATACAACTGAACGCATGTTCAGTGCAGAACTGCCAGGCGGGACCAGCTTTGCGTCGTCTCACCAGCCACTTCTGAATTTCGGGCTCGGCAACTTTGCCGAGCCCGTGGATGTCGAGGTGCGTTGGCCTTCCGGTGCGGTGCAGACCCTTCGGTCCGTCAGTCCGCAGCAGATTCTGCGGTTGCGAGAGCCGATCAGTTGGTGATTTGTCCTGGGAGTGGCCCAGTGGGAGAAGCCTGCCCACCGCTCTTCATCTGCAGTTCCATCTGTTTGCTGATATCGTCAGCATTTTTTTGGGATTCGGCCTGGTCAACTTCCGGGATGTCGTAAGTTGGCTGACCGCAGCCAACCTGAACAAACGACAACAAACCGGCAAGAATCGCCATGCAGGCGGCTTTTTTCACGTCAGAAACTCCTGAAATATGGCAAAAGGGGGACACTGACTTGACGGGCACCTGAGTGAAAACGCCCAGCAACAATTTGAAAGCATCGATGCTGAGCCTGTACTTCCGGATGATCAGCAGCGTTGTCGGATATCTGGGCAGCGGTGCGCAGATCCGTGCAGCTGGACGGATTGTTACGTGTCACCCGTTCACTTGTCAATTGACGCGCCCTGCCACGTCGGTTAACTTCTCTCCACGCGGTTTGTCGTTCACGCTGGTGGTGAGCGAACGTTCTTTTTCTGTTTCCGTGCTTTTTCTCCGGGAGATTTCAATGCCTGCTGTGCCGGGAAACCATCGCGTTTCTCAGCGTGCCCGTGGGTTCACGCTGATCGAGCTGCTGGTGGTCATCGCCATCATCGCAATCCTTGTCGCCCTGCTTCTGCCTGCGGTTCAGCAGGCTCGCGAAGCTGCGCGTCGCACCCAGTGCAAGAACAACCTCAAGCAACTGGGCCTGGCGCTCCACAACTACCACGACGTGTTCAACATGTTCACCTTTGCCAAGGGTGGAACCGGCTGGGTCGTAAACAACAGCGGGAACTGGGGACGTCTCAGCGGGCTTGTGCCGCTGCTTCCCTACGTCGAGCAGGCCAACCTGTACAACAGCATCACCTCCGGCGGTGCCGGCGGGCCATTCAACGGCCAGTGGCCTCCGGGTGGACCTGAACCCTGGGTGGACGCTTACCGGCCGTGGCGTACGCAGATTCCCGCCTATGTCTGTCCCTCAGACAGCCAGCCGGAGCAGACGTGGTCCGGTGGCCGCAGTACGATTGCCAAGACAAATTACGGTTTCTCGGCCGGTGACAGCATCGTTCGCGGACAGAACGATCTCAACCCCCGCGGTATGTTTGGTGCCAATCGCTGCTTTGGCATGCGAGACTGCACCGACGGTTCCAGCAACACAATTCTGATGGCAGAACTCGTGCGGACGCTCGGCAACAATCAGAAACTCGGGGGTACCGCTTTAGTCGCCGGCACCAATACCGACCCCCGTCGCTGTCTGGGTGCTCTGAACCCGGCGGACCGAAATACTTTCGCCCCCGGGCTGACTCTCTTCGGCTGGTCCGGTGACCGCTGGTGCGACAGCAACATCTCAATGACGGGCATCAACACAGTTCTTCCTCCCAATTCGCCGCGATGCACAGACGACGGCTGGGATGGTCGCTGGGGCATCTACTCTTCACAAAGCCGTCACACCGGGGGCGTTCAGGTGCTCCTTGGCGACGGTGCCGTTCGCTTCATTTCAGAGAACATCGATGCCGGCAACAGTGCCGCTCCGGACCCGGATTCCTCCGGTGCGACCCGCAGCCCCTACGGTATCTGGGGTGCTCTCGGCAGCCGCAACGGCGGAGAAGTGACTGGCGATTTCTAATCGCCGGCCCCGCGGCCCGCGACATCTTCCACGGCAGCTGCCCCAACGGCAGCTGCCGTTTGCATTCGGCCCATTCGTCGGCGTACTCCTTCCCTGATGTGAGTGCCAGATGTTCAGTCGTCGCCTGCTGCTCACTGCTTTCGTCGCTGTCGCTGTCTGTGTGCTCGCCTGGAGCGGCCTGCACTCCAGCCGTTCAATTCAGCTTCGCGCAGCGCGCCTCCAGCTGACAGGCAATCCAGCCGCCACACTGGAACTGGCCACTGCTTCGCTGCAACGCCGTCCCGACGATCCGGACTGGCTTGAGCTGGCCGCAATCGCCGCCGAACGCACCAGCGACCGCGTAACTGCAGCTGGGCATCTGCAGCGTCTGCACAGCGTTCGTCCGCTGCCCACGGACCAGCTCCTCAAACTGGCCCGCCTGCTTTCCCAATCCGCCAGCCTGATCACTGCCGAATCGCTTCTCCGCGAAGTGCTCCGGACAGATCCCGACTCCGAGCCCGCCAATCGACAGCTCGCCAATCTGCTGCTCGCACAATGCCGTCGCCATGATTCCCAGCAACCCCTGCGAAAGCTGGTGGAACTCCGCAGCTTCCTGCTGGATGAACTGGCAATGCTCGGCAGCCGCGATGAACTGCTCCACGACGAGCCCCTGATTCAGGCGGCTTTGCAGACGTCCAGTCGGCCGCTGGCCGTGATGGCCAAAGCCAGCCTCGCCCTGTTTCAGGGGAATCCCCGCGATGCACTGGCGTTCCTGCAATCGACCGAACTGCCCCCTGTCGGACAGTCTGAATTTGTGTCGCTGGCCGCCCGCGCATTCATCGCGGTCGATGATGAGGCGAGCCTTGCACGCTGGGCAGAATCCCATGCAACACTTCTCAATCACCATCCCGATGGTGCCGCAGCTCTGGGCTGGCTGGCGTGGCGTGAGGGACGCCCGGCTGCGGCCCGCGATCACCTTCTGCAGGCTATCCGGCTGGACCACAATCACCGCTCCGCCCTGCAGATGCTCGGATCAATCTTCGTCTCTGCGGGCCAGACAACGCTTGCCAAACCCCTCCTTGATCGCGTTCAGCAGCTGCACAGTCTTGAGCTGCTGCTGCATCGTGTGCTCGAAGATGATCAGACCGCCCCGCAAATGCTCCGGATCGCCACTGCACTCGAACAGCTGGATCGCCGCGAAGAAGCCATCGCCTGGTACCTCGCACTCGCCGGTATGCACCCCGCGGAAGCCATCAGCGCCCGACAGCACGCAGCACAACTGGAGCTGTTGTCGCAGCAGTCGGCAGATGCCGGAATTCTGCCGCCATTTTTGCCCCCGCAGGTCGCTGTGGTGACGCTGCCGGAACGACAGGCCCGAGCCGTCCCGCTGCCCGTCGGAGCTGCAGAGACTCCAGCCGCTCCAGGTGTCCTGCCACGGTTTGAAGATCACGGCGAACGGCTCGGACTGCAGCAGCCCTGGTTCTTCGGCCAGAGCACCTCCCAGCCCCGCTCACTGTCGGTGCTGCAGGGCTTCGGTGGAGGACTTGCTGTTCTGGATTTTGACAACGACACATGGCCGGATCTGCTGATTGTTCAGGGGAATTCACTGCCCCCCGCTCCGGACCCGCACAGCGCTGATCTGCTTTACCGAAATCTCAGGGCCGGAGTTGCCCAGCCCGTGGCCTCGGTGGCGCTGCCCGCCGACAGCGACTACGGCCAGGGAGCTGCTGCAGGCGACGTCAACGAAGATGGTTTCCCGGATCTGTTTGTGGGCTCCACAACAGGTTCCAGGCTGCTCCTGAATAATGGCGACGGGACCTTCAGCGACTGTTCCGACAGTTCGCTCCCGCCTGCCACCGGATGGACAACCAGCTGCGCGATCGCGGATGTCACAGGTGATGCTGTCGCGGACCTCGTGGAACTGCACTACGGTGAGGGCACCGAAATTCAGACGAAGCTCTGCAGCAGCGGTGCCGCGAGGCTGCAGAGGTCCTGCCGACCTGATCTGTTTCCCGGAGCAGCCGATCGATTACTCACCGGCGATGGCAGAGGTGGCTTCACTGCTGCCGGTCCGGACCTCTGGCCCGCTGATGATGGTCGGGGACTCGGGGTGGTTATCGGAGACCTCGACGACACCGGAAGAAATTCTCTGTTCATCACAAATGACATGACACCCAATGCCTTTCGCGTGCCCGAGGTTTCGGCTGACGGTCGCGTGCTGGCCCTGCCGGATGTCGCCTCCATTCGCGGCTGTGCGGTGAATGCGTCAGGGCGGATTCAGGCCGGAATGGGCATCGCTGCCGGGGATCTGAACAGCGATGGAACCTGCGATTTTTTCGTGACCAATTTCCTCGCCGAGACCAATACCCTGTATGCAGGAACGGGCGGTGGTTTCTTCCAGGACCTCTCCACCAGCACTGCAGCGGATTCCGGATCTCTCGACCTGCTCTCGTTCGGCGCTCAGGCCACTGACGCCAACCTCGATGGACTGCCGGATCTGTTCGTGCTCAACGGACATGTTGACGACTATCAGCACTTTCAGCTCCCCTGGAAAATGCGTCCCGCGGCGTGGGTCGCCACCGCTCCGGGGCGGTTTACACGGGTGGCGGAGGAGGTTTTTGGAGTTTACGGGAGCCAGCCGGCCCTCGGACGGGCACTCGCTCAGCTCGACTGGAATCGCGACGGACGGACGGATCTGGTCGCCACCTTTCTGGACCGACCGCCGGCCGTATACATCAACGAATCACCGACCGTGGCACTCCCACTGCGAATTCGTCCGCTGGGACATCACAGTTGTCGTCGCCCGATCGGTGGCGTGCTGACGCTCCACTCGGCCCCCGCAGGCGGTCTTCCTCCGCAGAAGTATTGGGTGACCGCAGGTGACGGCTATTACTGTTCCAGTGAACCTGTTGCTGCATTTGCCCGGCCGACCGTTCGCTGCGAAATCGGGCTGACCATACGCTGGCCCGGCGGCCGGACGCAACAGATTTCTGTTACGACCGACGATCGCGAAATGTTTGTGCTGGAGGATCGCAGGCAGTTATACGGGGTGCCTGAATGACTCCGCAGACCACCCGCGCCTTGACTTCTGCAGGCAGCCCGATGGAAAATACAGCCTGTGTAAATTGATCCAACCCGGAAAGCGTCCACACATGCCGGCTTCTCCTGCATCCGGTTCTTCGCTGCGGCCTCCGCGATCGCTCCTGCGACATTCCCGACTGCTCCAGGTCGTGTTCCTGCTCGGCCTCCCTGCAGCGGCGGCTGCCGTCTGGTATGCCCCGGGACTGCTCTTCGATTTCCATCTCCAGAGGATTTCCGCGTGCATTCAGCAACTGCAGTTTGACGTCGCCGATCAACAGTTGCAGCCTCTGCTCAAAGACCACCCCCAGGCTCCCCAACCACTTCTTCTGCTGCTCTCGCTGCAGCGCCAGCGCGACGAGTTCGCTGCGGCCCGACAAACGCTCGAAAAGCTGCGAAGCATGAAAGTCGACTCCCGGCGACTGTTCGACGAAGAGAATCTGCTGCTGGCAAAGACGGCCGATTCACGGGCGTCCGAAGCCCGCCTGTCCGCCCTGCTCACCTCCCCCGACTTCCTCCCCGGTGACGTCTGCGATGCCTTCACGACCTGGCTCCGCGGGTTCAGTCGGCTCGAGGCCGCCGAAATTCTGATTCGCACCTGGAAGAGCGACCTCCCGGATGACTATCGAGCCTGGGCACAACACGGAATCCTGTATGCGATGCAGGTTCGTCCGACCGACGCCGTCAGGGAACTCAGCCACGCCGTCGAACTCGGGGATCTCCGCGCGTCCACCCAGGCCCACCTCGGCCGCAGCCTGCTTGACCTCGACCGCCTTGACGAAGCCCTTGCAGCCTTTTCTCTCGCCTGTACACGCCAGCCTGACTCCGCTGAAAACTGGATGTGGAAAGCCAAAACTCTCCGTCTGAAAGGCGACAACGCAGGTTGCATCACAGCACTCCGGCAGTGCCTGATCTGCGATCCCGCAGACTTCGACGCCATGCTCATGCTGGGCCTTGCAGAACGTGACACCGGTCAACTGGAACAGGCCCGCTCCCGACTGGCCGCATTCCTCGAAGACTGGCCCGAGGATCAGGGGGCTCTCGCTGCATGGATTCGGATCCTGAACGTCGCAGATCAGCCCGCCGAAATCGCCCGCTGTGAAACCAGCTGGGAAGCAGCCTCCGCAAAAGTTCAGCACATGGAAGGTCTGCTCGCCAAACTCCAGCAGCAGCCTGACAATAACGCGATCCGCTGCGAGGCCGGCTGCCTCGCCATGACCCATCAGAATCGCCGCGCTGGCGAACAACTGCTCTTTGCCGTCCTGCGGGTCGAACCAGAGAATCAGCAGGCCCGGGCCGCGCTCACAGACTACCTCGAAAAACGCCGCAGAAGGCTCAACGCAGCAAAATAAAAGCTGCAGGCTTCCAGCCACAAGATACCGTTATGCAAATTGTCTGTCCCGATACTCACAGTCATTCGCCGGGTTATTCAGATTCACCGGGCATTTCACATGTCCCCCGGGCACTCGCAGTCCTCATCGCACTGCTGTGCCTCGGTGGCTGCAATACCGATCAGAACGCCCCCACGGCCGCTCCGGCATCCAACACGAACCGCCCCGATGCCCCCGACACACGGATCGCCAATAGTCCCCTCCCACCACCAGCCAGACCCGAATCCCCGTTTCTGAATACGGCCCCGCATGCCCATTACACCGGCTCGCAGTCCTGCCGCAGCTGTCATTCCGAAATCGCCAGTGCCTTTGACGTCACTCCTCACGCCAGGGCTCTCGCCAAAGCTCCACCAGAGCTGCAAAACGCGTCCCTCACCGACTCCGTCTCCGGCTATGTCTTCCAGTCCCGCACCGATCAGCAACGACTTATTCACTCCGACGAACTCCCGCTGACACAACACCCGCAGCGGGACTTCGAAATTGCCTGGACTGTCGGTTCAGGCCACTTCGGACACAGCTTTCTCTCCCTCGCACAGGGGTTTCTCGTCCAGTCCCCACTCACCTGGTATTCCACACGCCAGTGCTGGGATCTCTCACCCGGCTATTCCGGGCCCGATCACTATGCGTTCCACCGCAGCATCTCAGCTCGCTGTCTGTCGTGCCATGCCGGCAGTCTGCAAATCCGCAATCGCAATGAATACCTCGTCGACGTCCACGAACAGGCAATCAGCTGCGAACGCTGCCATGGGCCCGGAGAATTGCATGTGGCCAGACACGAACAGACAGCCACCGACTCGTCCCGGACCAATGCCGCTCCAATCGATCACTCCATCGTCAATCCCGCCCACCTCCCCAGACAGCTCGCCGAATCCGTCTGCGAACAGTGCCACCTGCAGGGGGATGTACAGATCTTCGTCCGTGGCCAGCGTTTCGACGACTTTCGCCCCGGTTTACCGCTCGCCAGCTTTCGTCAGGAATTTCGAGCCCGTGTGCAGGGAGAAATGACGGTCGTCGGACACGTCGAACAAATGCATGCCAGCCCCTGCTACCAGAAATCCACATCACTCTCCTGCGTTACCTGCCACCACCCCCATCAAATTCGCGCCCGCCCGGAACAGTCAACCGTCTGGCGAAACGCCTGCCTGAGCTGCCATCAGTCCGCCGCCTGCACAGAGCAACAGTCCAGCCGCGATGCCAAAGCAGACCGCTGCACGGATTGTCACATGCCGAAATCCCCGACCGAACTTCCGCATGTCGCCTTTACACACCATCGCATCGGCCTGCACCCTGGTCTCTCGCAGTCCTCGCAGTCCTCGCAGGCTGCGGACACCAGCACCCGCGGCGCCGATCCTGCGGTTACCGCCAGTCCGTCTTCGGTCAGACTCGTGGAACTCAACACCTCCGCCGATCTCCTGTCCGCTGCAGACCTCAGCCGCAACCGTGGACTGGCACTGCTGCAGCTATCCCTCAAATCAGCCCTCCCCGAAAGTCTCCGCGACGCTCGCGACCTGCTGCAGGAAGCATGGAACGCCGGTGCGCGCGATGCCGCCGTCGCCGCTGGGCTGGCTCGCATCGCAGCCGAAATCGGCTGGAACGAAAAAGCCCTCGAATGGGCCGACATCGCCCTGCAACTGGACGCGGATCCCACCGAAGATCGCACGACGGCACTGAGAATTCGCGGTGAAATGGATTTCAATGCCGGCCGCTATGCTCAGGCACTCGCCCGCTTCGAAGAACTCACTCGCACCCGCCGCGAAGCACGCCACTGGTTCTATCGCGGTATGACCGAACAAAACCTCGACCAGACAGACGCCGCAATTCGCTCACTGCAAATGTCACTGGAAATCGACCCCCGCAACCCGGGCGCTCACACTGCGCTGGCCGCCATTCTGGAATCCCGCTCAAACCCGGCAGCGGAACAGCACCGAAAAGCAGCCTTCAGACTGCTCCAGGCAAACCCCTCTGGAGCTGTCAGATGGTGATGCTGATCTCCGGTCTGATCTTTTTCCTGTCAGGGGCGGCAGGACTGGCCGATGAAATTCTCTGGTTTCGCATGCTCACCACCGTCTTCGGTGCCTCGGCACCGGCGCTGGCAGCCACGACCGCAGCCTTCATGGCAGGACTGGCTCTGGGCAGCGCTCTGGCATCCACACGACGGCTCCAGCCCCGAACGGCCGTTTCGGTGTATGCCGTCCTCGAATGTCTTATCGCCGGCACAGCGCTGCTGATGCCCCTCGCACTGCACACGCTCTCAGGACTGCCGGATCTGGTCGCGACCGCAGCAGAGCAGCCAGGGCTGCGGGCCGTCGTCAGGTTTGCCGCCGTCTTCCTGCTGCTGCTCCTGCCCACCGGCCTGATGGGCGCCACTGTCCCCGTGATCAGCATGAGCACGCCGCTGCTCCGACAGGCAACCGGTCAGGGTTTTGCCTGGCTGTACGGAATGAACACGCTCGGCGCTGTCGCAGGAACTCTCGTGACAGGCTTCTTTCTGCTCCCGACCCTGGGTGTCACCAGCACGCTCCAGCTGGCCGCCTCGCTGAACCTGCTGGCCGCTGCCTTTGCATGGCTTGTACTTCGCCCGCTGCTTCCACGAACACTTTCACTCAGTGATGTGCGGGAAATTAAACAGGCGCAGGTGCTGATCGCCGAAGAAACGGCGTTCACATCCGCCCCCGCAATTGCCGCGTTCACCGCAGGTTTTGTTTCACTGGCTGCCCAGCATCTCTGGTCACGAACACTGGTGTTTTCCTTCGATCGACTCAAAAACACCACCTACAGCGTCTCCGCAGTCCTCGCGGTCGGTCTGTCGGGGCTCGCCGCTGGAGCCCTCTGCTGGACGCTCTTCCCGGCAACCGTCAGCCGCAGTCGCATGACTCGAAGCTGGCTGCTGCTGCTCATGAGTCTTTCGATGGCCGTCTCGGTGCTGTTCCTGCTGACCCTCCCGAAACTCCGTGATGAAATTCGCCCCGAAACACTGCAGGTGGTCTTTCCCCGTGCTGTTCTGCAGGTTCTGCTGCGAACCACGGCAATCATCGGGCTGCCCACACTGCTCTCCGGACTGCTGCTCCCCGCCTGTGTGCAGTCGTCCACTGGGCGACCCGGACAGGAGATTGGCCGGATCTACGCACTGAATGCTCTGGGATCCGTCCTCGGCGCCGCTCTCGCACCGTTTGTAATCGTGCCAGCCTGGGGCCTGTATCGCGGCCTGCTGGCACTCTCCTGTCTCACTGCCACTGTCTCCCTGTGTCTCCTCCTCCCACACCGCCTGCGAACGATTCTGGCCACCGGCTGCGCTGCGCTCATCGGGCTGCTGCTGGCACCGCAGCTCCCAGCACCGGATACACTGCTGCCCGGTGAATTTGTCGTGCGGTCGATCGATGGCCCCACCGCTTCTGTCAGCGTCATTGAGAATACGCGGGGGGAACGGCGGATTTCCGTTGACGATGTGCCGGTGGCTGGCACATCCCTCGTGATGCAGACTGACCAAAAGAGTCTGGCACACTGGGGAATGCTGCTGGCCGGCCAACCACGGAAAGCCCTCACTGTCGGCTTTGGCAGCGGCGGTGCCTCAGCGTCGTTCCTGCTGCACGACCAGTTGCTGTCGCTCGACTGCGTTGAAATCTCCCCTGAAGTCCCGGCCTGCGCCGATCTGCTCACCGACGCCAATCACGGACTCCTTCAGCAAACACCGGTGGATCCCCGATATCAGCTGATCCTTGAAGATGCTCGGGCCTACCTCCGCGGTGTCAGCAATGTCTACGACGTAATCGTCTCTGATTGCACCGACCTGCGGTACCGATCCAGTGCCAACCTCTACGACCGCGAATACTTCGAACTCTGTCGCCGGGCCTCCACGGAAACTGGCTGCACTCTGATCTGGATGCCGCTCGGAGGACTGTCCCGCAGCGCGTTTCTGATGACACTGAGGACCTTCGCCAGTGTGTTCCCGGAAATGCACGTCTACTACCTGAATAACCGCTGGACCCATTACGTTCTGCTTGCCGGTCGCCGCAGTCCATGGACATTTCCCGCGGAGCGCGCCCGACAGATGCTCGAAGAAGCAGACGTCCGCTCAGACCTCGCCGTCATCGGGTTCACCAGCCCTTACCGGATTGCCTCCACACTGATTACGACAGCCCCCGCACTGAAAGACCTGCTCCGCGATGGGCCACTGAACACAGAAGAAACTCCACTCCTCGAATTCCTCGTCCCCCGCGCAGATACCGGCCCCGATGCCGCCCAGCGCAATCTGAATCTGCTCCGTGCCCGCAGCGTCTCGATTTCCGGCTTCCTCCCCCGTGATCTGGCGTCGGACGAACGCGATCGCTACTCCCGCTTCAGCCGCGCCGCCCGACATCTGCTCGCGGCACAGGAAGCCGAACGGAGGACAGATGTGGAAAATGCCGCCCGTGAATACCTTGCGGCCTCGAAACTGACGCCCGAAGATCAACAGCTCCGCACAGCCCTCGAATTCCCCGAACTTCGCAAGGCTGCCGAAAATGGCAATCCCACCGCCTTTCTGCTCCTCGCCCGCGCACTGCAGATGCAGACACGGTTCACCGATGCCAGAACGGCTCTTGATCAATACACCAGCTCACTCACAGACCTTCGCCGCTTACCCAGCTCTCCCGGCCGCCAGTTTCTGCCTCAGGCTGAAGCCTGGGAACCAACAGCGAAAATCTGGCTCGAAGAAATCAACGCTGCCATCCGAAGGCACCAGAACCCGCCGTGATCGCTCCAGATGCATCCGGCCCGCTCAATTCCGCCGTTTTTGTTACTCCCACCACCAATCAACTCCCTTCCCACCGTCAAGACCCCTCCCGGTCTGGTTGCGTGCCGGAGGGGCGAGCCTATAATCCAACAGGCGGTCTCGGCCTGGCCCGATAGAATTCTCGGAGAGATCTCAGATGTTTCTGTGGTTTCGCAATGTGTGGATGTCAATTGTGACGGTGCTTCAGGGCATGTACGTCACACTGCTGACCATGTTCCGGACTTACCAGCGGCGGACGTTTACTGAAGTTTACGAATACCCCGAGGTCGCCGTTCGGGTCAAGCCCCGGTATCGGGGTTTCCATCGCTTTGACCTCACCACCTGCATCGGCTGCGAAAAATGTGCAGCCGCATGCCCTGTCGACTGCATCTACATCGACAAGGAAAAAAGTCCCGTTGGCAAGGGGTTCCGCGTCAATGGATTCACAATCGACTACACCAAGTGCATGTTTTGTGCCCTGTGCGTCGAGCCGTGCCCCGTCGACTGCATTTTCATGGGTTCCAATTACGACCTCAGTGGCTACAGTCGCGATGGATGCATCGTCGACTACGCTAAACTCCCCCTGCAGATCGCGTGGGGCAAAGCCACGCTCAACCCAACCGTCGTCGCCGAATCCAAAGTTCTGCACCAACCGGTCTGGGTCAAGGGTGAACCCAGCCCGTTCGAATTTGCTGGTGCAGAACACTGAAGTCTGAAGCCGAAACTGATGCCAATCCGGACTCCCGTTCAACGAGGCCATCATGCTGACGACCGCTGAAGTCAATTCCAGACTGCCCCTGGTTCGTTCCATCGTGCGGGATGTCATTGAACTGCATCGCGATCTTCAATGGCGCCATGATCGGCTGCAATCCATCCGGGATCGGTATCCTGCCGCAAAGGATGACTCCATCTACGAACAGGAAGTGGCTCAATACCAGGATGAACTCGTGGCGGACCAGCAGCGGTTCGACAGCCTACTCCAGGAACTCAGGCAGATCGGAGGAACTCTCACCGATCCGCTCCGCGGAACAGTCGACTTTCAAGGCTCACAGGATGGTCATCGTGTCATGCTCTGCTGGCAGCCCGATGAACCCGAAGTGCTCCACTGGCACGCCGGACCGTGTTCTCAGACCGCCCGCCAGCCGCTCTTTTCCGCCACTGTCAGCACCTGAACTCAATGCTTTTCCGGACACGTAATCATGACAGATCTCGTTGGCCATTTTCTGATCTTCGGGTTGCTGGCAATCGCCTTTCTGATGGGGCCACTGCTGGTTGGCAGGCTCCTCCGCCCAAAGCTCCCAACACCAGAGAAAGACGCGATCTACGAATGCGGCGAACCGGCCATCGGTTCCAGCTACATCCAGTTCGACCTGCGGTTCTACGTGGTGGCCCTGCTGTTCATCATCTTCGACGTCGAAGTCGCCTTCTTCTTCCCGTGGGCCTCCGTCTACGGCAGCGTCATGCAGCTGGCAGATACTCGGCTGGATGATGCCGCCCGAGAAATCCTCAGCGCCAGGCTGCTCAGTGTCGACCCGACCGCAATGACTCCCGATCAGGTCATCTCACCCGCCACCGCGCTGCAACTGGGCTGGCTTGGCCTGGCTGATATTCTCGTGTTCTTCTGCGTGCTGCTCGTCGGTTTCGCCTACGTCTGGAAACGCGGAGACCTCGACTGGATCCGCGCACTCACCAAAAAGTCCGCCCAGGCCCCCGACCAGTCACTCGCCGGAATCGGCTGAAGTTGCAATTCATTGCCAGCGTGATCCTTGCCAGGAATTCCCATGACTCTTTCCCAGATCCATCAACTGCTGCTCGAAAAATTCGGGGCCGATGCTGTCGGCACCGAAATTCACCAGGCAAAGGATCCATGGATCCAGGTGGCCGCAGAGCACCTCGTCCCCGTTGCCCGCTTTCTCCACGATGATCCCCGCCTGCTCCTCGACCACCTCAATGACCTCTGCGGCGTCGACTACTGCGAACCGGACGAAAAAAAGGCAGCAAAGTTCGGTCACCAGCCGCACGTCGAAGTGGTCTATCACCTCACCAGCCTCAAACATCGTCACGTCGCCAAACTCAAAGTCGTCGTCCCCCGCTGGAAAGACCAGCAGCCAGGTCAGCTCCCGGTCGTGCCCTCCGTCAGCTCCATCTGGGGCATCGCCAACTGGCACGAACGCGAAGCCTATGACCTCGTCGGGATCGAATTTGCCGGCCATCCCAACCTGCGACGCATCCTCTGCCCCGAAGACTGGGTCGGACATGCTCTCCGCCGAGACTACCAGTTCCCGCTTGAATACCACGGTGTTCGCGGTCGCTGACCCCATCAGTCAACAGCCACCACGTTCACTCCCCCTTACCGGTTCCATTCCCCCGATCCACCCTTCAGGACACTGGCAGCATGAGCCTCGTGATTGAAGATCCGCGAGTCGTTGAGTTTGACGTGCAGACGGATGAGATGCTCGTGAATATGGGCCCCCAGCACCCCAGCACCCATGGTGTGCTCCGACTGCTCCTGCGAACCGACGGAGAAATCGTTCACGAATGCACCCCACACATCGGTTACCTGCACCGCTGCGCTGAAAAAATCGGCGAAAACCTCAGCCCGCCACAATATATCCCCTACACCGACCGCATGGATTACCTTGCGGCCATGAACATGAACCTCGGCTTCTCACTCGCCGTCGAAAAACTCATCGACATGCAGGTGCCCGACAAAGCGATGCACCTCCGAGTGATCATCGCGGAACTCAGCCGCATCTCCAGTCACCTTGTGGGAATGGGCGCCTACGGCCTTGACCTGGGCACCTTCAGCCCGTTTCTCTACGCCTTCCGTGAACGCGAAATCATCCTCGATCTGTTCGAAGAAGCCTGCGGCGCACGTCTGACCTGCAGCTACCTCACCATCGGCGGAGCCACCCACGACCTCCCCGAAGAAATCGAAATCCCCGACGGACTCGCCTCACTCACCGGACGCAAACCCCGCGAAACCTATCGCTTCTTCGACATCGTCGAAATGTTCCTCGCCTGGCTCGAACCCCGCATCACCGAATATCACACCCTGCTCACTCGCAATGCCATCTTCATCAAACGCACCGCCGGCATGGGTGTCCTCACACCGGAAATGGCCATCAGCTACGGCTGCACCGGACCCGTCCTCCGCGGCAGCGGCGTCAATATCGACCTCCGCCGCGATGGCGAAGATGTCTACACCCGCATGTACCGCGGCTACGACTTCGATGTCCCTGTGGCCCCCTTCGCCGCCGCCCCACGCGAAGTCGTCCTCGGCGATAACTGGTGCCGCTTCTACGTCCGCATGATGGAAGTCGTCCAGTCCATCAAACTCGTGCGACAGGCGATCCCCAAATATCTCGCAGCCGCCGGCTCCTGCCGCGTACCCTTCAAACTCAACGCCAAACTGCCAAAGGATGAAGTCTATCTCGAAACCGAATGTCCTCGCGGACAGATGGGCTTCTACATCGTCGGCAACGGCGAAGGCAACCCACTGCGGCTGCGAGCCAAAAGCAGCTGCTTCTGCAACCTCTCCGTCACCGACCGCATCTGCGAAGGCGTCCCACTCGCCGACATCCCCGCCATCGTCGGATCACTCGATATCGTCATGGGCGAAATAGACAGGTGAAGCATGTTAACGCAAGTCGTTATTTATCAATGACTTGTGGGATTGAGAAATTTCTGAAAATGCACCAGATAGGGTGCATTTCATGGAATGCGGTGCATTTACGGTGCATCGCCAACCCGACATCGTACCTCGAACTGACCGCCCTTCTGACGCTAAAGGCTGGTCAGTTTTTTGTTGGCGTCCAGCCATCTCCGGTGAACGCAACGACCAGTCTTTTCACTTTTTCTTCGGTTTCACTGATCGGTGAAACGTATTGATTAACTGAAAATCGGTGGACATGTTTCACTTTTTATGCTAGTTTCACTTAACGGTGAAATCATGGAAAAAGTGAAAACTGAGCAAGAGATGGCTTCTGTTCCCGCTGCCGAATTGGTCCGGCGACTGGCAAAGGAGACTACAGCCTTTGAGATCGTCAACGCTGTCGAAGAAAAGGCAAAGCGTGCCGACCAGCGAAAGGTGAGGTGGGATCAGGTCATCACCCTGTCGGTGAAGCCAGACCAGCGACAGGTCGATCTGCTCGTGCAGACTCGGCAGCACCTTTCGCCGAACACGCTTCCGGGCCTCTTCCAAAAACTCAACGGGGATCGCCCGGAAGGTGCAATTCTGCTCTGCGCTCCGTACATCTCGCTACGAGTCGCAGAGATGTGTCGAGAACAGAACGTCAGCTATCTCGACGGCGTGGGAAACTGCTGGATCGTCGCACCCGGACTGTTCGTGCATATTGCAGGTCGCCCGAATCGCCCAACCGTGAGCAAAGCCGTCGATCCCTTCTCCAGGAAGTCGAGCCGAATCGTCCGAACCCTCCTCACGCATCCCAATAAGGGATGGCAGGTTCAGCAGTTGGCACAGCAGGCCGACGTGAGCCTGGGTTTGGTGTCGAAGGCGAAGACTGCGCTCGTAGAAGATGCCTACTTAGAGGAACGGGACCGCCTGCTGTTCGTGCGGGATGCCGTCAAACTTCTTCAGGGATGGTCGGCGGCATATCGCCCGCATGTGAAGCGGGTCCAACTCTTCGCCATCTCTCCGCCAAATGAGATCGAGAAACGCCTCGCTGAATGGTTTCGGACGAACAAAGTTGCTTTTGCGCTGACCCAGCTTGCAGCGGCATGGCGGTTCTCGCCGATGGTCCGATACGACAAGAGCGTGACGTACATCGACAGCGAACTTGAAACAGGCAACAAACTGAAATCGCTGCTCGAACATCTTGACGCTAAAGAAGTCGAGACGGGGGCTAACTGCATTCTCTGGATCACGGACGACCCCGCAGTATTCACCGACTCCAAAGAAATCGACGGCGTAAAGGTTGTCTCCCCGCTTCAGCTTTACTTAGACCTGATGGCGCTATCGGGGCGAGGAAAAGATGCAGCCGAGGAGGTCTTCGATAGGGAACTGCGTCCGTTGTTCGCAGCCGGTAAAGCGAAGTCAGGAGGCAACCAATGAACGAAGTGGATGCGCGCCGAGCCGTCCTGATCGAAGTGCTGACCATCCTCGCCAAAGACCTCGACACGCTGGCTGTCGTGGGCGCTGGGTTCCCGAACTGACATTTCCCAACAAGGGGCATATCGGTTCGCTTGATGTCGATCTCGCCTTCGACGCCCGAAAGCTCGAACCCAGGGCATACGAGTCAATCCGGAAGAAACTGGTGGATGCCGGGTATCAGCAGTCCCCGGAAATGGCGAACCGTTTTTTTCGCAACATCCCCAGAACGTCGATTCAAGTGAAGGTTGATCTCATCACAGGCGAGTTCCCCGAAATCGCTGCCGATGGAACACATCACCGCATTCAGGAACTCGCCGTGTGGAAGGCCCGTGGCGTGGACTTGGCATTCACTTTTCAGCAGGATGTCGCCGTCGAAGGAACTCTTCCGAACGGAGGACACAACAAAGTCACGGCGAAGATGCCGATTATCGCCGCCTGCCTCTGTATCAAGGCCATCACCCTCAGCGACCGCAGGAAGGAAAAGGATGCCCACGACATTTGCTTCTGCATCGAGAATTACCAGGGCGGGTATAAAAAGCTGGCCGAGGAATTCCAAGGCAAGACGGATGACAAACTCATTGCTGAGGGAATTGGAATTTTGCGGGAGAAGTTCGAGAGGCTTGACAGTATCGGCCCAGTGTGGGAGGCACAGACCGCTGAGGAAGCCACTGCCGGGACCGGCTTCGACATAGAGAGGAACAGCGTCGAGCTTACGAGATCGTCAACGCACTGTTGCGAGAGATCGACAGCATGGTTGGGGAGTAGGTCATCGAGACTTTATTCGGCGGCTATTTGATCCGAACGACCCGTTGCTACGGATTCGGATCAGCCCTTCGCTGCAACTGTATGCCGAGCAGGATATTGTGAAATGCAGCGATATTTGATGCTATTTTGACTGAGGGTGTTGGCCCCACGAGGTTGTTAAACTTATGCCGTGGATCGAATGGTACAACGCCCTTGCGAAACCAGGCTGGACGCCTGCCCCGGCGACTATCGGCCTGATCTGGCAGATTCTCTACCCGATCATCCTCGTCAGCTTCGGGTTCGTGTTCGTGCAGGCGCTCAGAAAGAAGTTGCCGTGGCTTGTGGCATTGCCCTTCGCCGTCAACCTCGTGTCGAACCTGATCTTCACGCCGATTCAATTCGGGATGCGAAACCTGCCGCTGGCTGCGGTGGATATTCTGGTCGTTTGGGTCACGATCATCTGGATGATGGTAGCCGTGTGGCGGCACTACCGTTGGGTCGCCGTGGCCCAGGTGCCGTATTTCATCTGGGTGTCGCTGGCGACCGTTCTGCAATTGAGCATCACGGCGATGAATTGGGGGAAATAATGCCGCTCGTCATCCGTGCTGAAACATCAACAGACCTCGACGCCATCCGACAGATCAACATTATTGCCTTCGGACAGGTTGATGAGTCTCGCCTTGTCGATGCGCTGCGAGAAGGAGGTTTCGTGCGATTGTCCCTGGTCGCCGAGAGTGAAGGAAGAATCGTCGGCCACATCTTATTCAGTGATCTGCCGATCATCACCGAAGATAGAACTATCCCTGCTTTGGCTCCTGCACCGATGGCGATCCTGCCGGAATTCCAAAGGCAGGGAATTGGCTCCGAATTGGTCCGTTGTGGCCTCGACCTGTGCCGTGGGCAAGGCCATCAGATCGTGATCGTCCCTGGTCATCCAGAGTTTTATTGCCGATTCGAGTTTTCTTCGGAGTTGGCTCGATCAACTTGAGAGGCATCGGTTCATCGAGCGGAAACTGAAGATTGCCCTTCGGCCCGGCGTAGTGTGCGACAGCTTTCTCAGGAGTTTTGTCGCTGGAAATCGGCGGGTCCAGTCCGATGTGCTGCTTCCAGGCAGCGAAGTAGACCAGAATCCCGTGCTGCTTGAACGCTGGCATCTGGTAGCTGATGACTTCCCTGGCATCGGGCGCTGCCTTGCGGATCGTTTCCCGAACCTTCTCAAGCACCACCCGCACTTCGTCGGGGAATTGCGAGATGTAGTCGTCGATATTGGTGGTTCCAGATGGCTTCGGCATATCGTTGCTTCTCTCACTTCCTCGGCAACGTCTTCACGAACTTCACCGCTCGCTCGATCCACCCCGCCAACTGATCGTCGTCCTGGACGCCTTCCGGTTCAACCACAACCCAATTTTTCATCGGCCTGCCAGTGATGTCGAACTCTCGGACGTTCGGCTCCCGCAGTGCCGCCGTTCCCTCGTCGGGGCCGAGGCGGGCAATCAGGGCATTCTTCCAAACCCCGGCCAGTGCGTTGCCGTTAAGCAGGAAGCAGACGCAGCCGAACATCTTCCTCTCTTCGATGTTCTTTTTTCGTGCCAGGGCGTCACGGATGCGACCTGCGAGTGATTCATCGAACGCCATCTGCGGCTCCCTCCCTCGACGTTTGCTTTCTCCGGAGGCAGGCACGCCGCTGATCTGGCGAAAAATGCTCGATGGCATACCGCAGCATCGTTCGTGGCATGACCGTTCCGTGCTGATCGAGAAACGCTTCCAGTACGCCCTTCGCTTTCTTTCCGACCTCTCTCAGCATCCAGCCTGCCGCTTTATAAATCAGGTCTTCCTCGTCCTTCAAGAGTCGCTGGCTGATCGCAAGCGTATCGGCCAGGTCATCGTGGCGAATGAAGTGCTGCGTCGAGACGATGGCGATCCGGCGCTCCCAAAGGGACTGCGATTTGGTGAGTTCAACCAGCGGCCTTCTTGATTTGTCCAACAAGTACCCGCCGACGACTTGTGGTGCGGAGCAGTCCACCAAGTCCCAATTGTTGATGAACTTCGTGTTCTCCAGACAGAAGTCAAAAGCTGCTCTCCGGTAAGCAGCATCGCACTTCGCCACTTGCAGCACGAGGACCATCAATGCCAAGTGCCGTTCTTCGTGGATCGGTGAATTCAGAAGCGATTCGATTTCTTCCAGGGGCAAAGACCGGAACTCACGAGACACTGTTCGCAGGGTCGGCACTTTGATGCCGATGAAGGTGTCACCTTCGCCGTACTGTCCCGGCCCGGTCCTGAAGAAACGCACCGACGACTTCGCCACATCCGGCGAGGCAGGAGATTTCAGTTTCCTCCTGGCGTCATTGGCGGTCACAACATTCCTCACATGGACTCAACCGGCTGATTGTTCCCGACTCACGGCAAATAATTTCCCATCCCTGCGCTGTAATGCTGCCTGATTTGTTCATGCGTCAGCACTCGTGGGTAAATTGGGAACACCAGGTTTGTCACCCGCAGTTTCACCGGTTTTGAGGTCAGCACTCGGCGGGTCTTCGGTTCGGTACGTAAATACCCGGGCTCGGCGCAGGTGTTTGACGCGTGCGGAGCTTAAACTGCTTTCACTTGTACCAGCGTTCGCGCTTCAGAACGCTGGTCAGGGCGAGGGTGGGATGGTGAAACGGTGTTAAGAATTCCCGAAATCGTCTTCCGGACTCCGCCCCAACGTGACGGTTGCGACACGACACGGCGTGGCCAACTGTCGCCCGCGGAGGGACCGAAGAGAGGGGAGAGGAGACCGCAGGAGAATGCAGAAAGTCGAGAGTCTCCTTTCTCCATTCTCCTGCTCTGTTTTTTGACGGCGGGTACCGTCAAAAAATGGATGTCAAGCCCCCGGTAACGGTGCGTGCCAGCGCGGCCAGAACCGCATCAGGAACTCACCAAAGCCTGACCGGCCGATTGACATCGACCGCACGCCTCAATTGCGTCTTGTCTGTCCTTGCTGGCGTGCGCAGACAGACACAGCCCTTCCTGCATCGCCGAGATTGTCGCTCAGCGATTGAACCGCGGCGCCATGCCTCAAAAAATCCCGGGGGTTCGGGGGCTGGCCCCCGGATTCCCTCCAGACAACGACCCCAAAATCGTCTTCCGTTTTTCAATATCTCTCCACAGGCCAAACTCTGAGTCCCGTCTGACCAGTACACTCTGTTGCTCAGGCCATGACTTCGAGTGCCCCGGGCACAACGGTTGCTGAGAACGGCGTATGTCCGCGAAGTTCGCCGTCGAGGTTCAGCGGGTCGATGGTGGACGAATCGATGGTCAGAGTGCTGGCACGATGGAGTTCGATACCAGAGAGCTGCAGGTGGGAGCCATCAGCCACACGCTGGAAGACCTGCAGAAGGTTCCAGCGGGAGGTGGGTCTGAGGAGAACGACATCGAGCAGTCCATCATCGCTGCGAGCTTCAGGGGCGACCAGCATGCGGTGGGCAGCGAACATCGTATTGCAGGCGATTGCGAACAGGAAGGGGCCTTCGATCGGGTGTCCGTCCAGTGTGAGTCTGGCGGGGCGGATGGTGGGTTTGAGAATTTGCCAGAGTGCGGCGACGGAATAGCGGCTGCGGCCGATCCAGCGGAGTTTTTCTGCGTGGGCGTTGATATCGGTGGCTGCTCCCCAGCCAACGATATTGATGCAATAGGCAGAGAGTCCAGGAGCTGTCACATGGATGACATCGAGTGGCCGAGTAATTGCGGAGAGGATGCGGTGGGCGGTGTCGGCGGGGGATTGCAGCTGATACTGGAGTGCGAGTGCATTTCCAGTGCCGGCTGCGAGGACAGCGAGCGGGATTCGTTGGTTTTGGGGGCGTTGCATGAGACCATTGACGACTTCATGGATGGTTCC
Source organism: Planctomycetota bacterium (assembly GCA_046074585.1). Lineage (GTDB taxonomy): Bacteria > Planctomycetota > Planctomycetia > Planctomycetales > Planctomycetaceae > SXXK01. The sequence continues at coordinate 9,394 of JBJTOM010000541.1, read as the reverse complement.
ATCGCCGCCAACGGCGCAGAGGCAGCCGATTTCGCGGGGATTGGCTGCAGCTGCGAGTTCCTGAGCGTGTCCGGGGCGTTCTGTGACGGCGGTGTGCACGAGCAGTCCATGGGGCAGGAGTGCGGCCTTGAGCTGATCGAGGTGTCGGGTGGCCTGGTGGGACCCGCTGCGGGGGTTGACAATCGCAAGGATCTGTCGGCTGGGCATGGTGGGGAGCCGGAGTTTCAGAGTCTGACGGGGATCCCGCAGGCGGCCATGCGGGTTTTGACTTCGTGGATGGTGCAGGTTCCGTAGTGGAAGATGCTGGCGGCCAGAGCAGCGCTGGCGCCGCCGGTGGTGACGGCCTGGCAGAGATGTTCAGCGTTGCCGGCTCCGCCACTGGCGACGACCGGAATGGAGACGGCATCAGCCACGGCCCGGGTGATTTCGAGGTCGTAGCCATCTTTGGTGCCGTCAGCGTCCATGCAGGTGAGGACGATTTCGCCGGCTCCGAGTTCTTCGACGCGACGGGCCCATTCGACGGCATGCAGTCCGGTGGGGATACGGCCGCCGTTGATATGCACATCCCAGATTTCCAGACCGTCGCGACGGATGCGTTTGGGGTCGATGTTGACAACGATGCACTGGCTGCCGAAGCGCAGTGCGGCCTCACGGACGAAATCCGGATCCCTGACGGCCGTGGAATTGATGGAGACTTTGTCGCAGCCAGCCTGCAGGAGGCGGCGGATATCATCAAGCGTGCGGATACCGCCTCCGACGGTGAGTGGCATGAACACTACTTCTGAGGTGCGGGCGACCACGTCGAGGATGATGCCGCGCTGTTCGTGACTGGCGGTGATATCGAGAAAGACCAGTTCGTCGGCGCCCTGCTGTTCGTAGCGACGGGCAATTTCGACTGGATCGCCTGCATCCTGCAGATTCACAAAATTCACTCCCTTCACGACACGTCCGGCGTGCACATCCAGGCAGGGAATGATACGCTTGGCAAGCATGGTTCGACGTCCACAGCAGTCAATAGCAACGGGCAACGGGCAACGGGCAACGGGGTGCTGAAGTCAGGCTGGCACAGTGCTGCCTGGCATTCGTCAGCGGTATCTCACAGTTCCCCTGGCAATCCTGCAACTCTGACGAACCGCTTTCGGCAATTTGCAGGCAGAATCACAAACAGAATCAGCAGACGAGAAGGTTTCCCGTGACAACAGTTCAGCCAGGCCGGAATGTGGATGTGCAGCTTGGCCCCCGCAGCTACTCCATCTGTATTCGCCCGCATTCGCTGCGGCAGGCGGCTGGTGTGCTGGAATCGTGGCCGGCAATCGGCTCGCTGGCCGGGCAAAGGATGTTCGTGGTGACCGACGCAGTGCTGGCGGCTTCGCACGCCGCGGAATTCGCCGGGGCGCTGCAGGCCGCCGGGGCCGAGGTTGCCCAGGTCAGTGTTCCGTCCGGCGAAGCCACCAAATCCTGGCACTTCACTCAGCAGCTGTACGATGCTCTGGTGGAAATGTCGGCTGATCGCCGCACGATAGTGGCAGCTGTCGGGGGCGGTGTCACGGGCGATCTGGCGGGGTTTGCTGCGGCCACCTACGCCCGGGGGCTGCGATTTGTGCAGGTCCCCACAACTCTGCTTTCCATGGTGGACAGTTCTGTCGGCGGAAAAACAGGCATCAACCATCCCCGGGGGAAGAATCTGATCGGCGCGTTCCATCAGCCTTCCGGAGTGCTGATTGACGAGGCCACGCTGGCAACGCTCCCGGACCGCGACTATCGCTCCGGTCTGGCGGAGGTGGTCAAGTACGGCGTGATTCTGGACGCCGACTTTTTCGAATACCTTGAGCAGCATGCCGCAGAGCTCCTTTCCCGCACCCCGGAAGTGCTCAACACCGTCATCGCCCGCAGCTGCCAGCTCAAGGCCCAGGTCGTGCAGGCCGACGAATACGAAACCACAGGACTGCGTGCAGTGCTCAATTATGGGCACACGTTCGGCCACGCGTTCGAGGCTCTGGCCGGCTACGGACAGCTCCTGCATGGCGAAGCCGTTTCCATCGGTATGCTCTGCGCCAGCCGGCTCGCTGAGCGACTGGGACGTATCGCGTCCCGGGACACGCTGCGTCAGCGCAACCTTCTGCTGTCGCTGGGGCTCCCGGTCGATGTTCCTGCCGAACTGCAGCGGCAGCCCGAGGAAATCCTGCGCTGTATGCTGCTGGACAAGAAAACCGACAATCGGCAGCTCCGCTTCGTTCTGCCGGACCGAATTGGCCACGTCGACACGGTTCGCGGCGTCGATTCTCAGCTGGCGCTGGCCGCATTGAACGATTCTGCGGGTTGATTCGGTTCTATCGTTCGGGGCGCCATCCACGATTACTGCGTCTCTGTGGCGCTGCGAATAATCCCCAAAGACAGCCCGCGCGTTTTGTCGATGCCGCGCTCGGCCGGAGCGCGATCAATCCGCTCAATCCGAAAATTCCCCGGTTTCCTTCATAAAAAACTTGAATCCGTTCTGGATCTTCCGATCTTTCGCCCCAAAAATGGCTCACAGGTCCATCGCACCGCCAGCGGAGCTCTCTCTTGTCAACTGCCCAAATCGACTCTCAGCTCGCGCAGAAACTCGCCGACGATTCCACCCCCGGGCTGGATCTCGTGGGTTTCATTCGTCGCCGCAAGTCGTTTGTCATTCTCTTTGGACTGCTCGGCACCGGTGTGGGCTACATGATGCTCAACCGCGAAGTCCCACAGTACCGGGCCGAGGCCATGGTGCAGGTCATCCATCGTCAGTCCGACCCACGACTGCGGGACATGATGGCTGAAAAGGACCTGACAGACGCCGTTTACGTCCTGAAAAGCCCGCGAACACTCTCAGCCGCCTACAAAAATCACGGCCTCGCCAGCAAATCCACGCTCTCCGGCATGCCCGAAGAAGAAGCCTTCGCCACCATGGCCGGCATGCTCTCCGCCCGTTCGCTGTCCCCCAGCGTGATTTCCATTTCCGTCACGGGCACCAACCCGGAAGACATTCGTGACATTGCCAACGCTGCCTCCGAAGAATATGTGCTCGCCCAGAAAGAAAACTACAAGGACGCCTCCGAAGAGCTCAAACTGATCCTCAGCCGCGCCCGCGACGAATTCCTCGAAATGCTTCGCAACGCCGAACAGGAATACGCCCAGTTTCGCGAAACCTCCAATCTCTCCACCGATGGCGACAACCCCTACCGAATCCGAGCGCGTTCCGCCGAAGCCAAGGTGGCTGAATACGAATTGCAGAAAGCTGAATTGCAGGCCGAACTCGAACAGCTTCGCGATGCACTCGCAAAAGGCGGAGCCCGCGAAGCCATTCTCCTGCTGGTCACCAACAACCGCCCCAATTCAGAGCGACAGGGCGTCTCCACCAGTTCCACAGACGGCATGAGCGAACAACTCTTCCCGCTGTACCTCGAAGAAGCCCGGCTGGCCGCCGAACTGGGGCCCGGCCACCCACGGCTCAAATCGCTCCAGATGAAAATCCAGATGACCCGCAAGCATCTGCAGGACATTGCCGGTCTTGACGCCGCTCGCAAAGCCGCCACCGCAGATTCCGGCGACGCAGCCGCGGGCGAAGCACCCCCCGAAGAAAACTCCCAGGACTTCCTCACCGTCTACCTGCAGTCGCTCGAACAGCAGCTCAGCATCATCCAGCGGCAGCAGGAATCCGTCAAAGCTCTGGCAGACAGCGAAGACCTGCTCGCCAGAAAACTCATGATGGAAGAAATTGAGGACAAGAACAAAAAGGCGGAAATCGATCGCCTGTCCAGCCTCTTCAACGAAACGACACTCTCGATCAGCGAAGTCCAGGTCAACGCCGGCATGGGTGGTGTCACCGCACAGGTACTCTCCAAAGCCCGTACCGGTGTCAAGATCTCACCCATCATGGAACGCTTTCTGGGCATGGGCGCACTCCTTGGAGCGCTCTTCGGTCTGGGCATCGGCTACCTCATCGAAATGGCCGACCGGTCCTTCCGCAAGCCCGAAGACATCATCCGGGAGTTTGGCGTGCCGATTATGGGCCACATTCCGTTTATCACAGAACAGCGCCTGAAGTCCGCTCCGGAGGACAGTAAGTTCGATCGTTCTGCCGTATCGGTGCACCTGCCCCGGTCTCGCCCTGCCGAAGCCTTCCGCGCCATCCGCACCGCGGTCTGCTTCAGTGCTCTGGGGGGCGAGCATCGTGTGATTTCCGTGACCAGCCCGGCTGCCGGTGACGGCAAATCCACGCTGGCCCTCAACCTGGCCATCTCGCTGGCACAGTCCGGCAAAAGAACGGTCATCATCGAAAGCGACCTGCGGCGACCCAAAGTGCATAAACTCACCGGTGCCGACAACAAACAGGGCATCGTGGATGTGCTCCGCGGCACCATGCCGCTTGATCTTGTCATCCAGCCCACTCAGGTCCCGGATCTCAGCGTGATCCCCTGCGGCCCGCGCCCCAAAGACCCCGCCGAACTCCTCGCACGCCCCGAATACGAACGGTTCCTCGAAGAACTCCGATCCCGCTTTGATTACGTCATCGTCGACACCCCGCCTGTGCTCGCTGTGACCGACCCTGCCGGCGTGGCCGCTCGCGTGGATGGCGTGATTGTTTGCATGCGACTCAGCCGCCACACCCGCGAACTTGGCAAACGCACCATCGAATCGCTCCGTGACATCGGTGCCACCGTGGCTGGCATCGTGATCAACGGGGTCGAAGAACGGGATGCTTACGGCTACGGCAACTATCGCTACTCCGACTACCGCTACTACTACAAGAACTACAACTACAAGTACGGCTACGGCAGATACGGCTCCTACAACTCCTATTCAGAGACCGAAGGCTCCGAATACTACTCCGATGACCGTGCCGGCCAGTCACGTCAGCAGACAGCGGCGCTCCCCGCAGAACCCACTCCTGCCGAACCACAAGAGTCCCCGGACAAGGCAGACTGAAGACCCTGTCGTCAGAATGCTCCTGGACGTCTGTTCCGTCGCGGATTTTCTCTGCCATGAGCTGCACCTCTGCTCTTCGCAATTCGCAGCCCAGGATCCTGTTTCTCAACAGATCCTGGTGGCCCGACATGGAAGCGACCGGCCAGCTGCTCACGGAACTCTGCGAAGGACTTGCCACGGATTTCCAGGTGGAAGTCCTTGCTGGACAGCCAAACAGCGTCAACCCGCTGGCTCCTGCCAACTGGCGGCAACTGGAAACGTATGGCGGTGTGCGGATTCAACGGCTGCGACACACTCGATTTCCCAAAGGCCGCATCTGGGCCAGGCTGATTAATTATCTCACTTTCTCAATGGCCGTCTGCCGGACGCTGCAACGCTGGCCAAAACCTGACGTCGTGGTGTTTGAGACCGACCCGTTTCTGCTCGCCCTGGAAGCTCACCGCCTGCAGCAGCGGACGGGCTGCAGGCTGGTGGGGTATCTGCAGGATATTCATCCGGACGTCGGGATTGCACTTGGAAAAATCCGCAACAGTTACGCCGTGCGACGGCTGCGCAACACGCTTTTCGCTGTTTATCGCAAATGTGACCGGGTGGTGGTGTTGAGCGAAGACATGCGACAGCTGCTGGCGGAGGGCGGAGTCTGCCCTGGCCGCATCGCAGTCATCCCCAACTGGGCCGACACTCAGAAAATCGTTCCGACAGACAGCACCAGCCGTTTTCGGACGCAGCATGGGCTGACCGATAAGTTTCTGGTGATGTATTCCGGAAATCTGGGACTCACGCAGCGTTTAAGCGACTTTGTTTCGGCCGCCGCACTGCTGGTTGACGACGCACGGATTCATTTTGCCTTTGTGGGTCGCGGATCGCTGGAGGCCCAGCTGCGGTCCGAAGTTGCCGCGCGAAGATTAGCGAACATCAGCTTTTTCGATTACCAGCCGCGTGAGGAGCTGGCAGACAGTCTGTCGGCGGCCGACCTGCATCTGGTACCGCTCGCTGCAGACCTGGCAAAGTGTCTGATGCCCAGCAAGCTGTACGGAATTCTGGCAGCCGGTCGTCCCTGCCTGACGAACGCGCCGGCCGGTTCTGAGCTCCATCGCGTGATTGCTGAAAATCGCGTGGGTTTCGCGGTTCCCTGCGGGAGCATTGACCAGTTGGCGACCGCCATTCGCCAGGCGGCCGCGGATCCCGCAGCGCTCCGTGAAATGAATGTGCGGGCCCGACAGCTGGCCGAGACCGAATACAGCCGACCTCAGAGCACCGCAAAGTTTCATCGGCTGCTCACGGAGGTACTCCAGGAGCCGGCGGAGCGCTGTGGGCCAGGTGCACATGTTCATGGATCTGTGGTCGTCCACGGCTGAGACGTCGTTTGTTCACAACCTCTGTTTTGTGGTGCTGGCATGCTTGAACAGGATACTCCAATCTATGTCGCCGGGCATCGCGGCATGGTAGGTTCCGCCGTGGTGCGTTGTCTGCAGCAGCGTGGGTTCAGTCGGCTGCTGCTGCGGACCCGTGCCGAGCTGGATCTGACGAATCAGGCTGCGGTGGAGCATTTTTTCCGGGAGGAGCGGCCGGCGGTGGTCATCTTCGCGGCCGCCCGCGTTGGCGGTATTCTGGCCAACAGCACCTATCCGGCCGATTTTCTGTATGAAAACCTGGTAATGGCCGGCAACGCCGTGCATGCGGCATGGAAATCCGGGACGCAGCGGTTTCTGTTTCTGGGCAGCACCTGCATTTATCCGCGGCTGGCCCCGCAGCCGATTCCGGAGGACAGTCTGCTGACGCTCCCGCTGGAACCGACCAACGAAGCCTACGCCATCGCCAAGATCGCGGGTCTGAAGCTTTGCGAATTCTACCGTCGCCAGCATGGTGTACTGTATCATTCGGCGATGCCCACCAATCTTTACGGGCCGGGTGACAACTATCATCCCGGCAATAGTCACGTGCTGCCAGCCATGATTCGCAGGTTTCATGATGCGACTGTGTCCGGGCTGAAGGACGTGCAGATCTGGGGCACCGGGACGCCGCTCAGAGAATTCCTGCACGTCGACGACCTCGCTGCCGCTATTCTGCATCTGCTCCAGCTGGCAGATCCTCCGAATCTGGTGAATGTGGGCAGTGGTCAGGAGATCAGCATTCTGGATCTGGCTCGCCTTGTCGCTCGTGTGGTGGGGTATGCCGGCGACATCAGCACGGATCCGTCAAAGCCCGACGGGACGCCTCGAAAACTGTGTGACATTCGTCGGATCCAGTCAACGGGCTGGCAGCCACGGATTGCTCTGGAGGACGGCATTCGGGATGCGTGGCGTGATTTTCTGACGGCCACCGGGAACAGCAGTTTGAGAATTGTTTAGAAAATGCCACCAGCCTGTTCGCTGCAGTCGTTAAGGCCCGCACAACCATCAGGCTTTTACCGGCTGCCGTGTCCGTTGGATTGATTTTCAATTCCCGCCTGAATTTTCGTCGGGGTAATTTAGTGGGATCGGTTGGTTTGAGACTGACCGAAGACCCTTCTGCGCGTTTGTTTTCAGCTTCGCCTGACCTCTTCATTCCCTGCAGTAACCCATGACTAAATCCGCATTGATCACAGGCATCACCGGTCAGGATGGCTCCTACCTTGCCGAGCTTCTGCTGGAAAAAGGCTACACGGTGCATGGCCTTGTGCGTCGGGCGTCGACCTTCACGACAGGCCGCATCAATCATATCTACACCGACCCTCACAATGCCGGTGCGCGGCTGTTTCTGCACTATGGTGATCTCACCGATGGCCAGAGTCTGACGAATCTGGTGCTGGATCTGGAGCCGGACGAAATCTACAACCTGGGGGCACAAAGTCACGTCCGGGTCTCGTTCGATCAGCCGGCCTACACTTTTCAGGCCACAGGCGGCGGCGCGCTGAACGTCCTTGAGGCGGCGCGGCAGCTGAACAAAAAGAAGAGCGTTCGAGTTTATCAGGCGTCTTCCTGCGAGATGTACGGCGAGGTCCTTGAAACGCCCCAGACCGAGACCACTCCATTTCGTCCGCAAAGTCCCTATGCGTGCGCGAAGGTCTTTGCCTTTCATCAGACCGTGAACTACCGCAAGTCGTATGACATGTTCGCGGTCAACGGAATTCTGTTCAATCACGAAAGTCCGCGTCGCGGTGAAACCTTCGTCACTCGCAAAATCACTCGCGCAGCCACGCGAATCAAGCTCGGGCTGCAGCAGAAACTGTATCTTGGCAATCTGGCTGCCAAACGCGACTGGGGGTATGCGAAGGACTACGTGGAAGGCATGTGGCGGATGCTTCAGCACAGTGAGCCGGACGACTTTGTGCTGGCCACGGGACGCACGCAGACGGTTCAGGAGTTCGCAGATCTGGTCTTCGCGCGGCTGGGGCTGAATCCAGCCGAGCACATCGAGATTGACGCACGGTACTTCCGTCCCGCCGAAGTGGATCTGCTCCTCGGAGACTGTTCAAAGGCCACCGAAAAACTCGGCTGGACCGCCACCACAACACTGGAGCAGCTGGCCGCACTGATGGTGGATCATGACCTCGCCCTGGCCCGCGAGGAAGCCATTCTGGCGGCTGCCAGAAAATAATCCCGCCGGATCCAGCGTTCTCACTCCACGGCACGCCCATGATCGCTCTGATTACAGGAATCACCGGACAGGACGGCTCCTATCTCACCGAACTGCTCCTGCAAAAGGGCTATGAGGTGCATGGGATTGTGCGTCGGAGCAGTTCACTGGAACGAATCCGGCTGAACCGCCTGTATGCGGATGACAGCGTCTACGGCAAACGGCTGTTTCTGCACTACGCGGACCTGTCTGATATCACCACCATTCGCCGAATCATCGTTCGCATTGCACCGACGGAGTTTTATCATCTGGCGGGTCAGAGCCATGTGGGTTTAAGTTTTGAGATCCCCGAGAGCACCTGCGATCTGACGGCGATGGGGACGCTGCGGATCATGGAAATCCTGCGGGACCTGCAGCGGCCGCCGCGTTTCCTGCACGCCAGCAGTCGCGAGATTTTCGGCAGTCCGCAGACCAGTCCTCAGGATGAATCCACGCCAATGGCTCCTGTGTCCCCCTACGGCTGCGCCAAGGCGTTTGCCACACAGATGACACGCATCTACCGCGAGGCTCACGGGTTGTTTTTCTGCAATGCCATTTGCTACAACCACGAAAGCCCGCGACGGGGTGAAAACTTTGTGACCCGCAAAGTCACACTGGCCGCCGCGCGAATCCAGGCCGGCCTGCAGAAACAACTCAGTCTGGGCGACCTCGACGCCGCCCGGGACTGGGGTTACGCAGCCGATTTTGTGCACGCAATGTGGCTCATGCTCCAGCAGCCCGCCCCGGACGATTAATTGCTGGCCACGGGACAGGAACACATCATCCGTCAACTGCTAAGCATTGCCTTCGAGCGCGTCGGACTGGACGGGCAGAACTATGTGCGGGA
>JBJTOM010000540.1:0-7682 GCA_046074585.1 Planctomycetota bacterium | reverse complement strand
GTTCCGAAACACAGACGTGAACAAGAGAGTCATCCGGGTGCCGGACATACCCGGCACGGCACCCGCTGAAGTCTCTCGTGATCCCTGAGGAAAGCAAATGGATCAGTGAAGAAGCAGCGAAGTTCAGGGGCTGGGCTTCGGGGGCGTCGACTTTGGGTCGGCGGCTTCCACAATCAGGACTTCAATCAATCCGCCTGCAATCGGGTTGTGTAAACGCACGTTGATGGAGCGTCGTCTGGAGCCGGAAATCGTTCTTGCACCTTCAATCCGGATTTCAAGCGAAGTGGAGGAATCGTGGATCGTTCCTGAAGACACGGTTTGATAGTGCTGCAGCATTCGTTTCCACTGGGAAGAACCGCGATCCGCGGGGGCACGCAGGCGAGCGTAGCAGACCGTGGTCTGCGATGAAATGCCGCTCGCGGCGTCCCCTGACGGTGCGATGATCGTGAGCCTTCCGGCGTAGTCGAATGCCGCACCGCGGTGGGGCTGAATGGGAAAATCGTCGAATGCCGGTGTGAGGCGTCCTTCAGTGGCTGACATTGCGGACATCCAATCCCTCCAGCGAGAAATCTGTTCGCTGTTGAATTGCATCCACGATCGCGCCGGCGACCCTGCAGCGGAAAGATTGTCTCGGGTCAATTCACTGGACAGGACACGATTCAAGGTGATGATCATTCCGGGGTCTGCAATCTGCGTCGGACTCAGGCTGGCAATTCCCTGATCCTTCAGCCGCGTCAGGGTTGCCAGCAGCGCTTCGCGGACGGGATTCAATGGCAGGTTGCCGGCAAGTTCCAGCAGTCTGGCTGACTTTTGCAGGCTGGTGACCATGCCCAGCTGTTCGGAAACGGCAGCGGCGAATTCCGGACTCCAGAGCAGGTTTTCGGCTTCGTCCGTCAGCTGCATGCTGAGACGCGGCTGGTTGTCATTGCTGCGGCCTTGAAGCCCGAGTCCGAAGCCGCCACCGGGGACGAGGCCAGGGCCAGACGCGCCACCGGGGCCAGCGGGCATGTCACCGCCTCCGGGTAAGCCTGGTCCTGCAGCCGCGTCCGAGGGAGACGGTTCGAGCGAAATGCCGGTGTGTTTGCTCAGAACTTCCCGGGCGGCCCTGGCGAGCACCTGCAGGGCTGCCGCATGGCCACTGGACGGAAGTCCGGAAGATTGCTGCACGATCGCCAGCAGGATCTGTCGCAGCTCTTCTGTTTCCGGCTGCAGCTGGCGGAGAATTGCGGTGACGAACAGTTCGGTGTTGACGTCGGGGGGCAGAGGCCGGGCCGTGGAACCAGCGGTGATTTCGTGCAGCGCCTGCCAGGCTGCTGGTGAGCCATTGCCTGCGAGACCGTGGATGATTGAACCCATCAGCTCGCGGTCCGTGAGCTGACCGGCACCGGGGCGAGAAGCAGGTTCGGGTGGTGCTGTGGCTGCAGCGAGGAGTTCGATCAGCACAGCGGCACCTTCCTCGCGTCCCGGATACATCGCAGGGATCAGCGGAATCTTCAGGGCCAACTCCGGATCGCGGCGAATCACCAGCTCCCGCAATGTTGCCACAGAGTTGTCGGCGAGGGGTTCGGGGGAAGGCGAGTCGGGTGCGGCGGGTGCCACACCTGGCAGGCGACCTGGGGGGACCGGGGCGGATGAGAGTTTGGAGTCCTCGGGGCTGGCGGGACTGCCCGTGTCGTTCGAGTCCTGCATGGCTGATGCCTCTGCCGGGGGGCTGGCATCGGCTTTTGTGTCGTTCCCCTGAGCATCGAGGGGGGCCGTGAGCTCAGGGGGGGGAGCGACTTCAGCGGGGCCAGGCAGCTGATTGGCCACTTCAACAACGGTGGGGGGCGGGGGGGTTGGCGGGGCAGTCGGGGGACCAACAACTGCAGCGACCACCGCGAGGACTGCCAGCGTGCCGAAAAAGACAAGCGCGCATCCAGTGGCCTCTTTCGTGCTGGTCGGATTGTGTCCGTGACCAGTTCCGATTGCGGTATTACAGCGTGGACAACGATCCAGGTTGCGGCTGAAGGCCTCAGACGGACCTGCAAACCCGCAGGAAAGGTTGGTGCACTTCACCCATGCAGACAAACCGCACAAAGGACAGGTGTTTGGCTGGAGAAACGTCGGAAAAAAACCGGAGCATTTCGGGCAGTGATACATGCGGTGCGTCCTGAAATCAGGCGACAGAGTGATGTCAGGTGCAAAGCCGACTGCGGGTGCCAACGGAAAACCGAAATCCCTCCACCGGAGACCGAACCTCGGAAAACTGCCGTGTCGTTCAGGCCCTTCCCTTAATTTCCGGCAAAAGTCAATTTTCCACTTGCCCTGTCGCAGCAGAAATCGGCTTACCCCGCGGGAACAATCGGGACGCTGATTACGGGGCAGGTTATGAATGAGGTGGAAAACTTTTTGCCAGATGAGTTTCTTCCAGAGCCGGTCGCGGCCGAGGAACCTGCCGTGGCGGATGCGGCGGACGATGCTGTATATTGGGCTTCCGAATTGTCAGAGGCTGTGAGTTCGCAGCTGCAGCCGCTCAGAGAAGGCCTTGCGGGGCTGCAGCGGCAGTTCGACCAGAAGATCATGCTGGATCAGGTCCGGCAGCAGCAGCTGGATAAGCTGCACGCGGAGGTCCAGGAGCACCGCGGGGATCTGCTGTTGAAGACGCTGCAGCCGATGGCCGTGGACATGATTCGACTGGCGGATGACATCAGTCGCCTGGCGACGGTGCATCGTCAGCGAGTGGTGGACAATCAGCATGCGCAGGAGCTGGTCGCACTGCTGGAGGGGCTATCGGTGTCTGTGTGCGACATTCTGGACCGGTATGGATTTGAGTCCTTCGTGGGGGTGGAGGCTGCGTTTGATGCGAAGCGTCAGCGGGTTCAGCGGCGAATTGTGGTCGCGGATGCGGCGCAGCATCTGACGGTGGCGGATCGAGTGCGTCCGGGTTTCATGTACGCGGGTCGTCTGTTGCGGCCGGAGCTGGTGAACGTGGCAGTTTTTGAGCCGGTGGCAGCACCGCCGAAAACATCGGCTGAGCCCGCAGCTGGAAGCAAAGGTCAGGAAGTTTCTGAGGAGAGTCAGTCATGAGTGAGCTGAAGAGTGTGTTTGGGATCGACCTTGGAACGACTTATTCCTGCATCGCGGGGATCGATGAAACAGGGCGACCTGTGGTGTTGCGGAATGGTGCCGGCGACAACGTCACGCCATCGATTGTGTATTTCGGTGAAGGGGAGGTGATTGTTGGGCGCGACGCGCGGGAGATGAGTCGGGCGGATGCAACGCGGGTCGTGGAGGCGGTAAAGCGGAATATGGGCAATCCGAACTGGAAGATTTCTCAGGATGGTTCCGAGTACCGGGCGGAGCAGATTTCGGCCTTTATTCTGCGGAAGGTGGTTCAGGATGCCGAGGCGCGGCTGGCGGAGACGGGAACTGACCAGAAGATTCGCGATGTTGTGATTACCTGTCCGGCCTATTTCGGCCCTGGGGAGCGGGAGGCGACGAAGGCGGCCGGGGAACTGGCGAATCTGAATGTGCTGAGCATCATCAACGAACCGACGGCGGCTGCCATCAGTTATGGACTGGGCGCAGGTGCGAAATCGGACGGCACAAATGCTGACCAGACAGTGATGGTCTACGACCTTGGTGGCGGCACGTTTGACGTGACGGTGATCACGATCCGGGCGGGCGAGATTCGTGTGGTGGCCACGGGCGGGGACCGGGAACTTGGTGGCAAGGACTGGGATGCGGCGCTGGTGAACCACCTGGCTGCCGAGTTTGAACAGAGTCAGGGAACTTTGGAGAGCATTCTGGAGAATGTGGAGACGCTGCAGGATCTGTGGATTCTCGCCGAATCGCTCAAACGCGTGCTCACCACCCGCGAGACCGCGTCGGGCCGGGTGACGCATGACGGGATGATGGCAAAGGTCGAAGTATCGCGAGAGCGGTTTGAGTCACTGACGGCGGATCTGCTGCAGCGCACGATCGATCGTTCGTGGGAGATGTTCGGGGAAGCATGGGCACAGATGAGGGGCGCCGCTTCCCCACAGTCACTCACACCGCTGAACAGAAAACCCGAGGCACAGAAATACATCAGCAAAATTCTGCTGGTGGGTGGCAGCAGCCGGATGCCGATCGTGGCGAAGCGGCTGAAAGACGAATTTGGCGTCGAAACTCAGATGTATGATCCTGACGAGTGCGTGGCACGGGGGGCAGCGTTGTATGGACAACGGCTCAATCTGGAACAGGAAATCCGGAAAGCCATGCAGGATTCACCGGGGCGCAGTCGTGAAGACGCCGTGGCGGAAGTGGCTGGCGGCTATGGGCTCCCGGGTGCCATGGTGGCCGAACTGACCTCGACAAAGATCATCAACGTGGCCAGCAAATCCTTTGGCATCGTGGCCCTGAAGGCTCCGAACACCGAGATCGTCTTCAACCTGATCTGCCGCAATGATCCCGTGCCCGCCACGTCCACTCAGGAATTCAACACGATAGCGTCGGGACAGCTTTCAGTGGACGTCAGACTGATGGAGAATTCGCTGATTACCAAAGAAGCCGAAGTGTCCCAGAGCGTGCAGATCGGGCAGGCCGTATTTCATCTGCCGCCGGGGCTTCCAATGGGCGCGCCGCTCGAATTCACACTGGGACTCAACGAACAGGGGCTGGTGATCGTCAGAGGTCGGGAACCCAGATCCGGTCGGGACTTTGCGTTTGAGGTGCAGTCGGCGGGCGTAATGACCCAGGAAGAAATCAGCGAGTGCAGGGCAACCGGCCTGGCGATGACGGTGCAGTAAACCACGGACGAGCCAACTTACACTGGCGATGACAAATCCGATGCGCGAGAACTATTTTATTCTCACGGGAATTGACCCGAACGAAGACCCTGCGCGGCTCGAACAGAAGCTTCAACAGTTCAAGGATGAACAGGCACGCAACGCAACCCACCCGTCGGCCCAGACGAAACTCAGGGCCAGACAGAATCTCGATCAGTTCGATGCCATCGCCGAATGTCTGCGCAATCCAGTCAGCCGCCGAGCAGAGGCAGTGCATGCGCGCACGATTCTGCTGAAGCAGAAGAGCGAACAGTTTCGGCTGGCCGATGACCTGATTGCGGTCCTTGGAGCCAGGGGATTTCTGACAGATGATGACGTGCAGGAAATTCTCCGGCAGCTGAAGGCAACGCAGCTCACAGAGTCTGAAATTCGCAGCCGCATTCAGCTCCCGATTCGCCCCCGGGCCGTACCGCCCACGATTAAACCGCCCCCGCCACTTCTCGATCCCTCCCTGGCAAAGGCCATCGAGGGCCTCCTCGAAGTGCTCAATTGCGCCAGCCTGTATGCGTTTCTGAACCTGCAGGAAACGGTGTCGACGGATCTGCTCTGCACAAGAGCCAGGGTTATCCAGGAGCGCGAACGAAACAACAGCAACAAGGGGGCACAAGTCGATGCCACAGTCGACCTGTCGGCCAAATGCATCCTGATCTTCGGCTCAGAAGAGATGCGACAGAAGTACGACCGCACGCGTGCTGAAGCGAAGCTGAGGATACTGGAACCACTGATCAAAGCGACGGCGGCCGCGGCATCAAAACTGAAGCCCGCCCGCGTTGATGAATCCACCTTCAGGCAGCTGCTCATCAAAGCACGAGGGACAGGTGCCTCACAGGAAGACTCCACTCGCTTTCTGCAAAGTCGTTTTCAAAAGCTCAACGTGGAGGTGATGCTGGCTGCATCCACGCCGGAAAATGCCCTGATCCGCTGCTACTGTGGTCTTGTCAATCCGTATTCGGCGAAGGTCTGCAGCAGTTGCGGCACCGCGCTGCGATCGAACTGTCCCGGATGCAGGAAGGAAAATACGACAGAGACAGTTTACTGTGCCTGTGGTTTTCCGATTGGTCACCGAGGTCTGTTGGAGCGTCTGCTGAGTGATCTTGAACGCCTGCTGGCCAACCGGCAGCTGGCAGAAGCGCGGGCCTGCATGGACGAAGCCGCAAAGCTCTGGCCAGCCGGCAGCGAGCTGAAATCCCCGGCAGAATCCCTGCAAAAGCTCGAAAAAGAGCAGTCAGAACTGCTGAATACTCTTGAACAGCAGCTGCAGAATGGTCGGGCAGTCGTCGCCCGTGAGACACTGCTCACTCTGCACCAGCGTTTTCCGAGCTGCCCAAAGCTGACGGCACTCGATTCCGCGGTGAAGCAGTCGGAACAGCAGTTCAGCAGGTTCACCCAGCACAAGGATCGATTTCAGGTCCTGATGAACAAAGGCCAGCTGGCCGAAGCGAGGCAGGAGCTGGAGGAGGCGCGGAATGTTCTGCCCTATGCTGCCGATCTGCAGATTCTGGCGACTGATCTGCAAAAACAGGAAAGTGACCAGTCAGAACTCCTGAAATCACTCGATACTCTGATTGCAAACGGTCAAGCGGAATCAGCTCGTGAAACGCTGCTGACTCTGCGCCAGCGTTTTCCGGGCAGCCCAAAGCTGACGGAGCTGGAGTCCGCGGTGAAGCAGTCGGAACACCAGTTCAGCGTCTTCACCCGGCAGATTCAGCTTGCTCAGACCCTGGTGTCTGCGGGCCGGCTGGTGGAGGCAAGGAAGAATGTTGAAGACGCACGGGACCTGCTCCCACGGGCAGCAGATCTCACACGCGTGGACACCCAACTGAAACAGCTGGAAGACGAGTGTGCGAGACTGCAAGCCGGTTTTTTCGCTGCCTGCAGCAACGGACAGCCAGCACAGGCAAGACAGACACTCGCGGAAATCAGCGGAAAATTTCTGACGTACGCGGGGCAGCAGCAGGTCGAATCGCGAGGGCAGGAACTGGAACGCCAGGAACAGCAGTTCCGACAGCATCTGGAGAACTTTCAGCGACGGATTGAATCGGGACAGTTGCAGGACGCCCGGACAAATCTGGAGAAAGCGCGGTCAATCCGGGCCAATGCTGCCGAACTGCCGCCCCTGTTCGAGACTCTGCGGGGGCTGGACGAAACCAGCCGGAAACTCCTCGACACTCTGGACAGTCAGCTGAAAGATCGCCAACTGCTGGCAGCTCGGGCAACACTGGAGGCATTCAGCCGTCAGTTTTCCAGCCATCCGCAGCTTGACAGAAGCAGGCAACTGCTGGAAACAGCCGAGAAGCCGGTGCAGCAGATACGATCGCAGTTGTCCGGGCTGGCAGCCGAGCAGCAGTCAGACACCGCTCCTGCTCTGCTGCAGACGCTCGTTTCACTCTGTGTCGATGACGATGAGGCGAAGCAGCGGCTGAATCAGATACCGCCGCCGGCTCCCGCCGGACTGGAGGCGAAGGTCCTCGCCGGCGGAACCGTCGAATGCCGGCTGGAGCTCCCGAAAACCCTGCAACGGAATCTTCGCTTTGTGGTGGTGGTCAACACGTTGCACCGACCGGTCAGTGCCACCGATGGCCGAGTGATCACGGAGGAATATCGGGCACCGGCGGTGACTGACCAGCGGCCGGAACTCGGAGTTCCGCTGTACTATGCGGCGTTTACCTTCCGCGGTGACGTTTGCAGTACGCTGCCGGCCTGTGCCCGGCCACTCCTGCTGCCATGCGAAATTACAGAACTCAGGACCGCGTCGGGTGACGAACAGATCACACTCACATGGAAGCTCCCGGATGGCGCCGAGAGATCCCGGGTTCTGCGACAGGAGGGTGATCCGCCGGCGACTGGCGAAGGTCTTGAAGTTCCAGCACAGCG
>JBJTOM010000539.1:0-4072 GCA_046074585.1 Planctomycetota bacterium | reverse complement strand
GTTCGAGGTAGGTGAGGTTAGTGAGTGCGGCGAGCTTTGCGATGCCGTCTCCGGTGACAAGTTTGCATTCGCTGATGTCAAGCCATGCAAGTTTGGGGAGGGTGCAGATCGCCGCCAGTCCGTCGTCGTCGATGGACGTTTCGCGAAGTTCAAGGCGAGTGAGTTCCGTGCAGGCAGTGAGTTGTTTGACCCCGGCGCCGGTGATGTCGGCGAGTCGGCAGCCGAGGCGTTTAAGTTTTTTGAGTTTGCTGATTTCGGCGAGTCCGACGTCAGTCAGCCGGGCAGCTTCCAGCTGCAGTTGTTCAAGGGATTGAATGCGGGCGATGGCCGGCATGGCGGCATCGGTGACGGCGGTGTAGTTCAGGTTGAGCGATTTCAGGGGGAGTGCGGCGAGCGTTTCGGCGCAGGCGTCGGTGACTTTGGATTTTTCGAGCTGCAGATCGACGAGAGACTTCATACCTGCGAGGTGGGCGATGCCGGCATCTGTGACGTTGGAATTGCGGACATCGAGGGCCCGGAGTCTGGGAAGCTGCCGGATGTGTTTGAGGCCCTGGTCGGTGAATCCGGCACGGCGGAGGATGAGTGCTTCGAGGTTGGTGAGGGAGGCGACTACCTGGAGGGTCGCATCGCCGATGGCAGAGGCGTCGGTGAGATCGAGTCGTTTGAGTGAGGTGGCCTGTGCGAGTGCCTGGAGGGCGTCGTCGGTGAGGCCGGGGCCGCCCAGGCGAGCCACCGTGAGGCTGTGCAGGCCGGAGAGGTTTTTGAGCACTGGGGTGAAGTCAGTGCCGTCGGCGACGGAAACGGAGAGTTCGGTGACGTTGCCGGCGGGGTCTTTTTTGAGGCTGCAGCCGGCCTGTTCGAGTGCTGTGACGGCAGTGGCGTCATCGGCAGTGACAGCGGGGACCGCAGCAGATTTTTGTGCGGCTGCCTGTGTGCCAGGTGCATCCGTCTGCTGACAGCCAGCGACCGAGACCGCGAAAACTGCGGCTGCGACGTTGAAACGCCAAATGCTTGTGGTCATGCATCACTCCGGGAGCAACAAAAAAAACGCCGCAGGATCTGCGGCGTTTGAATCAAAGCAAATCGTGAACATCAGGCCAGATCAAAACCTTCGGAGTTGTCGTCGAGGTCATCTTCGACAACGAGATTACCGACACTGCCGGGACCGTGATCGTAGCAGTCGTCTTCGTGCCAGAGCGGCAGACCGGCGGCATAGCGGGCGGCCAGCATCATGACTTTTTCTTCGGAACCGGGCTTGGCAGCGGTCGGAGCGGAGGGATCAACGCCGAGCGATTTGAGTTCTTCTTCGAAACCGGCATCCAGATCGCTGAGAAATTCGTAGCCTTCCAGATCGGAGAGGGATTCGAGGCCAGCATCGACTTCAGCATAGCGCGACGACATTCGGGAGCTCCGTGGACGAACGCAAAGGACAGGAATGTGACTTGTCCATCCATGGAACGAAGATGAGGCACGACAGGCCGGGTGGATGCGAACCGGGCGCTTTGTGTATCGCGACAGCAGCACCGGATAAACCGCAGATGTTCCCAGAATTTGCCAGTTTGTGGGTGGCGAACCTGAACGTGCAACGAGTCCTTTCGGTGGCGGATTTTTGAGTCGAAACGGGGGAATGTCAACAAAAATTCACGATTCCTGAAGGGGATTCCCCGGATCGGCGGGTGGTCGCTTCCCGCGAAAAAATCACTCCCGTTTCGCTGGATTCTGCAATTCACCCAGCCGCTTCAGAAAAGCGATCGAAATTCCCCCAACAGCAAAGACGTTGTTTTCGTCCACCACAGCTCTCGACAGGAAACAGCGTCAGACCCAGCAGCAGACTGCCAATGAAGATGTGAACACCGGCAGGACAGCAACGGTTGGCGCACCGGCAGCCGTGGCTGCCGGTATGACGGCGTCTGGCTTGAGCGAATTCATGAGCACAATGACACCCATGGGTACGACCACCGGGAAAAAGAGTCCAACCCGTCGCACCCACAAACGGGACTTCCTCACGGCGTAGACTTTGGCTGGCAGTGCAACGAGCTGCTGCTGTTCGCCCGTGGCAAAACAGATTTCCAGCAGCCTGACACCGCTCCGACAGTGAATCCATTTTCCCATCAGCTGGAAATCGCCATGCCAGGCAACCGATTCCACAGCGGGCGCTGTGTCAGCGGGGGCAGCGCAGGGGTTGGTATTCAACTGCGTTTCAGGATGCATCCCGGAATTCCTCAAGTCGCTTCAGAAAAGCCTTTGAGAACCCGCTGATTTCGAACACGCCGTTTTCATCCACGACGGCGCGAAGTTGGGTGCCGCGCTGAAAAAACCAGCCGGAAAACCACTGGCTGCCAATCGAAAAAAAGATCAGCGGCAGAAGCACAACATTGCTGCCGATGAATCCGCCGACTCGCAGCGCCAGTACCAGAATCAGAATCCAGCTCGGAATCACCGCCAGCCGTCGGCCCCAGACCAGCCGGCGGCTGTCGATGACCCCCTGCACCTCACAAAGCCGGCCACGGCGGCCACCCAGCAGAAAGAGCACCAAGCCCACGCTCAACAACGCCGAAATGATCGTGACAATCAGCATGACGCTGGATTCCCTCGGTGCCGTGCCGCCAATCATGATGGCCAGAGCAACCACCAGCGGAACCAGCAGCAGCAAACCGATCCCAATCAGCCGATAATGCCGCACAGATTTCCCCGGTGCCCAGATCCCCAGCGGAAAAGGCATGATGCCGTCGGATTGCCCCGTTACGAGGCAGTATTCGGGCAACTGCAGCCCAGTGCGGCAATGCAGCTTCCTTCCGATCAGCTGGAAGTCACGATGCCAGGCAACCGTGTCCGAGGAAACGTCCCGCGACATGGAAGTCGCATAGGGATTTTGTGACGCAGTCTCACTGTCCATCGGAATTTGCCTGCAGTTTCCTCAGAAAGGCCCCTGAGAATCCTTGAACCTCGAATAATCCCCCGTCCAGCAGAACAGCCCGCAGACGCAGACCACGCAGGAAGACCAGACCTAACAGAAAACTAAGCCCCCAGATGCCAGCGATGGCAGCGACTGCCCAGTTGCGTTCCATTATGCCCGCAAATCGAAGAGAAAGAAACACCAGCGGGGTGTAGCCGAGGATCATCGTCAGACGCCGCTGCCAGAGCTGACGCGTCCTGTGCAGCTGACCGTGGAGTCGGCATAACATCCGTCGGCGACCGCCAGGCAGAAAGAGAATCAACCCTGCAATGAGCAGCAGCGGAGTGGTCAGGGTCAGGGTGACAGCAATCGCGCTGCCAGGTGCGACGCCGGATGCAATCAGCAGGAATGCGGCTGCCAGCGAAAGTGGAGCACACAGCAGGCAGCCGATGCCCGTGCGACGATAACGGCTGACAGATTGACTTTGCGCCCAAAGCGAAATCGGGACGGGGACCAGGTCGTCTGCGGCGCCGGTGACAAGACAGTATTCAGGCAGAAACAGCCCGCTGCGGCAGAGCAGCTTCGGGCCGATCAATTGGTAGTTTTGATGCCAGTCGAGGACGTCCATGTCCATGACAGGCTCCGGAAAGACCGGAGCTGCGTACGGATTCTGTGGCTGGTCATCGATACCCATGAAAACTCCAGGCGTGACAGGTCAGGTGAGAAGTGGACTCTGAGCCGCCGGACGGCAGTCCGCGGGCCACGGCGCTGCCGCGGCATGCGTGTGTCGCCGGGTCGCAATGAAGAGTTGCCAATGAGGGACCAGGAGCTCAGCCCCGCTCCGGAGCGCTGGCCATGCGTCTCATGTGTCTCATCGGTCCCATTTGTCCCATTTGTCCCATGTGTCCCATGACGCAAAACGCCCATCCGAGCCGCGCCCGTGAGGAAGCGGGCTACCCGGACGCCCCGGATGACGTTTTGAAGTGAGAAGTGGGAAGTGGGAAGTGGGGGGCCAGCGCGTGCGAGTGAGAGAGTAGAAAGTGGAGAGGAGACCGCAGGAGAATGGAGAAAGTCGAGAGTCTCCTCTCTCCTCTCTCCTTTCTCCATTCTCCTGCTCTATTTTTTGACGGCAGGTGCCGTCAAAAAATGGATGTGAATCCCCCGGTCACGGTCCGG
>JBJTOM010000538.1:0-12279 GCA_046074585.1 Planctomycetota bacterium | reverse complement strand
GTCCGTTGAGCTGTTGGAGCAGCAGCTGCAGGGCATCGCGACATTCATTGCAGCCATTGGGAAGTGGCTGTGTGGACTGGCAGTAAACGGCATCGAACAGGTGGAGGATCCCGGCGGCCCAGACGGAGAGGCTGCGGCGGGTTTTGAGTTGTGCGAGGGCCGGGGTCTGGTCGGATTCGTGAACCGGGTCGAAATTGAGTTCTCGCTGGGCGGCACGGCGAGTTGGCGGTGTTGTGGCGGTGGCTGGGGTGGCCGCTGGGGTGGCTGGGGAATCCGTATTGGCGGGTGGCAGGAGGTGAATGAGCAGTCGTTGGACGGCGTTGCAGACTTCCATGATGATCTGGCGACGTGGCTGAGGGCCGTGAAATGTTCCGGGGGTGAGCTGGAGGTGAGCGGAGCGGTAGGCGTCCAGTTCTGCCAGCCAGAAGTGGGCCCGGCTGCGGAAGGCATCGCTGCCGCCGATCTGCTGCAGGTGCTGATGAATCCACACACCACAGTCCGGATGTCGCACAAGTTCGCTGAGGGAATCGAAGTCGGGGGGGAGATCTTCGTGTGCGGTGGCGAGGTGGGCGGCGACGGTGGCGAGCAGTCTCCAGGGGGAGGTTTGTCGGAGGAGTTGGCCGATGGGCCAGCGGCCGTTGCTGCCGGCATCTGCGAGCTGCTGCAGGAGGAGGGGCACAAGACTCTCATCGGCTGCTCCCACGACAATCTGATCTGCGCGAAACCTGCCGTTGTGTGCAGCGATTTCGGCTGTGGCCTGACGGGCCTGTTCCAGCGGATTGAGGTTGATCCGGCAGGCGGAGCGAGGCAGATCCATGCGCTGCTGTTCCCAGTACTCCGGTCGCAGCCCGCCATATTCATCGAAGCCTTCGGCATGGGATTCGTCGGCATGAATGAGGGCGGTGACGCGGTCGGCCACCTGATCCAGCATACGGCAGACCACGCGACTGATATCGACAGTGGCTACGAGGAGGATGTCGCGACTGGACTGGCATTCGCGGCGCCGCACGGCTTCAAGTCTTGCGGTTTGCTGATCCCAGAGTTCGAGCTGATCCATGCAGCGATGGTATTCGTGCTGCAGCCGGGCGAGTGCCTGCCAGCGTTCGGCTTCTGCGGGGGGGCCATCCTGTTTCAGTCGTTGAACGACGGTGTCAAAGTCACTGTCTTCGGCTGCCAGTTCGCGGTGCTGACTGCGGAAGGTGGTGCAGAGAGCGGTCCAGGCGCCGATGGCATCGGGGTCGGGGGCGTGGGGCAGTGCGGCTGCGAGAGCGGAGTGGGGGAGTGAGAAGAGGGCCTGACGCCAGACCAGCAGCTGAGTGAAGTCGTCGGCGAAGGGCTTTTTGGGGGGATACAGCAATTCCGGGAAGACGGCGAACGTGAGGATCCGCGGGGGACGCAGTCCGGGGAATCGCTGGCCGGCGTGTTGTGCGAGCAGTTCCAGCAGACGCCGGGCAGCGCGCGCTCCCGGCACGACAACATGAACGCAGGACAGGTCCAGTTCGTTCCCGGCGGCATAACGCGAGATGAGGTAGTCGGTGGCGGAGACGAGGGCTGGCTGGCGGCTGCCGAGAAAATGGCGTTTAAGACCCATCGGATTGGCTGTCTTTGCAGGGAACTGGCGTGCAGGCGTTTACGAGCTGCAGGGCGGAGCATTCCTGCGGATTCTCGCAAATGTCCCCACGGGAAAGCAAGTGAGCGACGGGCATTGATTGGGGGAATGGCTTTGTGAGGAGCGTCACGAATGGTTCCACCGGTGTGCGTTTGCTGAGCGCTTCTCCCCTCTTCGCTCCTCCACTATCATCCGTCACAGAATCATCATTTCCCTTCTTCTGTGATCCCGCAAACTTCTGTGATCCCGCAAACTTCAACGAATCCCCGCAAAGGACGGCGCAGTGGCCAGACGCAAGACATCAGGTCCCACCAATTCCGCTTCACTTCCCGCAGCCGAGGACGGTGCTGGCGGTGTGCAGTACGTGCCCATCAGCGATGAGACGCGCCGCCGGTACCTGAATTACGCACTCTCCGTGATCACATCCCGAGCTCTGCCCGACGTCCGCGATGGGCTCAAGCCGGTACAGCGACGCATCCTTTACGTGATGTACGACCGCCTGCGGCTCCTTGCCGACGCCAAGACCTGCAAATGCGCCAAGATCTGCGGCAATACCACCGGTTCGTTTCATCCTCACGGCGAAATGGCCGTCTACGATGCGCTGGTCCGCATGGCTCAGGATTTCACGCTTCGTTATCCGCTTGTGGCCGGCCAGGGGAATTTCGGTTCCATCATTGGTCTGCGAGCTGCTGCGGGGCGTTATACGGAAGCGCGCCTGTCGCGGCTTGCCGAAAACCTGATGACTGAACTCCGGTTCAACACAGTCGATATGCGGCCGACCTACGATGCAGCGGACGAAGAACCTGTGGTGCTCCCGGCCCGCTACCCCGCACTGCTGGTGAACGGTTCCGCGGGAATCGCCGTTGGCATGGCCACCAATATGCCGCCGCACAACCTGGGCGAAGTGATTCGTGCTGCGGTGCATCTGATTGAAAACCCGGAAGCCTCCACCGCACAGCTGATGCGGTACATCAAAGGTCCCGACTTTCCGCTCGGTGGCCGGATTATCACCGACCGCGCCGAGCTGCGCGAGATCTATGAAACCGGACGCGGTGCCATTCGGATCCGCGGCGAATGGAAATTCGATCGCGACGGCCGGAAAGAGAATCCGTCACGCATCCTGATTTATTCGATCCCCTACGGTGCCACCACCGGAACGCTGATGACCGAAATCGGCGAAATCATCGCCGCTCGAAGGCTCCCGCAGCTGGAAGCCGTGAATGATGACACCAACGAAGAAAACGGACTCCGCATCGCCCTTGATCTGAAACCCGGCGCCGATCCTGAAGCTGTCATGGCCTTTCTCTACCGACACACGTCGCTGGAACAGAATTTCGGCTACAATGCCACGTGTCTGATACCCGCCGAACGCGGTCAGACAGTCCCGCGCGTCCTCAGCCTCAAAGAACTCCTGCAGCACTTCCTTGACTTCCGCATGACGACCGTGAGGCGGCGTCTGGAATTTCAGCTGGAACAGCTCCGCAGACGCATCCATATTCTGGAAGGCTACGCCATTGTCTTTGACGGCCTGGAACGGGCGCTGAAGATCATCCGTGCCAGCACTGGCAGGAAGGACGCCGCTGAAAAGCTGATGGCCGAATTCAGCCTCACCGATATCCAGACAGACGCCATTCTCGAACTTCAGCTCTACCGCATCTCGAAACTGGAAATCAACAAAATCCGCGAAGAGCTTGCTGAAAAGCAGGCGGAAGCCGCGAAGATCGAAACCACCCTGAAATCCACCACACGCATGTGGAAACTCATCACAGGGGAGCTCGAAGACGTCGCAAAGGACTTCGCCGATCAGCGCCGCAGCGAACTGGGATCGGCCGAAGAAATCGTGGAGTTTGATCCGCAGGCTTATATTGTCCGCGAAAACACGAATGTCGTCGTCACAAAGGAAGGCTGGATCAAACGCGTCGGACAGCTCAGCAGCATCGCTCGCACCCGCGTTCGCGAAGGTGACTCCGTACTCACCGTTGCCCCCGGAAGTACACTCGATCACGTCGCCTTTTTCTGCTCCGACGGCGTCGCCTACACACTGCCCATCGAACAGATTCCCATCTCCTCCGGCTACGGAGAACCGCTGGCCAAACGGGCCAAACTGCAGGACGGTGTCACCGTGGTCGCTGCTCTCACCACCGATCCGCGTTTCGTTCCTGATCTGAAGGCCGTGGGCAATGAAACCGGCATCACGCTGCTGGCCGCCACCCGCTCCGGACAGGTGCTCAGACTGCCCTTCGAATTCTTCCGCTTACCGTCCACCAAAGCCGGACGAAAATACTGCAGACCCGGCAAAGACGATCAGGTCATCGCCGTCGAACTTGTACGGGACGCCCAAACCGTCTTTCTCGCCTCAAGAAAAGCCCGAATTCTGCACTTCCCCATCGAAGACGTGCCCGTGCTGTCAGGAGCCGGAAAAGGCGTTCGCGGCATCAAACTTGAACCCGGCGACGAACTCCTTGGCTTCGTGCAGCTGACGCGCCCCAGCGACTGCCTCCGCGTGAAGAACGACAACGACAATGTGCTCAGCTTCGGTCAGACAAAATACCAGGTCAGCTCACGCGGAGGACGCGGGATCAAAACCAGTTCCCGCACCAGCTTCGTGGAAATTCTGCAGCCGGACATCCAGCTTGTTGACTGGACCGAACTGGGTGGTGTCAGCGAATCCTGAGCCGCCGGACGTGAGTCCAACGTCTTCGAAGTCTTCAAACCCCACGCGATCCAGCGGCTTGAATCTTCCTTCTCCAGTGGGAGTGGAGAGTTGGGGTGCGGATAGGGGGGCGAATTTGAAGAAATCGGGTGGAGGGATGTGTTGTTCGGAGGCGATTTCAGAGAGAATGAGCGGAGCGGTGCAGGTGATTTCCGTTGGTGAAGGAGTTTTCAGATGGCTCGCTGGCCTGATAATCTGCGGTCGACGGTCATTGGATTTCTGTTGATCTTTGTGTTGTTTCCGCTGCTGGCGTGGCTGTGCTGGTGGTTTGTCGGTGGTGAGCGGGTGTGAGTCGGGTGTGAGTCGGGTGTGAGTCGGGGAGGAATGGCCATTGGAAGCGGAACTGTCTGAAGTTTACAGGGGTTGTTGGGAGCGATTGGAGGCAGTGGCACGGTTGGGTGCGGGCGGGGGTTGGCGAATTCCTGTTCTGGCGACGCAGCGTGGGGGCTTAGCCCGTCAGCGGAGCATCGTGTTGCGTGGTGTGGAAAGAGACTCGGGACTGCTCTGGTTTCACACGGACGTCCGTTCGGGGAAGGTCAGGGACATCGAGGATTGCCCGCAGGTGTCGTTGTTATTTTATGATTCGGCGACGGAGACGCAGCTGGCGGTGAACGGGCGGGCGCGGGTGTTGACGGATGGGGCGGAGGTGGATGGTTTGTGGGAGCAGTCGGCGTGTACCAGTTTGCGAATGTATCTGGCGCCTGGCGTTCCGGGGACGGAATGTGGGGCGGGGGACTGCAATTTGCCGGAGGGAGTGCGGGGGCGGATTCCGGACCGTGGGGAGGTATTGGCGGGTCGAGTGAATTTTGCGGGAGTGGTGGTGGAGGTCGCGCGAATGGAGTGGCTGCAGTTATCGCGTGGGGGCAATGGACGAGCGGAGTATGAATGTGGTCCGGGCGGGGTTGTCAGTGGACGCTGGGTATTGCCATAGTGCTCAGGAGAGACCCGATGAGCGGTTCTGATGTGCCCTCTGTCCTGCCCTCTGGACCGCTGTGGCGTGACCCGCTGTTTCTGCTGCCTGTGTTTGTCGGTGCGGTGCTGCGGTGGTTTGTGGCGTTGCAGCGTCCTGGTTTGCTGCTGGAGGATGCGGACGGCTATCTGGCCCATGCTGAAACGCTGCTGCGGCTGGGACGATACGCGGGCCCGTACACGGGTGTATCGACGGCCTTTCGGCCACCGGGTTTTGTGCTGCTGCTGGCTGTCCCGCTCTGGCTGGGATTGCGTGCGAGCACTGCGGTACTGGTGGTGCAGTTAATTTTGTCGCTGTGCTGCAGCTGGTCCACGGCAGCACTTGCGGTGCTGGCCGGGCTCCCGCGGGCCATGGTGCTGTTGGCGGTGGTTGGTGTTTCTTTTGATCCGCTCCTGGTGCTGTATTCCGTGCAGCCGATGTCTGAGGTGCCGTGTGCGGCGGTGCTGTCGATGGCGCTGGTCTGCTATCTTTGGAGCGGTGTTGTCGATGGTGTTACGGATGGCGTTGAGAAACCAGGTGCGGGTGTGCGGTGGAATGTGTTGCTGACAGCGGCGTTCGCGGGGCTGCTGTTTGCGGCCGGGGGTTTGATTCGTCCTGCAGTGCTGCTGGCAGCGGCGATGTGTCTGGCGGCAGGAGTGGTGAGTTGTGTGCGAGCAGTTTGGCGCGGCGGAGGTCGTGGTGGTGGTTGGCTGAGAATGGGGCTGGTGAGTGTGGCGGGGTGTGGTTTTGGAGTTGGGTTGTTTCCGTGGGTGCTCCGGAATGCGGTGGTGTTTGGCACTTTTATCCCCGCAACGACTCACGGCGGCTACACGCTGGCATTGGGAAACAACCCGGACTTTTACCGCGACGTGATTCATCAGCCGACGGGGAATGAGGGCAATGGTTATCCGTGGCGAGGTGATCGGCTGGAGTTATGGCAGCGGCGGACGTTGAGGGAGGCTGAGTTATCCGGGGTGCGTCCTGGGGACGAGCCGGCCCTGGATCGCTGGTATTATGCCTGCGCGGAGTCGTCCATCCGGGGTGACTGGTCTGCGTTCGTGGGTGCGTGTGTCCTGCGGGTCACGCGGTTCTGGGCGATCACCGGGAGCGGAGGGAGTGGTTCTGCCGTGCAGTGGCTGACTGGATTGTGGTATGGGTTCTGGTGGTGCGGGCTGGCTGCCGGGCTGGGGAGTCGCCGGCGACCATCAGAGGTGCTCATGTGGCTGTGTGTGCTGGTGTTCTGCGGTTTGCACGTGGTGTACTGGACTGACACGCGGATGCGTGCCCCGGTGATGCCATTTCTGATAGTGCTGTCCAGTGGGGGGCTGTGGCGTGGATATCAGAGAACGAGGGTCAGGGGCCGATCGTCAGGCAGTGCGAATGCATTGTCAGCGATCTGGTCCCAAATGGCCTGATGAATGCCCTGGGGGTCACGGTGACCGGGCGGGAAAGGGTCGATCACCAGCAGATTGACATGTTCGTGCAGGAGATCGACTGCTTTTTCGACGAAGGAACGCAGGGCGTGGCGGGAGTCCTGGTTGCCAGGGGAGACGAGTTCGATGACGGCTGCGATCCAGCGGTAAGGGAAATTGTGCCAGATACCGGGGGTGACGCGGGACCAGTCGTGCATTGGCATGCGGAGTTCCTGGTGCGGAATGCGGTGACTGGCTTAGTGCAGTGTGACGGAATGTCCGTCGAATCTGGCGACGCGATCGGGGTAACCGGCGGCCTGGGCCTCGAGGATGCGTTCCATGGCTTCGACGGCGGCGACGACCTGTCGATCGGCGGCGAGGTCGGCGTAGTGGAGGGAGCGGATCTGAGTGAGTCGGCTGGGGCGTTCGGCAGGGGGGCCACCGAATTCGACGAAGGCGGTTTCGCGGGCGAAGCGTTCGATGACTTCGATGCCGTAGCCGCGTTGGGAGCGTTCGTTCCAGGGTTCGAGGAAGGCGGCGTTGTAGTGGGTATTGATGGTGTTTTTGAGTTTGAGGGGTGTGAGTTGTTCGACGGTGAGTTCGACGCCGCGTTTGCGGGAGTGCCCGTTCCAGACGCCGTTATCGAAGCGGAACTGGACTTCCTGTTCAACGTAACCGGGGAAGTTATCGGGCGTGACCCAGGAGGTGTGGATATCGAAGGCCGCTTCGCGCTGGTCATCGTATTCGTAGATGAGTCGCAGCTGGCAGCTGTCCCAGGTGGTGCCGTGTCTGGGTCCGACGAGTCCGCGTTGTCCGGTGCAGAGGATGGTTTTGAGTTTTCCGCCGAAGGTGAAGTCGATGAGTTTGATGTAGTGCACGGCGACATAGGTACCGGGATTCCGCCCCGTGATCCACTCAGAAAACTGCTGTCCGGAGATTTGTCGGGGTTCAAGCAGCGAGCAGTAGCCGTTATTGACGTGCCTGAGGACGTTATCGGCGACGAGTGTGCGAAGTTTTTTGTGGTCGGGGTCGAGGAGTTTGTGGTAGACGACGCGGGCGAGGAGTTGTCTGCGTTCGGCGATGGCGACGAGTTCGTCGAATTGTGCGAGCGAGAGGACGGAGGGTTTTTCGATGAGCAGGTGGACGCCGGCTTCAAGGATGGCTTTGGCGGCGTCAAAGTGGCGATCGTCGGGCGTGGCGACGCAGGCGAAGTGGAGTGGCTGGCGGAGCATTTCCGGGACTGCGTTGTCACCGGTGAAGCTGAGAAACGGGGGCAGGATGTCGGCCGCCTGCTGCTGGTAGCGGGCGGCGCGGCTGCCGGTTTTGGAGGCGACGGCGACGAGTTGGACGTCGACATCGCCAAAGGAGCGGTCATAGAGGCCGCGTTTCGCGGTGGTTTCGAAGAAGGGGCGGTAGGTTTCGTCGAAGATCATGCCCATGCCGACCATACCGGCGCGGAGCGTTTTGGGGGAGTTGGACATACGCGGGGGCCGTCTGAGCAGGGGAGAAGGTGGGATCGTCACGGCCGGAGTTTAGTTCAGGCTTTTTTGAACCGCCAGTTATCGGGCACACGACCATCCTTGCGAACGACGACAATGCCGTCTCTGACGACGATGGGAACGCCATCGACATCGCAGTTGGGTGAGGGGGCTTCGGAGGCAACGATGCGGGCATTGCGGCCGATGCAGACGTTTTTATCGAGCAGTGCGCCGTCGATGTAGGCGCCATCTCCGATGCCCCAGACGGGTGCAGTGTCACCGAAAGCGACCAGATGATCGTTTGTGGTGGGGTAGAAGTCGGCGCCCATAATGACGGAATTCCTGACGGTCACGTTGCGGCCGACGTGGGTTCGCATGCCGACGACACATTTTTCCAGCACGGCCGCAGAGCCGATGAAGCAGCCGTCAGCGATGAGGCTTTCGCGGACGGTGCAGGAGCCCATGCGGGTGGACGGGAGGAAGCGGGGGCGGGTGAAAATGGGCGCCTGACGGTCGGCAAAGTGGAATGGAGGATTGGCATCGGTGAGAGCGAGGTTGGCGTCATAGAAGGCGCGGATGGTACCGATGTCTTCCCAGTAACCGTCGAAGAGGTGTGTCTGGACGCGATGATGGCGGATAGCCATGGGGAAAATGTCGCGTCCGAAGTCTTCGTGGGTGGTGGATTCAAGAAGATCGACAAGGAGGTCGCGGTTGAAGAGGTAGATGCCCATGCTGGCGAGGTATTCGCGGCCGCGGGATTCGATGCCGCGGCTTTCGATCCATGAGCCGGGAGTGCGGACGCGATCGAGGGCGCTGTCGTCCTTTGGTTTTTCGACAAAGCCGGTGACGCGCCCGGTGTCATCCAGCTGCATAATGCCGAAGGCGCGGGCCTGGGAGCGGGTGACAGGGACGGTGGAAATGGTGACATCGGCATTGGCGGCTTCGTGCGTTTTGAGCATGGTGCGGAAGTCCATGCGATAGAGCTGGTCACCGGAGAGAATCAGCACGTAGCGGATGCCGTATTCCTTGAGAAATCGCACCTGTTTACGGACCGCGTCTGCTGTGCCCTGGTACCAGTTGGAGCCATCCAGCGTTTGCTGGGCTGCGAGAATCTCGACGAAACCGTTGTGAAACAGGTCGAAGTTGTAGGTTTGCCGAATGTGTCGATGAAGGCTGACGGAGTTGAACTGGGTGAGCACATAGATGCGACTGATGTCACTGTTGATGCAGTTGGAGATGGGCACGTCAATCAGCCGGTACTTGCCTCCGAGTGGGACGGCGGGTTTGGAGCGATATTCTGTGAGAGGCAGGAGTCGAGTGCCTTTGCCGCCGCCAAGGATGAGGCAGACTGCATTCCGCATGAGAGGGAATTCCGTGAGATGAAGAGTGGAGAGGGGAACGCGTGTTCAGGTGACTGAGCGATCTGGCGGATGTGTGTGAGCCGTTTGTGACCACCAGACGCCATCATCCGCGCGAGGTTGCATAAACAGTGCCCAACGGCGATTAGTAAATCAACATTTCCGAAGAAGCAAAGCGTTGAACGGATTGTCTCAGGGGTGGCGAAGGCTTTTTGCGAGGCCAGAGACGTCTGGGCGGCTTTCGGCAAGCCATCACATCGTGCACATGTGCACAAAAAGCGTGCGGCCCGTGGGTCTTCCGGATGGGAACCCACGGGCCGCTCAGAATTCGGGCTGTGTGTCTGGAATTTCGGCTCTGCGAGAGCTGTCAGGGCTGGAGGGCGGTGTCGAGATTGACGAGTTGTTCGTTGATGAGTTTGGCGCGCCAGGCGAGGTTTTGGCGGTCAGCGGTGCGGGAGCGTTCGAGGAACGCGTAGAGGGTTCTCCATTCGGTGAAGAGCGCATCGACTTCGCGGGTCAGATCGGAGGTGCGGGCTTTGGAGTCAACGAGGCGATGGAGTCGCTGGCAGCGTTTGACGAAGGCGGTGGAGGCTGTTGTGGCATCGTTCCGCCAGGTGGGCCGTTCGGTATTGAGCCATTGGCGGATATCGAGATCAAGTTGATCGGCGAGATCTTCGAGGGCAGCAGCGATGACTTCGAGGTCGACATCTTCCTGGATGGTGGAGCTGCCGAGTTTGAGTTCGCGGCGGAGTGCTGTGATTCCGTCTTCGATTTCCTGCAGGACAACGATGGCGGCCTGGCTTTTCATCTTGCGGAACGTCTGCAGGAAGACGGAGCCATAGTCTTCGATGTAGCGGAAGCTTTCCACAAGCTGAGCGTCATCTTCGTTGCGTTCCAGCAGATCGCTGAAGTTCTGGACGGTGCCATAGAAGTCAGTGGCGACGTTGAGCGTCTGGCTGGCATTTTTGAAGTTCAGCAGCAGCAGCAGGTTGGTGCGGGTGTAGAATTCATCGACGTCCTGAGTCAGGGCATCGGCGGTTTGTTTAAGTTGTGCGCGGCTGGTTGGTGTGTCCATCCAGAGCAGTTCGTGGATGCTGTAGTTGGCTGCTGAGAGTCGCTGGATGTTGCGTTCAACGAAGGAATTGCGAACGGCTGAGAGCTGAGGCATGAGCTGCAGCCAGGCCTGGTCGAAGCGGTTGTATTCATTGACGATGCGTTCGTAGGTGTAGTCATCGACGACCATGGAGGAGATGCGGGCCACCTGCTGCTGCAGTTTGCGGCTGGAGGTGATCAGTTGGGTGGGGGCATTGACATCGCGCTGGAGTTCGTCAGCGAGGTTGAAGAGGGAATTTTCAAGGCTTGAGAGCTGCTGGAGGAGGGCGCGGCGATCGAGCGTGGGGGCCACCTGAAAGAGTTTGCCGATTTCCAGATCGAGTCGATCGATGCGCTGGAGGCTTTGCGTGGTGGCCGCGCTGAGTCCTCGAACCTGGGACATGCGATGAGAAAACACGCGCCAGTCGGCGTCGGTTTCGCGGAAATCTTCGACGATGAGTTTCAGGTCGGTGGTTGTGCTGAGGCTTTGGCTGAGGCGTCCGGTCAGAGTGCGCAGGCGGCTGAGATCGGTGAGGAGTGAGCGGAGCTGGGGGTTGCGGCGGTAGTCGGCATCGAGCGCGGTGTAGAGTTTGCCGGATTCATCCCAGGCTTCGCGGACGAGGTTGGCGAGTGTGCGGCGATCGACGCGGGAGTAATCGACGTTTTCGCGGGGGGACGAGAGGGTGCGGCTGCCGAGACTGCCGGGGGTATCGAGGTCGCCGCCTGGGAGGCCACGATTGGGATTTCCGGAGCCTGTATCGACGCGGGAGATGCGCGTGGTCTGGGCGAGTGAAGTGGAGGTGGTGGCGAAGAGGAGCGCCGTGAGGAGGGTAGCGAGGCGTATTGCGCGGGGAAGCAGCATAAACGGACTCCTTTCCGTCATTGAGTCGATCCGTGACTCATTCGGTGATTTGCGGGGATGAAAGGGGTATCGGCCAGCGGTCGAGCGGGCAGAAAGCGACACACCCGGAGGAATTCCGGGGAGTGTAGAGGAAGGGGGGGGGTTGACGGAACAGCAGTTTTCCGGCGAATTTCCGGGGAATTTCAGCTGCCGATACAGACAGCGAATTCCTGTCGACGGCCGTTTTCGGAAGTGGCGATGCGTTGATAGATGCGGCTGCCACAGATGGTGGGGGAGGCGAACGTATGATCCCCGAGTTTGCTGGAGGCGACCTGCGTGAATTTGTCTCTGGAGGCTTCGAAGACGAACGTGGTGCCTTCTTCGCTGGTGGCGTAGATGGTTCCGTTTGCGAGGACCGGGCTGCTGCTGAAGGTGCCGCCGAGCCGACCTTTCCAGAGTTCCTGACCGGAAGCGCTGTCCCAGCACATGGCGATGCCGGCATCAAGAACTGCGAAGAGTGCGTTGTCGTGCAGCAGCATGGAGGGAACGTAGGTGCGGGCGTTGTTTTCCCATGCCAGTTTTCCGGTGCCGTCTGCGAAGACAGCGGAGACGTGATTTTTGGGGTAGCCACCGCTGGTGAAGATGCGTTGCCCGTCGGTGACGGTGGTGGTCACACATTCGGTGGTGGCACCGGGGAATTCCCAAAAGGTCTGGCCGGTTGTGGGATCGAGACTGGTGACGAGGTCGCAGCCGGTGAGCACCAGCTGGGTGCGTCCGGCGGCGGTGAGGACAACGGGGGAGGAGTAGTTGGGTTTGGCGGGGCGGTC